>SBHD01000036.1 GCA_006226345.1 Bacteroidota bacterium | reverse complement strand
CTGCATGCATGCAGTCCGGCTTTTTCTTTGCCTCCTGCCCGAAATTCGTCAACTTCGCCCTTGCTTTAACCAATGCCTATGAAAATTGCTGTATTCCCGGGCTCCTTCGATCCTATTACTATCGGACATGTGGACCTGGTCACCCGTGCGCTTCCGCTTTTTGATCAGATAGTAGTAGCGGTCGGCGTAAACACAACTAAAAAATACTTGTTTTCTCTGGAACAGCGACTGGATTGGTTGCGGCAGGTGTTCGCCGGCTATCCAAATGTCCGGGTCGATTATTTTGAGAACCTGACAGCGCATTATTGCCAGCGTATTGGCGCCCGGTATCTCCTGCGTGGTTTGCGGAATGGTTCGGACTTTGATTATGAAAAAACGATCTCTCAACTCAACCACATCGTCGGGGGCGGGATCGAAACAGTATTTCTGATCGCGCAGCCCGATTATTCCCATATCAGCAGCACCATTGTCCGGGAGATCATTGTGGGTGGAGGTGATGCCGCTCCGTTCATTCCTGCCGAAATCCGGATCCCTTCCGGTATAAAGTAACCTTTTGCCACCACGGCCTAACCATCCGGAGGCTTTTCCGGGTATTAAACCGAATATCTCAATATCTCAATATTCAATATCTATGTCTGACGCCATATTCAATATTCCGTATCCTGTCAATGAACCTGTCCTGAATTATGCTCCGGGCTCTCCGGAGAAACAGGCTTTGAAAAAAGCGCTGGCGGTGCTTAAGGGCCAAGAAGCCGATGTGCCAATGTATATCGGTGGCAAGCAGGTCTTTACCCGTGCCCGTGTTACGATTCATCCGCCGCATGAACTCGATCATAAACTGGGGTATCATGCCAAAGGGGATGCTTCTCACGTCCGGGCTGCCATTGATGCTGCTATGGCAGCCAAACCGGCCTGGGAAGCTATGCCCTGGCAGGAGCGGGCAGCCATCTTCCTGAAAGCAGCAGACTTGCTGGCCGGCCCTTATCGCGCCAAAATGAATGCCGCGACCATGTTGTGTCAGAGTAAAACAGCCTATCAGGCAGAGATCGATTGTGTTTGCGAACTGGTAGATTTTTGGCGGTACAATGCCTGGTTCATGCAGGAGATTTATAAGCAACAACCCCTTAGCGTCCGAAATACCTGGAACCAGCTGGACTGGCGGCCACTGGAGGGCTTTGTGTTTGCCTTGACTCCGTTCAACTTTACTTCTATTGCCGGTAATCTGCCTACAGCACCTGCAATGTTGGGTAATGTGGCTGTCTGGAAACCTGCAGATTCCCAGGCATATTCAGCCGCAGTGATCATGGAGATACTGGAAGAGGCTGGCCTGCCACCGGGTGTGATCAACCTGGTGTATGTGGACGGCCCGACAATCGGTAGCGTGGTATTTGAAGACCCCAATTTTGCCGGGCTCCACTTTACCGGAAGTACCGGTGTATTCCAGCACCTTTGGAAAACGATTGGCAACAACATTGGTTTGTACAAATCCTATCCTCGCATCGTAGGGGAGACCGGCGGTAAGGATTTTGTCATCGCTCATCCGTCTGCCGAACCCAAAGCACTGGCCACAGCGCTGGTTCGTGGTGCGTTTGAGTACCAGGGGCAAAAATGTTCGGCCGCGTCCAGGGCTTATATCCCGGCAGGTTTGTGGCCAACCGTCAAGGAGTATATGCTGGACGATCTGCGAAACATTAAAATGGGTTCGCCGGAGGATTTTACCAACTTCTTCAATGCCGTAATTGATAATAAGGCCTTTGACAAGATATCCAGCTATATCACCGCTGCAAAAGAGTCCGATCAGGTAGAGGTGATTGCCGGCGGCAACTTTGATAAGTCCAAAGGATATTATATCGAACCAACCGTATTGTTATCCAAAGACCCGAAATACATCACCATGTGTGAGGAGATCTTTGGGCCGGTACTGACCATATATGTTTACAAGGATGATCAGTATTCGGAGACGCTGGACCTGCTCGACTCGACCTCGCCGTACGCATTAACCGGTGCTGTTTTTGCCCGCGACCGCGCTGCGATTGAACTGGCAGGACAGAAATTGCGCCATGCCGCTGGAAACTACTACATCAATGACAAGCCGACCGGAGCCGTCGTTGGGCAGCAGCCTTTTGGTGGCGGCCGGGCTTCCGGTACCAATGATAAGGCCGGCTCAATCCTGAACTTGTACCGGTGGTTGTCGCCGCGGACGATCAAGGAGAATTTTGTGGCGCCTACTGACTACCGTTATCCGTTCATGCAAGAATCATAACCTACAGATTTCATGAAATCGCTCCTTTCTATCTGTGCACTGTGTCTTGTTGCGATGGCCTGTAATACGTCGGATCAGAATGGCCAACCTATCCGGTTTCCGGATGGTACATGGGTTGACCTGACGCATGATTTTGATGAGAACACCGTGTACTGGCCAACGGCAGAGTCTTTTAAACTGGATACTGTTTTTGCCGGAATAACCGATAGCGGTTTTTATTATACGGCATTTCAGTATTGTGCTGCCGAACACGGTGGCACCCATTTGGATGCGCCGATCCATTTTTCAGCGGGAAAACGCTCCATGGAAGAAATTCCGCTGGAGCAACTCATCGGTGCAGCTGTAGTGGTGGATGTATCGGAAAAGGCGCTTGCCGATCCGGACTACCAGATATCAACGGCTGATTTTCAACAGTGGGAGTCCGAACATGGTATGCTGCCGGAAGGAGCGATTGTCTTATTGCACACTGGTTATGGCCGCTATTGGCCGGACCGGGCCAAATACATGGGGACAGCGGAGCGGGGCGCTGCTGCAGTAGCTCTGCTCCACTTTCCCGGACTGGCGCCGGAAGCGGCGCAATGGTTGGTGCAGGAACGGAGCATCCATGCCATTGGTCTGGATACACCCAGTATTGACTACGGGCAGTCCACCTTGTTTGAAAGCCATCAGATCCTTTTCAAGGAGAATATACCAGCATTTGAAAACCTGGCTAATCTCGAACAACTACCACCGACCGGTTTCTGGGTGGTAGCCCTGCCGATGAAGATTAAAGGGGGGAGTGGAGGCCCGTTACGGATTGCGGCTTTGGTGCTACAGGGATAGGAGCGACTCTTAACGGGTTTTTGGTATTCCTGTTGGCTGAATTTATCCTTTCGGTTATTAACAAGATCACAAACCCACGTTCGCAGAACGACTGCCTGTACAACAAAGAAAAACGGCTGACCAGCAAATTGCCGGTCAGCCGTTTTGTATCAGGAAGGCGTAGAGCCCTTAGTTGTTCTGATTCGTGTTGAAGAATTTCAACTCCTTGATGCGTGCCTTCTTACCTACCAAACCACGGAGGTAGAACAGGCGGGAACGGCGAACGCGGCCGCGCTTAACCACCTGAATTCCGGCGATGTTCGGGTTGGAGTACGAGAAGATACGTTCTACACCTACTCCGTGCGACATTTTGCGAATAGTGAAGGAGCGGGTAAGGCCATGGCCTTTGATCTGGATCACATCACCCCGGAAATCCTGTTCCCGGGTTTTGTCTCCTTCAACGATCCGATACTTTACAATAATAGTGTCTCCGGTTTTAAAACTCGGGAACTCCGGGGTACGCAGCGTTTGCTCGTGCACAAACTTAATAGCGTCCATTTCTTTCATGGTATTTCTACTTTAAATCCTTATCGGTCAAAATTCGAGCCGCAAAGGTACACTGCTGCATATTTAAAACAAAGTATTGTTTGAAAATTTTATTTGGTTGGAATCTTTTCCTCCTGACCAATAATATGCCTGCCTGCCTAAACCCTTGGCCGGGTGCATGCAGCATTTCTGTCGCATTCCCTGGTTTCTCCAGATCGTCTGGACGCTGCTGGGAAAAAATTTAAAAAAAGATTTGTCGGCAATAAACCAAATTTTACATTAGATGTTATAACACCTGTTTTTAAAACACTTAAAGGCGTACATTTGCCCTGCGTTTGAGCGCTTTAAAGTTTCACCATTCTAAAATCTTTAAGATTCGCATGAAAAAACTGTTCTTTCTCCCGCTTTTTGCTGTTTTGGCCATGGCCGCTACCGCTCCGGTATCTTATAATGTAGATGTTACTTCCAGCTCGGTTATCTGGAAAGGTTACAAGGTAACAGGCGAGCATACCGGTACGGTTAAATTAAAAAGTGGCGCACTCCAATTTACGGACGGCAAACTCACCGGAGGATCGTTCGTTGTTGATATGAACTCGATCACCTGTACTGATTTGGAAGGTGAATGGGCGGGCAAACTGGTTGGGCACCTGAAAAGCGATGACTTCTTCGGTGTTGCCAATTATCCCACCTCAAAGTTTGTCATTACGCGTGCTATTCCGCAGGACACAAAAGGAAACTATAAGGTTATTGGCAACCTGACGATCAAAGACACAACCAAAGAGACCAAGTTTTTTGTGAACCTGACCGAAAGCAATGGTATGGTTACGGCTAACGGGAAATTAACGGTAGACCGGTCTGAATACAACATTCGGTACGGTTCTGGCTCTTTCTTCGACGATCTGGGTGACAAAACCATTTATGACGAATTTGACCTGGAAATTACCCTGGTTTCAAAGAAATAAGCCTGTACGGATTATGGCAAAACGCCCGGTGGTGCACCTGACCGCCGGGCGTTTTATTTTGGTTGAATTGACCGGCGCACCAGGATTTTGAGGTTTCTATTTTTAATAGTTGTACCTTTGCACCCCCTAAATTTTACGCTGATTGTACGATTTGGTGTGATTTTGGCGTTTGGAATGAAAACGTAGTTTTTATAGGTCAAAATATACTAACCCATGCTTCGAGCTGCTTCTTTTGCCGTGCTGATGGCCGGTCTGCTTTCGCTGGCAGCCTATCAGTCTGGAGATCCGATTTCATTGGAGCGGCCTTTTCCCGTAAACAATACTCTTGCCCATATCTTTCTTGATTGGGAAACAACGCCGGTATTGCCAAAAGATGTTGTGGAGTGTTCCAGGTCTGCTGACTCCGTTCAGGGAGTTAATGTCCTGATGCTCAACTATTCTGCCTATGACAGCGCTTATGCGGGAAAAGTTAAGGACTTGATCCAAAAACGGTTGCCGGGGGTTCTGATCACCGAGTTTTGGAAAGGCAGTGGAAAGGACCTCACTGCAGCATTAAATGGACAATCGGTCGTTGTGGTCACCTATCCCGCTACCGGTAGTACTGGACAGATCCGGGCTTACGGTCGCGTATTGGCCAATTATGTGCAGAAGGGTGGGGCAGTGGTCTTCAGTGGTACCGATCAGTTTGGCATGCTTCAGCAATACGGCCTGTTTGACCTGGATTTTGGTTATTTCTGTACAGATCTGGCCTTGCACACTAAAGCGCCAGAACATCCGATCCTGCAGGATATCCCGGCTGATTTTGCTCTTCAGAATTATGCCTATCCGCTAGATGTGGCCGACCCTAATTTTGTGGTGCTTTCCGAGGTTCGTGGCTACCCCGCGCTCGGATATAAATCCATGGGGGCAGGTAAGATCGTGTATATCGGCCTGGAATACTATTATGACGAACCAGTATCTACCCGGATACTTGAAAATACCCTGCGTTGGCTGGCCCCATCCGAGACACAGGTGCCCGCTCCGGTCCAACCGGAGGCTAACCTTACATGGGCTAACCGTTCAGCCAACCGCACAGAAGAACGACTGTTTGCCGGTAGCGGTAAGCCGGCCCTGGAATCGACATTCGACCTGAAAATTTACCCCAACCCTTATTTCGAGAAAGCGACATTGGATGTTAACCTGGAAACGACAGCGCCGGTTTCGGTGGAAATGACTGACGAATCGGGGGTTACGGTCGCAGTCTTGCTTCCTTTCCGCGTACTCAACGAAGGCTTATATCGTTTTGATCTGCCCAACGTACCCAGTGGTGTCTATTTTGTAAAATGTCAGGCAGGCCCGCAAACCACTGTCCGAAAAGTAGTCAAGGTCGCTGCTCAGTAAGATTTCTCTGTTAGTTGGTCAGGTGGTTCCGGACTTTAAAAAATGCAGTCCGGATGAAGTATAGGCTCCAGGTAGCGAGCCCCAGTAGTTTGATACCATCTTCATATAAGATAACCATTCCGTCCTGTGGCAGTACCAGATCGGCAAGGATCGAAAGACCAAACAGCCCGCAGGCAGCCAGGAGAAGCACGTATTCCGTTTGCAGGATTTGCCGGAAAAAATAAATGAGGAAAGTGGCAATCAGTGCCAGGTACAGCATGTAGACAATGATCTCCGGGATATGGAGGTAATGCGGCAAAATCTTGTCGTGCATCAGGAAAAAATCATCAACCAGCAGTACCAGGGAAAGCAAGCCTGCCCCTCTTAAAAAAGATGAATCTGTCTGATTGGCATTCCGGGACTGAAGTAAGGCATCCGCAAATAAACAAACGGCCCCAGTTCCGCACCACAGGATAATTCCGATGTTGGATACCAAACCGGCAAACGGGTGACCGTCCAATACCTCTACCGTATCCCGCATAAAATAGGCAACCGGAATATCAAGCCGGTGGCTGATCAGGG
>SBHD01000014.1 GCA_006226345.1 Bacteroidota bacterium | reverse complement strand
CCGCGTCCAGCGTTTGTGCCAGGCTCTTTGTACCTGCCTGAACATTGGTGATCTCGAAATCTTTTTAATTGAAAATGTTCAATGTACAAGCGCCTAAATCAGAACCAACCACCCCTGTCTTCAAAGGGGGAAATTGCTTCGCTTCGCAAGCCGCCGCGCAATATTTGTAGTACATCCGGGAAGGGTCAAGGGTAAGGTGCAGCGCACCGAAACCATCCCACGGAAATACCTCGTCCTTCTTAACGTAACTTTACCACCTGCCCGGACACCAAATCCGGCCGCTCTGGCGTTTTGCCGAAAAGACCATTCCATATGCGCGTATCCACCATCCTCCTTTCGCTGGCCGTAACCCTCACGGCAACTGCCTGTTTCAATTACGGAAAATTCCTCTCCCAGGAACGCAGCATGCTGACGCGGGTGTCCAGGTCAAACCTGACCTCTGAGCAAAAACTCGACTCGCTCCTGGCCTCCAGTGTACGCCTGATGAACACCGCCCTCAAGCCCATCAACCCGGTAAAAGGCGGCAAGCTCGTCGCGCAGTATTATGATCAGAATGAAGCGGCCATGCAGGCGATCATCACCGAGGTCAATAGTACCTTTAACCGGATGAGCCTGCTTGAACAAGGCATTTTCACGGCAAAATTTATCAAAAAACCCTACGGCAAACAATTCGCCGAGCTCTACCCGAAGTTTAAAAAGAAGTACCAGCAGGTGAAGACAGCGGCCAAATTCATTGCTTTCTTCGGAAAAGCCTTTGGTAAACTGGGCAAACTGGTGGATCTGCTGGGATAAGGCGGCATTTTCGGTTTTTACAGTTGCGTCTGAAGTGCAACCAGGGAAGCCTTTGCCTGCCTCAGGTTAGCTTGCGCCTGCTGTTTCCAGTATTCCAGTAAAACGAGGCCTTCTGCCCGCATACTGTCCGGCCAGGGCTGGTTATCCAGGTCCAGGCGCAGCTGCCAGGCGGCAGCATCGAAATCGTGCCATTGCCCGAGAGTGGTGTCCAGATCGGTGCTGCCATCCGGGATGCCGGCGACCGGGCCGGGGTCCAGGCCAAAATGTTGTACTGCTGTTTGGCGGTTGATCCGGTATTCCTTCAGTGCCTTGCGGAGGTCGTGAAAGTCACGTGATTCCGGGGGCGCCAGGCACTCTTGTCCGATCTTTTTTTGCAGGTCCCGAAAATAGGCTTCCAGGGCTTGTGGGGTACATTGCCGGACCGACAGGCGGAATTCCTGTTTCAGATCTTTCCAGCGGAACATCCGTTCCCGGCGGAGGGCCTGGCGAAAGGCTTTTTGTGCCTGCTTTCGTTGTTTCCGGATATGGGTTTCGTAAAACCCTGCGAAAAAGGCCGGGCAGACCCCGGTGCTTTTCACCAATGCTCCCTGCAACTGCCAGAACCGGACGGCGCCCGCCTGCCCGAAAAGGGTCTTGAAGGGGGCATATATTTCCGGGTAAGGGAAACAGGGGTCGGCAGCCTCCAACAGGCGCAGATTGGCCCGCCAGTGTTTCAGGGCCACTCGGAAACGGTGTAGCCGGCCCTTTTTGGTACACAAGGCCCGGGGCTTCCGGACGTAGGACCGGATTTGTTGCAGCTGCTCCTGGAGCGATTTCACCATTTTATTTCGTGTCATCCCTGCGCTTATTTTATAGGCCTTATGGATGCCGGCCACTGATTTGCCGTTCCATACGCAGAATAGGTACTTCTCCGGTGGTTTATGGTGATAATATTCAGTGGCGAAGCTGATTTTCCCTACTGTTCAGGCCGTCAGCAAGCACTAGGTTGCAGCCTGAATAATATATGTTAAAATTCACGTAGTCGGCGGTTGTGTCCAGGGCTTTTTTATCAAATATTTCATTGCGAAGACGCTAAGACGCGGAGTCAGAGATCCGGCATCTTAGCGCCTTTGTAGTTTAATATTCACACCAGGCTCCATACACGTTCCCCGCTACAAAACCTTTTTTAGTTATGTCCACTAAGTTAAAGTATGTCTATGTGTTTGGAAAATCCCGGACAGATGGTTCGGCGCAAATGAAAAACCTGCTTGGCGGTAAAGGCGCCAACCTGGCCGAGATGTGCCGGCTGGGTATCCTGGTGCCGCCTGGCTTTACGATCACGACCGAGGCATGCACGGAGTATATCCGGCAGGGCCGGGACAAAGTGCTGGAGTTGATCCGGAAAGAAGTACAGGACGGAGTTACTTTCCTGGAGCAGGAAATGGGCAAAAAATTCGGCAATGCCGACGACCCGCTGCTGCTTTCAGTCCGTTCGGGCGCCCGTGCATCTATGCCGGGTATGATGGATACGATCCTCAACCTCGGGCTGAACGATATCGCCGTGGAAGGGTTGGCGCGGAAGGCCAACAATGACCGGTTTGCATGGGACTCCTATCGGCGTTTTATTCAAATGTATGGCGATGTGGTCATGGGGCTGAAACCGGTTTCCAAGGAAGACCACGACCCCTTCGAAGTGATCATTGATAATGTGAAGGAAGAAAAAGGGGTTAAGGAAGATACCGATCTGACGACGGAAGACCTGAAAGAACTCGTTCAGCGCTTCAAGGCCTTAATTCTGGCCCGGCTGGGACGCGAATTTCCGACGGATCCGTACGAACAATTGCGCGGCGCTGTATTTGCCGTATTTGAAAGTTGGAACAACGAACGTGCCAGGGTATACCGCGAACTGAACGAAATCCCCGAATCCTGGGGAACGGCCGTCAATGTACAGGCTATGGTGTTCGGTAACTTGGGCAATACCAGTGCTACCGGTGTTGCTTTCACCCGCGATGCCGGTACCGGGGAAGACCTGTTCAATGGTGAATTCCTGGTCAATGCACAAGGGGAAGATGTAGTTGCCGGTATTCGCACGCCGCAACAGGTGACCCTGGAAGGTTCACGGCGCTGGGCGCAGCTGGCCCGTGTAGACGAGGCAGAACGTAAAGCTAAATACCCTTCGCTGGAGGAACTGATGCCGGAAGTCTTCAAACAGCTCATAGAAGCCGAAACAACACTGGAAAACCACTATTCAGACATGCAGGATGTGGAGTTTACCATCCAGGAGGGCCGCCTGTGGATGTTGCAGACGCGGAATGGCAAACGCACCGGTGCTGCTATGGTACGCATCGCCATGGAAATGCTGCGGCAGGGTATGATCGATGAAAAAACAGCCCTGATGCGGGTCGATCCCAACCGCTTGGATGAACTGTTGCACCCGATCTTCGATCCCAAAGCGCTGCAGCAGGCCAATGTGATCGCACGCGGCCTGCCGGCTTCTCCCGGTGCCGCCACCGGTCAGATCGTCTTCTTTGCCGACGAAGCCGAAGAATGGGCCAGAAAAGGAAAGGCCGTCATCCTGGTCCGGCTTGAAACGTCGCCCGAAGACCTCCGTGGAATGAGTGTGGCCAAGGGTATCCTGACGGCCCGGGGTGGTATGACCTCGCACGCCGCCGTGGTGGCCCGTGGAATGGGAAAATGCTGTGTATCCGGCGCCGGCGCCATCCATGTCGATTATAAATCGCGTAAGATGACCGTCGATGGCAAGGTATACGCGGAAGGCGAATGGATCTCCCTCAACGGCACTACTGGTGAGGTGCTGGAAGGTCAGGTCCCAACCAAGGACGCCGAACTCAGCGGTGATTTTGGTTCCCTGATGGGGCTTACGGACAAGTTTAAGCGCCTGGGTATCCGGACGAATGCCGACACACCCGACGAAGCACTTATTGCCCGCAACTTTGGTGCAAAAGGTATCGGACTTTGCCGTACCGAGCACATGTTCTTCGAAGGCGATCGTATCATGGCTGTACGGGAAATGATCCTCGCCGATACGGAAGGCGAACGGCGGGCAGCCCTGGCCAAGATCCTGCCGATGCAACGTGGTGACTTTGAAGGCCTGTTCCGTGAAATGGATGGCCTGCCGGTCGTGATCCGGTTGCTCGACCCGCCATTGCACGAGTTCGTGCCCAACGACGAAGAAAGCCAGCAGGACCTGGCCGACCAGATGGGCGTCAAGCCCAGCCGGATCAAGGCACGGGTGGAAGAACTGCACGAGTTCAACCCGATGATGGGCCACCGGGGTTGCCGCCTGGGCATTACCTTCCCGGAGATCACCGAAATGCAAACGCGGGCGATCCTGGAAGCAGCACTGAATATCAAACATGAAGGGCTGGACCCACGGGCAGAGATCATGATCCCGCTGGTAGGCAGCGTACGCGAGTTCAATCAGCAGGCGGAAGTAATCCGGGAAACGGCCGAAACAGTATTTGCAGAACACAATGAACGGATCGATTATATGATCGGTACGATGATCGAAACGCCACGGGCTGCACTGGTGGCCGACAGCATTGCGCAAAGCGCCGAGTTTTTCTCCTTCGGTACCAATGACCTTACGCAGATGACGATGGGCTTCTCCCGCGATGATGTGGGCAAGTTCATGCCGCACTACATTAAAAAAGCGATCTACGAGCGTGATCCGTTCCAGTCGATCGACCAAAAAGGAGTAGGACAGCTGGTAGATATGGCCACGAAGAAGGGCCGTGCAACCCGTAGTGATATCGAGATTGGTATCTGCGGCGAACACGGTGGTGATCCGGCTTCGGTCGACTTCTTCCACCGTACCGGTCTGGACTACGTGAGCTGCTCACCGTTCCGGGTACCGATTGCCAGGCTGGCAGCGGCACAGGCTGCGATCCGGGAAGAGGCAGCAAAAAGCTAAACCGGATAACAGCCGTCCGGTCAAAGTAGCTTCATACACCCGAGCACACCCATCCAGCTCATGGCGAGCACGACCAGCCACCCGGCAATGGTCAGGATGCGGGGGTGCAGATAGCCGGCCGTCACTTTGTGGCGGCCGGCTGCTATTAATACGACAGCTAGTGCGACCGGCAGGATCAGGCCATTAACGGCACCTGCCAGAATAAGCAGTTGCACCGGTTTGCCCAGCCATAATAGAATTACAGTGGACACCAGGATAAATCCGGTGATCAGCCACCGGTGATGGCTGTTGAGGCGGGGATGCCAGGTCCGGATAAAGGAAACAGAGGTGTAAGCCGATCCGATCACGGAAGTGATCGCCGCACACCACATGGCCAGACCAAACAGCCGGTACCCGATCTCACCGCCTGCCAGCCGGAATACGCTGGCCGGCGGATTACCGGGGTCCAGGCTGGCGCCGCCGGCCAGTACGCCAAACGCTGCCAGGAACAACACAAACCGCATAACGGCTGTAAGCAGGATGCCGGTAGTGGCGCTGCGCTGTACTTTCGGGATCGACTCCGGACCTTTCACCCCGGCATCCAGCAAACGGTGTGCGCCGGCAAAACTGATATAACCACCCACTGTACCGCCGACCAGCGTAATAATAGCCAGCGCATCCAGTTGCTCCGGCCACACCGTGCGGTAGAGTGCTTCCCCTACAGGCGGTTGCGCCGCGAAGGCTACATATACGGTCAGGCCCAGCAGCAGCACACCCAATACTTTCACCACAGCATCCATAACACGCCCGGCGTCTTTCAGCCAGAACAGCAGAACGGCCAGCAGGCCGCTGAGCAAGGCTGCCGTTGGGATATCCATGCCGGTGAGGGCATTCAGGCCCAGGCCGCAGCCGCCGATATTGCCAATGTTAAAAGCCAGGCCTCCGAAAGCCACCAACCCGCCGAGAAAATAACCCAGCCCGGGCGCCACGGAATCGGCGAGCTCCTGGGCCCGTTGGTTGCGGACGGTCAGGATGCGCCAGATATTGAGCTGTGCGCCGAGATCAAGCAATACCGACACCAGGATCACGAACCCAAAAGAAGCCAGCAGCTCTTCCGTAAATACTGCCGTTTGGGTCAGGAATCCGGGGCCAATAGCAGAGGTGGCCATCAAAAAGGCGGCGCCAAGCAGGGCAGAGGAAGCTTGTTTCATCGGGTTGAAGTTATGTAATGCATTTGTGAATATTTTTTTGGATACACGCTAACGCAACTTTGCCAGAGAAAAAGTAATGGGATCGAGTGCATAGAATATCGAATATCCAACAAGGAATGTCCAATATCGAAGGAGTACACCTTTCCGGAATGGTGAAGCACTTCAATATTGGACATTCCTTGTTGGATATTCGATATTCCTCACAACTGTGCTTGATGTAATCAAGGAGAACTAAGACGCTTTAACTGCCACACCTTGTTTTTCCAAAAACGCCCGTATCGCCCGGGTAAAATCCACAGCGTGTGCTCCGTCGCCGTGCAGACAGATCGTTTCGGCTTTTATAGGCACTGCTGTGCCATCTGTCGCAATGACGACGCCATTCTCCAGCATATCCCAAACCTGACCCATGCATTTTTCGTGCGCTGCGATCAGGGCATCAGCCTGGCTGCGCGGCGTCAGCGATCCGTCGGGTTGATAGGTCCGGTCGGCAAATACCTCGCTGGCAGTCTGAAGTCCCAGGAGATGGCCCTGTTCGATCGACGGGCTGCCGCTTAAGCCATACAGGATCAGTCCAGGGTCGAAGTCCAGCACTGCATGGGCAATGATGTAGGCCAGCTCCGGATC
>SBHD01000208.1 GCA_006226345.1 Bacteroidota bacterium | reverse complement strand
GGTGTTTACCGGCACGGGGATGCTGCATTTGCCGACTACCTGATCAACTTCAATTTCACTTACCGGTTTGGGGGGCAACATGGAGAAATGTAAAGACATTTTGAAATTGGCATAACCGCCTGACCGCTCCGGTTCAAATAACCTACCCGGCTATTGGCCATGCCCGGATTGAATGTCCTGGTACCGGCGCGATGAGTGGTGGGCGGCTTCGAACCAAGGATAGTATGGAATTCCGGGTTACCGGCACGTTGGAACTTTAGTCAGCATTGTCCGGAGTACACAGCATCCGGAAAACCGGCACCGGACAACTCCTGGTTGGAAACAGCACAGCTACCCAGATAACCGACCCGCAGCCTGTGGTGCAAATTACACGCAACCGACTTCTGTTTGAAGATACCGCAACAGTTGTGGTGGTTTTTAATCAGGCAGGACGGACAGTGATCCGGAAAACACAGGTTCGGGAGGTCCGGCTGAACGAACTTCCCGCTGGCGTATATCTTATTCAGTATATAGTTGACGGACGGAGGGGTGTATGTCGTACTGTGGTATATTGACCAACCCGCTCAAAGGTTGTTTGAGTCTGACTATGGAGCAGCATAGATTTTTACCCCGCCCTGAAAGGACACCACCTTTGCTGCAGCTGTGGCAGGCAATACTACTTCATGCAGGTATTGCTGTGCTTCCGGAAGGGTAAAAAAAGCCCCTGTAAAATAGCAGTAGGTATCTGCAGGATCATTACGCAGGTATACCGGTTGAAATTTTTGGAACAGGGTGTGGCCGGCGGCAAGGGGTTTTGCCGCACAGGCCAGTTCGATTGTATAGCCCAGAAAAGTAGCCGGTAAGGAAGCGGGTGCCTTGGGGGAGCCACCCTCGCTCAGTTCAGCAAAATAATCCTTGTTGGTCTTACCTGCCGGGTTTTCGGCCTGAAATGCTTCGGATAATTTCTGGTCATAGGCAGGAGCAATGGTTGGAGTCACCTTTGGCACGGGAGGATCAACCACCCGTTTGGGTACCCGCAGCCCACCTAGTTCATACCAGGCCGCCAGTCGGGAGGAGTCTTGCGGTACGCCTTTTACCAACAGTTCTATCCTTCTGTTTTGCTGCTTTTGTGCATCCGAACACGGAGAGCACCGAATATGCGGACGGGTTTCTCCGTATCCACGGGCACTCAGGCGCCTGGAGGAAACGCCTTTCCGGATCAGGTAATCACGCACTGCTACCGCACGTTTTTGAGACAGCCGCTGGTTATAGGAGCTGCTGCCACTGGCATCGGTATGCGCACCGATCTCGATCGTTACTCCCGGTGTGGCTGCCATCAGTGACACCACCTTGTCCAGCGAACGTGCCGCACTGGTACGAATAGTAGATTTTTCAGCCGTGAATTGTACTTCTCGCAATATGATCCGGAACGGTTCTGACTGCACCGCAGGTTGGGCCTGCACAAATTGCAGCAAACCGATCCAGCCTAAAACACCCACCCATACTTTCATAGCAAATCTGTTTTGGGAAAATTTTGGTCACAAAGGTACCGGTTTCTGAAACGGGGAGCAGTGCTGAGTGCTGGAAAATACAGACTTTTGCACCATGCGCATTATCTATATGGGCACGCCTGATTTTGCCGTGCCCCCATTAAAACTCCTCCTTGAACACGGTTACGATATCGCAGCTGTGATCACCGCTCCCGACAAACCCGGTGGCCGGCAGGGACTGCAGGAATCTGCCGTTAAAAAATTTGCGCTTGCGCATGGGTTGAAGATCCTACAACCACCTAAACTGAAAAACCCGGAATTCGTTGAGGAACTCCGCGCCCTGAACGCCGACCTCCAAGTGGTCGTTGCTTTCCGGATGCTTCCGGAAATAGTTTGGAATATGCCGCCGCTGGGCACCCTGAATCTACATGGTTCCTTGCTGCCCAAATACAGAGGCGCCGCGCCGATTAACTGGGCCATCATAAACGGAGAAACCGAAACCGGCCTCACAACCTTCCTGCTCCGGCACGAGATAGACACTGGTGATATCCTGTTTCAGGAAAGGCTCCCCATCGGGGAAAATGAAACTGCCGGTGAGTTACACGACAGGATGATGGAAACCGGCGCCCATCTGGTTTTGAAAACAATACAAGCCATCGAAAAGAATGCCGTACAACCTCAACCTCAAGCCGCAATGGAAGCCTCTAATGCTCCCAAAATATTTACGGAAACCTGTGAGATCAATTTTAACCAGCCGACCATCCGGGTACATAACTTCATTCGGGGATTAAGCCCGTATCCCTGCGCCTGGACCACCATGGATGATAAGAAACTGAAGGTCTACCGGACAAAAAAAGTGACTGGCTCCGGAAAACCTGCGCAACCCGGACAGTATTTTTCTGACGGAAAATCCAAACTTCTGATCAGCACGGCCGATGGTTACCTGGATGTTCTGGAACTGCAGATGGAAGGCAAAAAACGAATGCCGGTACGGGATTTCCTGAATGGCTTCAGTACAACCTGGCTACCACTGCCCGGATAGATGTCATACAATAGAAGGCTCTTATATTTGTTTTTTCTTTATGGGAAAAATAATCCCAACGAAGATATCAATGTTTATTTATACACCTTCCCAAACTGACCCTGGCATACAGCACAAACCGCCCGGCTCTTACAGGTTGCATTAGATTTACGTTCATCAGCCATACATTCCAGGAACATTTCCAACCACACATTTAATCCTCCTTCGGATAGGGAATCCTATTTGATCGTTTTTCTTACCCTGCTTGTCAGCGCTTTGTGCGGGCTGTCCAACAGTCAGTCAGAAATCGGGAAGAAAGAATACAGGCCTACGGCCAAATAAACATCCGGATCTCAATATACCGCTACCTCACTGATCAGTGGATGTGCCCTGGCCTCCTTCACTGTAAACCTGATCCTTCGCGCCCTGACCTCCGGAAAGGTCAGTATACGTTTATGGCCAATCGTTGTTCCCTGGAATAACATCTGCCATTCGCCCTTTTCCCTGACCTCCACGGTAAACGCCGCAATCCGTTGTCCTTCCGGTAAATATTCCTGCAATACGATGGTTTGAAAACGTCGTTTTCTACCCAGGTCCAGAACTTCCCGGTAGACCGGACCTGACACTGCCACATCCTGATGCAATGGCTGATAGGTCGCCGGGTCGCCATCGTTCAGATCGCTGCGGTATTTCCGCGGTGTAAACGCACACGCGCGAAAGAGCCGGATCCACTTTTTATCCTTTGCCAGGTTAGAAGAAAACCGCGTGTGCAGGAGGGCTCCAAACTCTGCCAGGTGGAGCGAGTCGCGTGCATGAATACGGCCACGGCGGTCGGGGGGAACATTAAGGATCAAATTGGCACCGCGACCGACAGACTTCAGGTAGATCTCCAGCAGTTGTTCCGGCGTTTTAACCTGTTCATCCTCCTCCGGGTGATAAAACCAACCCGGACGAATACTTACGTCACATTCTGCAGGGATCCAGTTCGCACCATAGCTATTCCCCCGTTGCAGGGTATCCGCCGGAGGGCCGGTAGCACCACGGCCAAATCCGGCCGTATCGAGTGTACACCAGTTGGTTTCGTTTACCGTCCCCCGTTCGTTCCCCGCCCACCGGCAGCCCGGACCAATATCACTGAAGATCACCGCATCAGGCTGTAGCCGGGCAACCAGTTTTTCGAACCGGTGAAAATCGTACACCTGCTTTTTTCCGTTCGGCCCTTCTCCGTTTGCCCCATCCCACCATACTTCAAACAGTTCACCGTAACCGGTAAGCAACTCCGTAAGGGTTTTGGCATACACATCATTGTACTCCGGTGTGCCGTATTGAGGGTGATTCCGGTCCCAGGGCGACAGGTAAACCCCGAATTTCAGGCCATGCCGGCGACAAGCCTCGGAGAGTTCGCGCAATACATCGCCCCTACCGTCCTTCCAGGGACTCTCCCGCACCGTGTGAGTGGAATATCCGGAAGGCCACAGGCAAAACCCATCGTGGTGCTTGGCGGTGATCACCACCCCGCGGGCCCCGGCCTGTTTGGCCACACGGCACCATTGGTCACAATCCAGATCAGTGGGATTGAAGACATCTTCCGTTTCTGTTCCGTGCCCCCATTCGAGATTGGTAAAGGTATTGGGGCCAAAATGGAAGAACAGGTAGAATTCAGTTTCGTGCCAACGCAGCTGGGCAGGGCTGGGTTTGGGAAGGTCCGGAGTCGTTTGGCCGGCCAGTTGTATCGCTACCAGCAGCCACAGAAGAAGGAAATGAATACGCATAGAAAAAACAGGTTTTGCCGAAAGGTAAATATATCCGGCAACGCTAACTACCAAGGAATATCTATTCAACCGGTCTGTCAGTCCGGGGCACACATACTTCCTGAAATGTTTGACCGGAAATGCACCGACATAAACCCGCCCGCCATTTAACTTTTTTACATTTGCTCTGGCTGGGTAAGTTCAATAGTGAAAGCCTGCGGTGTTACAACCATTCATAAATTTCAGATGTACATGATTGCTGTCTACAAATCAATTTGGACCCCAGCCTTCAGGCGCCGACATCTTGTTGCCGGATTGCTCTGTATCCTGTTCTCAGGGGTTGCGCACGGACAGGCGCCGATCAGTGTATCAGTCAACCCGGTAGAAGCGCCGGGGGCTGCACCGCTCGAATCGATTTACGGTGAAACATTTCTAACCCACTTACTGAACACTACTGCCGAGTATCGCTGGACCCGTACTGTGCTGCAGCTGCAGGGTGGGCCGGATTGCCTTACTGCTGTAGCAGATAAAAATATTACCTATATCCCATCCTTCAGCACGTATACATTTGAGCTCGGCCCGGAAGAAGAGAATTTCCCCCTCGGAGTCAACCTGATCAACCTTGACACCACACTTTGCTGTGCCCTGGTCCACCTGGCGGTACACCCGGAAGGAGATACGACCAATACCGTGACGATCGCATATGTATTCGGCGATTGCCTGACGCAAACGGAGGAGCCGGATAACGCAGCAACCCTTATTTTTCCCAATCCGGCCCGGGATCGTTTTGTCTTTTCCAGGCCGGTGAAGGCCTCCGGGCTACAGTTGTTTTCACCGGACGGACAGTTAGTTCGTTCCTGGAAGACCTGCACCGGTTCCTTTGATATTCCGGATCTTCCGGCCGGTCATTATTTTCTGGTTTTACTGGATCATGACGGTATACCATTTCATGCATTAAAACTTGTAAAACAATAAATGATACCCATTCTGATTACCGGCGGGGCCGGTTTCATTGGAAGCCACACTGCCGTTGCGCTTGCGGAAGCCGGATTTAAACCGGTCATACTGGACGATTTTTCCAATTCCCAGCAAAGTGTACTACAAGGCCTGGAAACGATCCTCGGGCACCCGGTTTCCTGCCATGTTGCCGATTGCAATGATTACAATACGGTACTTGATATCTTCCAGCGCGAGAAGATCCGGGGTGTGATTCATTTTGCCGCATTTAAGGCGGTAGGAGAAAGTATGGACGAGCCTCTGCGGTATTACCACAACAACCTTGGTTCGCTAATTACGATTATGGAGGTTATGCTGGCCACAGGTGTTTCAGATCTGATCTTTTCTTCCTCCTGCACAGTGTACGGTGAGCCGGAAGAACTCCCTGTCACTGAACTCAGTCCCATCCAACCTCCGGCATCCGTATACGGTAATACCAAGCAGATCGGTGAAGAGATCCTGTCGGATACGGTTAAAGCAGACAAGCCGCTGAAGATCATTGCCCTCCGGTACTTCAATCCGATCGGCGCGCACCCGTCTGCACAGATCGGCGAGCTGCCGCTCGGTGTCCCGAACAACCTGGTTCCCTATATCACGCAAACTGCGGCAGGTATCCGGGAACAGCTGACCATCTTTGGCGACGACTACCCTACCCCTGATGGTACCTGTATACGTGATTTCATTCACGTCATGGATCTGGCAGAAGCGCATGTGTCAGCCCTTCAGGCACTTCAGGTAATAAATACCACCAGTCACTATGATATTTTCAATGTAGGTACAGGTCAGGGCAACAGCGTTCTGGAGCTCGTCCGGACCTTCGAATCTGTGAGTGGCCAGCCGCTCAACTACCGGATCGGCCCGCGCCGCGCAGGTGACATTACGGCAGTATTTGCTGATGCAACCAAGGTCAATACCCGGTTAGGCTGGAAGGCCAAACGCAGCCTGAAAGAGGCGCTTGCCGATGCCTGGCGGTGGCAGCAACACCTTGGGACCTCCGATTCCGCCGGGTAATAAGGAACCTCCGACTCCACAGGTGTGTTGATCAAACCAAATCCCAATGCGTGGGTTTCTTTTACATGGACAGAAACAGATCCCTGCAGTTACTCGATTTGGAGGAATTTGACCTCTGCATCATCGGCGGCGGCGCTTCCGGTGCCGGCTGCGCCCTGGATGCTGCTCTTCGGGGTTTGAAGGTCGTCCTGATTGAAAAGACCGATTTTGCCGCCGGCACATCATCTAAAAGCACCAAACTCATCCATGGCGGGGTCCGTTATCTCGAACAGGCCTTTAAAAATTTCGATTTCGGCCAACTCCGGCAGGTACGGCATGGGCTGGAAGAGCGCCATACCCTGCTGTCCAATGCCCCGCACCTGGCCCGGCCACTGGCCCTGGTAACACCGGTGTTCAGTTGGCTGGAGGGTCTGTATTACCGGATCGGACTGTGGTTATATGACCAGTTTGCTACCGGAGCAG
Organism: Bacteroidota bacterium; assembly: GCA_006226345.1. GTDB lineage: Bacteria > Bacteroidota > Bacteroidia > Chitinophagales > Saprospiraceae > M3007. The sequence goes on along the minus strand of SBHD01000208.1, from coordinate 23,728 downwards.
ACCAGCTTCCCTCCAGCCGCTGGCTCCGCAAAACCGAAGCCCGGACGCTACTCCCTGGTCTGACCGACCGGCTACACAGCGCGGTCCTGTATTACGACGGGCAACTTGATGATGCCCGCTATTGTCTGGCACTGGTTCAATCCGCAGCCCTTGAAGGCGCCACTATCCTCAACCACCTGGAGATCACCGGTTTTGATAAAGACGAACAAGGAAGGATCCAAACAGCGCAGGCAAGGGACGGACTTTCCGGAAAAGCCTGTGTCATCCGCGCCCGGGTTTTTCTGAATTGCACCGGTCCGCAGGCGGATATCGTTCGTCAAATGGCCAATCCAGCCCTGGAGCCAGTTATCAGCCCTTCCAAGGGCGTACATGCCATGCTTCCACTTGCTGTTCTGGGGAACCCGGATACTGCTTTGCTTATTCCTAAAACAGCAGATGGGCGGGTGGTTTTCGCCGTACCCTTTCAGGACAAACTGCTGGTCGGTACTACAGATGAACACTATCCACACCCGGAACAAGAACCGAGCCTCTTAGCCACTGAAGTACGATTCCTGCAGGACACGTTAAAACCCTACCTGCAGGAGCCCGCAGATACCCAACAGGTAACAGCGGGTTTTGGTGGTCTGCGGCCCCTGCTGGCTCCCAAACGGTCAGCCCGGCAGAAGGCAACTAAAAAACTGGTCCGCGACCATGAGGTAGAACAGGACCCCACCAGTGGCCTGTTCAGTTTGCTGGGAGGCAAATGGACAACCTACCGCCTCATGGCTTGTGACGCCATCGATGCGGTCTGCAAGTCACTCGGTGTCCGGGCCGAATGCAGCACCCGGGATCATTCCCTGGCCGGGGCTAATGATTTCAGCCCGGTGGTCAGTACCGTCTTACAACAAGACTACCACCTCCCGGCAGATATCGCACAACACCTGGCAGCCAATTATGGAAGCGCAGCAACACAAGTTGCTGCGTTGCTGCAACACGATCCGAAGCTCGGCGCCCGGCTGGCACCGGCATATCCTTTTATCCGGGCGGAAGTTGTATATGCCGTTCAACAGGAAATGGCCTGCACCCTGCGGGATTTTCTGGCCCGGCGTATCCGCCTGGAAATTCTGGACTGGGAAGTCGCCCTGCAAGCAATCCCGGTAGTTGCCGATCTGATGGGAGCGGAACTAAACTGGAGCGCAGCGGAAAAAGAACGCCAGGTCCGCCAATACCACCAACTCATAACGGAGTTTATTGCCCGTGCCCGCACCCGACAGGCTGAATGAAGGTTTAACTCGTACAGCCGTTCAGGCGATTGTCAGCGCAGTTTCATCTTTACAGTCCACCGGAACTATTTGACAACCGGACCTGTTTGGTCCATCGAATACCTGTGTTGCGGTCCGGTTCACCGTTTCGCACCAGGAAGAAAATTAGGAAAGGTAGCCTGATGAACAAGGCCCCGGCGCTTCTGCGTCCGGGGCTCTTGTTTTTATCTGCGTATAAGGATATCAATGCTGTACGACTACCTGACGGAGCAGGTACCCCTGTCCGGTTTGCAAATGCAGGGTGTACACTCCATTGGGCAGATCGTACGTATGGAGCTCTGTACTAACTGCGAATTTCTGGTGCCGGACTGCCTGCCCTACTGCATTAAACAGGGTCAGGTCTACCGGTCCGGCGGCATCGATCGCGACCAGCAGGGATGACCGGACCGGATTCGGCATCACCGCTGCCAATGCAGGATCCAACGGCGCACCAGTACCGGTCGTACAACCCGGGGTGTTGCCCCAGACCACCTGGATTTGCAGACCCAGACTGGTCATATAATTCGGACAATCTCCAGGAGATGCGGTCACCGAAAAATTACCGGGTGCTGTCACCACCAGGGTGTCATTGTTGGCATTGGGAATGGGGTCCGGTCCGTTATACCACTGAATATTAAGTGTGTAGGGAAGGCTCAGGACAAAAAATACCGTATCGCCCAGGCAGATAATGTGTTCGCCATTGTTACCAATATCGAAGGTTCCCAGTGATTGCACGGTTACCGGAAGAAAGACCAGCCCGTCTACCAGCACCTCCGGGCTCTGCTCGGAGCAACCGTCTTTGGTTGCCAGCACTGAAATGTAAACCGGGGTTTCCAGGTGATGCACGCTCAGTACCGAATCGGTAGCCCCGGAAATTGGTTCAGCGGTGCCATTCGGATAGCTGCGACGGTACCATTGGTAGGCATCGTACGACTGGGTACTCAATATGGTGGATGTTTCCGGGCAAACAAGCAGATTACCCGTTACCACCGGATCAAAAACACATTGGGCCTGCACGGTGGCAGGCCTGATCAGGGACGGCAAAACGCCGGCCAAAAGGCAAAAAAGTGTAGTTGCTTTCATAATGATTATGCTTAAAATATTTGGTTACATATGAACGGCCGGGAGCGCCGGAAAACTGTTTCCCCGTTCAAACGACCCGGCCCCGAGTCCCTTTAACCGTAACCGGGCGGCTTTACAAAGCTTAACCGGTACAATTCCCCTTCATTGATAAATTGCAGCTCTACATCCAGCATGGCTCCCGGAACCATTTCCCGGGGGGCATAAAATCCGGGGCGGGCAACCTCGGTCGGTCGCAGATAGGTCCGTAGAAGCGGATTTCTGCGGTACCGTGCATTCAATGCCCGCAGGGTATTATCGACCAGCACAATAGGGGCACCGGGTTTCGCCACCCGGATCATTTCCCGGATCGCCTGCTCCGGGTCGTTAAAAAAATGGATACCTCCAAAATGAAAAACGCTGTCGAACACATTGTCACGGTAAGGTAATTCTTCTGCACTCGCCTGGCAGAGTTCCAGTTGGAGTCCCCATTTCCGGGCATTCCGGACACATTGTTCCAGCATTCCACCGGAGATATCCACTCCAAAATACCGGGCATCCGCCGGCAGGCTCTTCAGGTTCCGACCGGTACCAACTGCTATTTCCAACACCTGGTCGCCCGGATTGATACGTACCGCACCCTGCACATCAGACCCCAGGTCGCCTGGCAGGAGTTGTCGTAGCAACCAATGCCCCAGAAACCTGGCCAGCCGGCTTGTACGGTCATAAAACCGTTGAAATTTTTGATTCAATCCCGAAATTCGCCTTCCTGCCAGAAAATTCAGATAACCATCCTGATATGGGAAAAAAGTGCCGTGTACATCCACGACACCTTTCCGCTTTGGTTGGTTTATCCATTTCAGGGCTTGGCCGTTATAAGGATTTTGCAAAAAAGCAGTGTCCATAGTTCTTGGTGGTTTAGATCCACTCGCTGAATTCATCGGCATAATGTTCGACAAGTACCGCACGCAGCCGCTGCCGGGCCCGGCACAACCGGCTTTTGGCATTGCTCATCGTCCAGTCCATCACTGCACAGATCTCCTCCAGGCTTTGCTCCTGCAGGTAAAACAGTGTCAGCACGGTAGCATCAGCGTCCATCAGTTGGTTAAAGGCTTCGCGAAGCAGGGTTGCCCGTTCTGATGCCACAATCGTCCGGTAGCCATCCGGCATATCGGTTTTTTGGTGTCGTACCGGCGATTCAGGGGCATCCAGGGCAATAACCGTGCGGCGTACTTTCCGGAGCCGGTTAATCGCCGAAGTGCGGGCAATGTGATACAGCCAGGTGCTGAACCGGCTTTCTCCCCTGTACTTGGGCAAAAACCGAAATGCTTTTAAAAACGCATCCTGTGCTACCTCCAGGGCATCCTCGTGGTGTCCTACCATGCGATACACCAGACCGTAGACCATGTGCTCATACCGGCGTACCAGGGCGGCATAGGCAGACTGGTCTCCGCCTATAGCCTGACGGATCAGGGCTGCTTCTGCCGCTTCCGCAGAAAGCCGGAGTTGCTTATCCGCACGGGCTGACAAGGCAATAGCACCGGCGGGGAATTCCCGTGCTGGGTTGGAAGTAGCGGACATCAAAAAAGCAGTAAGCATGACAAGACTGTTTTACATTGGTTTAAAAAAAGAGGTTTTTGGGGTCAGACGGTCTTTTGGGGGTGTGCGGTTTGGAGCAGCCTCCAGAATTCCGGGCTTTTAAAATTTATTTAACAGTTCCCGGAATATGTTCATTTGGTTTCCCGCACTTCGTTCCCGGCTACCCGGGCTGTTTTTCATTTGATAATACAAAAGTAGCCCGCTGGTCAGTGCAACCAGCGGGCTATTGAGTACTTGGCCGAAGTAATTGAGTAACTAGGGGACTTGGCTATTTACGGGTCCGGGAAATGGTGTTCAGAGCACCTACCCCGGTCAGGACCTGTCTAAAACAGGTGAAAACGATCCATGCAGGCGCGCTCCAGCCCCTCCCGGTCATCGGGATGCGCAATTTCGATAAGGGCTTTTGCCCGTTGGCGCAGGTTTTTTCCAAACAGATAGGCTACACCGTATTCCGTAACCACATAGTGAACGTGGGCACGGGTGGTGACGACACCTGCACCGGGTTTCAGGAAGGGCACAATACGTGGAACACCCTTCGCCGTTCGTGCTGTCAGGGCGATAATAGGTTTCCCGCCCTCACTCAGAGCTGCACCCCGCATGAAATCCATCTGCCCTCCGACTCCGGAATACTGGTAAGTCCCGATCGAGTCGGCAACGACCTGACCAGTAAGGTCGACCTCAATGGCAGCGTTGATAGCCACTACCTTGGGATTCCGGCGGATAACACTTGGTTCGTTTACATAATCAATATCAAGGAAGGCGAAAGCAGGGTTGTCATCCACATAGTCATATAGAGCCCTGGAGCCCAGTGCAAAACCGGCTACCGTTTTATTCGGGTGGATGGCTTTGTACTTATTGTTCACTATGTCCTTTTCAAAGAGTGACACCAGACCGTCGGAAAACATTTCGGTATGTACCCCCAGGTCCCTGTGGTTGTGCAGGCAATTCAATACCGCATCCGGGATAGCACCGATACCCATTTGCAGGGTACTGCGATCGTCGATTAGTTCGGCAATATGTTGGCCGATCTGCCGCTCCCGGTTGGTTACCTTTTCTCCAAAATTGATCTCGTGCAACGGCTCATCCGCAAAAACCAGTTTGTGGAACCGGGTAACATGGATCAGGCTGTCGCCATGGGTACGGGGTACCTGTGGATTGACCTGCGCGATCACATAGCGTGCCGTATTTACGGCTGTTCGGGCAATATCCACAGATGTACCGAGGGAGCAATAGCCGTGCTTATCCGGTGGCGATACATGTACAAGTGCCACATCAAGCGGGAGGATATCCCGCTTGAAAAGTTCCGGGATCTCGCTCAGGAAAACCGGTATGTAATCACCGTGGCCTTCATTAACCGCCTTACGCACAGGAGCAGACACAAACATCGCGTTAATATGAAAGCTGTCGGCACAATCCGGATGGTCTACATATACATCTCCGTACAGACTGATAAATACCAGCTCCACCTTACTCAACTCTTCCTTTCGGGCAGCCAGATGACGTAATAAGTTTGTCGGCGTCAGCGCACTTCCGTGAATGTAAACCCGGTCTCCGGATTTGATCACAGAAAGTGCTTCTTCCGCAGAAACATAATCTACAATAGGATTCATGGTATGGTCAAATTAATTTCAGGCAAGTGTCCGGCGGAAAATCCGGTTCACCAAAAAAGTAGGTCGAAATTTCATTTCGACAGTCGTGCGGCGGAAATTTTATTTCCGCTAAAAAAAACACCACAAGTTTCCCCTTAACCCCTCAGGCTCCAAACTTCGAAGTCATATACTCCACTGATTCCCGTATGAGGGTTTCCAATACCTCCATATCAATATCAGAGAGCCGCTTAATATACAGGCATGACTTTCCCGTTTTGTATTTCCCCAACTGTTCCAGCAGTTCGGTATACCGGCTGAAGCCAGCCATGATATACAGCGTCAGGTTTTGCTTCCGGGGAGAAAAACCGGTGAGAAACCAGTCTCCCTCCCGGCCACTTTCATACTTATAGTGGTACGTACCGAAACCTATGATACTTTCGCCCCACATCCGGGGTGTTGCGCCGGTGACCTTTTGCATGAGTGCCAGGATCGTCCGGCTGTCTGCGCGTTTTTGTTCGTCCTCGACACGGTTGATAAATGCAGCCGGATCCTGGTCGTTGCGTTTGGTTTTCAGTTCAGCCATAGTTTGGTAAAAATTACGGGTGCCTCGCAATGATAATTCAAAATATACAAAAACCACCCGCACCCGGGGAATCAATACCCGGCGCCGGATGTTCTGCTCCTTAAATATCCAATTTCTATGGCCCGTACTTTTATCGAACAGATCTGTAAGCGCACCGGTATTCCGGGGCTCCCTGACATACTTGCAAGGCAGCTGACCGGATCCGAACTCAGCTCGTTGCTCCTGGAGGTATTCCACCAGCGCAGCCGGCAGATCAGCCCTTCCGATGTTTTGCGTACCTACCAACAAAACCGTTTTGTACAACCCTCAGGCGTAGATGCTCTTGCATTTCGCCGGTTCGAACAGCAATGGCTGGATGCCGGGCAAGCCGCCGGATTCGGGCCGCTTGAGCTTTCACCGGTAAGCCCTCTGGGTACTTGCTCCGCCCTCGGCACCGTTCATCAGAACAAGGTACTCTCTGCCCTTCGCGGCACAGAAGTTACGGCAGATGCCACCAACCTGCTGGCTTTGGAAAGCGCCAGTCAGCGTCAGGCGCTCGGCTATCCCTACGCTCCCAAAAAATACTGTGCCGCACACCGGCACCTGCGCACGCAGCAGGCTGATGTACCCGGCTTCACCCCTCACTTCAGCATTTTCTGCCTGACTACCTCAGGGCGCGATACCGGCCATTTTTCATTTGAACGGGAAAGCATTCTTCAGCACCTGGATTTCTATCTTGACGTCCTGGGCAGTACACTCCAGCATCCTGAACTGAAGATCGTGTTGAGGGCCCTGGACCCGGACTCCGGCGACAACCCAATGTTTGACCAGGTGCTGGCGGCAGTGCAGAACAGGCTCCTGTCCGTTCCGGTTAAAACGGAACGTCAGCCGCAATCCGGCCAGCAATATTATCATCGGTTACAATTCACCATTGTACTGGAGCGGGATGGCCGGGAGTATCCGATCGGTGATGGCGGTTTTACCGACTGGACCCGATCTTTGACCGGCAACCAAAAGGAGCGGTTTCTGAGCAGTGGTATCGGTCTGGAGTTTTTGTGGAAAGTCCGGAACGGTGTAGTTTAGCCAGGTCCTGCAAACAGTATATGTACAGGCTGATCTCCACCGTGGGATAAGTGGACCACGGAAAGATATTCACGTCCGAATTCCGGCCTTTGTCAGTTTTTTCGCTTTTCCTGCCATTAGATTAATAATTATGCCGCTTAATTTCCGTTTATGTTCGGTTCCTAGTGAACCATGCCCGAACTTTGCGGATTTTAGAAACAGCATTGGGCCTGTCCGGTCAAAAGCCCCGGACCGCTGCCCGATCCACCATTCCATTGCGTACCAATTTTTCCCATATGATGAATTCGTTTAAGCGAACAACCTGGATTCCTTTGTTCTCTTTTTTTATCACGTCTGCACTGGTTGCTCAGGACAGCGACCTGCAGGTCAACCGCTGTGGTGCGGTCAGCCGGTCTGCACCGGTCCGCAATATCAGTGTGGACGCAGATAACCATAAATGGATCGCCAGCGGCGCCGGTGTTTACCAGGTCCGGGCATGTGATCTGTCGAACCGCCTGGAACTGGAAACCGGCGAAATGTCCGCCCTTATGTTTCCTGGCGGCAATGCGGATGCCCGCTGGACCGGCGATATCCTGCAGATGACCCTGGGAAAAGCACCGGAGATCACCGCTGCCTATTATGACAGTCGGAACGACTGGCTTTGGCTCGGTACACGGGAAGATGGCCTGTTCCAGTTAAAGACCAAACCCGCCCCGCAACTGATCAACACGTTTACCGACCGGAACTCCAAACTGAAGTCCAACCATATCACAACCATTTTACAGGACCGGACCGGCCAGTACTGGGTGGGTACGGAGAACGGCATGATCATCGGTACCCCGGACCGGTGGAAGCCGGACCTGGAAGGCTACACCGTTCAACGTGTTCGGGAATTCGGCACGGAGGTCTATATCCTGGCCGATGGAGAACTTTGGATCGTCAGCAATGGCCGGTGGGACGCACTCGTGATAAAGGAAAAAGCACTGGAGGGCGAAGTAGAAGACTTTGACCTCGACCGCAACGGTAATCTTTGGCTCCTGTCCCGGATCGTCAGCTTTTATGATATGGCTACCGACGATATCCGGACCTTTAGCGGACCGGAATACTACACCAGCATGTACGGCCGGTGTATAGCTGTTGATCAGGATGGCGCTATCTGGATCGGTACAGACGACAAAGGTTTGTACCTCATCGACAAGGCCACTTCACTGGTGGTGAATTGCATGGTGGATAAAGAGATCAGCTGCGACGGAAATGGCCAGGACGGGGAACTCCTGGTCAAGATAAATGGCGGCAAACCGCCGTTCACGTACGCCTGGTCCGATCCGGCGCTCCAGGGCGACAACCCCCGGAATATTGCAGCAGGCAACTATACGGTAACGATTACAGACAGCAGTGGTAAGACGAAGTCTGCCAAAACCACCATCGATGATCCGCGGATCAGTCTGACCATGGAAGAGAAGAAGGCGGAAAGCGCGCCGGGCAAAAATGACGGCTCTGCCGAGGTGCGTGTTTCGGGCGGCACACCGGCCTATACCTACCGGTGGGATAATGGGGAAACCGACAAACGGGCTGTTAACCTCGCCGGTGGAGCACACAGCATCACTGTAACGGATCAAAAGGGCTGCAGTGCCACCGCAACGGTAACTGTCCAGCAGCGACTTGCGGCTCTGACTGCTACTATTGAAGAAACAACCCCGATCCCCTGTGCCGGCGGCAACACGATCCTGCGCGTTGAGGTGACCGGCGGAAAAGAGCCCTATCAGTACGAATGGAGCAATCCGCGACTGGACGGCACCGGGCCATCCGGTGTCTCTGCGGGCACCTATACGCTGACGGTCATCGATGCTGCCGGCGGTAAGACCGTGACCAGCATTTCTGTCGTACAGCCTTCGGCACTTAGTGCAGTGGCTACCGCTCAGGCATCTGCCAGCACCGGAAACAGTGACGGGAGAGCCGGCGCATCCCCGCGCGGTGGCACCAGCCCGTATTCCTACAGCTGGGATAACGGTGAAACCACCGAGACGGCCAGTCAGCTTGCCCCCGGCAGCCATACCGTCACGATCACGGATGCGAACGGTTGTACCATAACCGCTAAAGTGGAGATCGGAGAAGATATTCTGCCCCTGACCGCGCAAATTGAGGAAACCGGTCAGGTACAGTGCCACGACGGCGAAAGTAGCCTGCAGGTGACCGTGAACGGCGGCAAAAACCCGTTTGAGTTCCGCTGGAGTGTTCCGGAACTGGTAGGTTACCAACCGGGCGGGCTGAAGGCCGGGACTTATACGGTTACGGTCAGTGACGCTGCCGGCAACGAAACCAGCGCTGCCTTTACGATAAAACAACCCGATCCGCTTGCTGCCACTGCGGTGCTGGAAGGCGCGGCTAGTACCGGCGGCAGTGACGGAAAAGCCCTTGTGAAAATTACCGGCGGTACAAGTCCCTATCAATACCGTTGGGACAATAGTGAAACCACCGACCGGGCGACCCGCCTGACCCCGGGCACCCATGCCGTAACGGTTTCGGATGTTTATGGATGCTCCACCTCCACTACGATCGAGGTTACCGAGGATATTCTGCCCTTGGCTGCTCTGATCGAAGAAACCCGGAGAATTGAATGTAATGGCGGAACCGCCGACTTGCGTGTCAATATAACCGGTGGCAAAGGCCCTTTCCAGTTCCAGTGGAGTGTGCCCGCCCTGCAGGGGGAACAGCCGGTGGATGTGCCCGCCGGGGTGTACCAGTTGGTGGTAACTGATGCTGCCGGTGGACGGACGGCCACGGCCTTCAAGGTCCAAGAACCGGACCCGGTAACGGCCGTTGCAACAGTTGACGCTCCGGCTACTGCCGGCCAAAACAATGGACGTGCCAGCATGAAGGTAACCGGAGGCGTCATCCCCTATTTGTTCCGCTGGGATAATGAAGAGACCGGCGACAAGGCTACCCGCCTGAGCCCGGGCGAGCACCGCTACACCGTCACAGATGACAAAGGTTGCACGGCTACAGGTGTAATACAGGTCGACGAAAACATCCTGCCGCTCACCACCAAAATAGAAGAGGTTGCACCGATCAATTGCAATGGTGGCGCCACCGGACTGCGAGTTACGGTAAATGGCGGAAAAGGACCATATCAATATTACTGGAACAACGCGGCCGCCCAGGGCGCTCAACCTGCCGGTCTGGTTGCCGGCAATTACCAGCTGACGATAATCGATGCAACCGGAACAGAGAGTGCAGCCAGCATTCTGGTTAAAGAACCGGATCCGATCACCCTTTCCGTTACCGTTCAGGAACAGGCCAGCACAGGTGCAAACGACGGAAAGGCGCTTGTTGCGGCCCGCGGTGGCACCCCTCCCTATTCCTATAACTGGGATAGTGGCGAAACCGAAACCCGGGCGACCCAACTCGGCCCCGGCGACCACATGGTGACCGTCACCGACGCCAAAGGGTGTATCGCTACCGGTAAAGCGGCAATTACGGAGAACATCCTGCCACTGGAAGTGGACGTAGTGGAAACCGGAGACATCAAATGTACCGGTGAAACATCCGGACTGAAAGTGACCGTAAAAGGAGGAAAACCGCCCTACCAGTACAAATGGGATAACCCGGCCTGGTCCGGGGCACAAATAAACAATGTATCGGCTGCAACCTATGCTGTGCTGGTCACCGATGCAATGGGAACAACCCAAAGTGCTGTCGCCATCGTCAATGCACCCGATCCGCTGAAAGCAGAGGTCACCCGCGTGGTTGGCGCTACCACAGAACGTACGGAGGATGGAAAAACAACCCTGAATATTTCCGGCGGCACCGAACCGGTCGCGATCAAATGGGATAATGGAGAGGCTACTAAAACTGCTTCAAAACTCACCCTGGGTATACATGGAGTGACCGTAACGGATGCCAATGGTTGCAGTGTGACCCAAACGGTTGAGATCAAAAAACGGATCCTGCCGGAACTGAATGCTTCGCTGCTGCGCAGTGGTCAGAAGATCCGGATGGAACAACTGCAATTCAAGGCCGACAGCTCCAGTCTTACACTTGAAGCATATCCGACACTGGATGAGCTGTTTGACTTTATGATGGAAAATGGCAACGTGGTCATTGAAGTGGGCGGGCATACCAACAGCACGCCTTCGGATGAATTTTGCGACCGCCTTTCCACGGCACGGGCCAAAACCGTTGCCGATTACCTGATCGAAAAAGGGATTGACCCGCAGCGGGTTGCCTACAAGGGTTATGGCAAACGGCAGCCTGTTGCTACCAACGCCACCCGGGAAGGGCGAAAATTAAACCAACGGGTAGAGATCAAGATCGTGGCCCTTCAGCGGGAATAAGCCTTTTCTGCCGGGCATAATTTTGCATATTTGCTGCTGCAGATATCCGGCAAAAACGACCTGCGATCAATAGAACCCGTTTATAAAAGGTCTGAAGTTCTTGCCAGAAGACTTCAGACCTTTTTGTTTGGCCTAATTACTATGAAAAAATACGTCGCCGCCATCGATCAGGGCACTACCAGCACCCGTTGCATTCTTTTTGACAAACAGGGTAATATCGTTTCCATGGCCCAGAAGGAGCACGAGCAAATCTTTCCCAAACCGGGCTGGGTGGAACACAACCCGGATGAAATTTGGAAAAACACCCTCGAAGTGATGGAACTGGCCCGGCAGGCCCGCAGTATCCAAATTGACGATATCGCCGCCGCCGGGATTACCAACCAACGGGAAACGACTGTGGTCTGGAACCGTAAAAACGGAAAGCCTTATTACAATGCGATCGTCTGGCAGGATATCCGGACCAGCGAGCTGGTCAAGTATCACCAGGAAAAAGAAATAGACAACTGGTACAGGACCACCACAGGCCTTCCGCTGGCTACCTATTTCAGCGCACTCAAGCTCCGCTGGCTGCTCGACAATATTCCCAACCTGCGCCGCGATGCCGAAAAAGGAACAGCTTTGTTTGGCAACATGGATACCTACCTGATCTGGCAACTGACTGGCGGCCCCAAGGGCGGTCTGCATATCACCGACGTTACCAATGCCTCCCGCACCCAGTTGATGAACATTGTACGGGTACAATGGGATCCCGAGGTGCTGGAACGGCTGGAGATCCCCGCTGCCATGCTACCCAGGATCAAGCCCAGCAGCCAGGTATATGGCACCATTGCAGCAGAGCCGCTGAAAAACGTCCCGCTTGCCGGCGATCTGGGCGACCAGCAGGCAGCCCTGGTGGGACAGGCCTGCCTGGAACCCGGCGAGGCTAAAAACACATACGGGACCGGCTGCTTTATGCTGATGAATACAGGTACGAAGATCGTTCCGTCCAAATTCGGGCTGCTGACCACTACCGCTTACCAGTTTGAAAACGAGCCGGTGCATTACGCGCTTGAAGGCTCGGTGGCTATTGCCGGCGCCCTGATCCAGTGGTTACGCGACAACCTGGGCCTGATCCGGCTCAGCAGTGAGATCGAAGCACTGGCCAATAGTGTGGAAGACAATGGTGGCGTATACTTCGTACCCGCCTTTTCCGGATTGTACGCTCCTTATTGGAAATCCCATGCCCGGGGCCTCATGGCTGGCCTGACCCGCTATGTCAACAAAGGCCATATTGCTCGTGCTGCGCTGGAGGCGACCGCTTTTCAAACCTATGAAGTGCTGAATGCCATGGAGAAAGATGCCGGTATCAAACTGGCCTCCCTACGGGTAGATGGCGGTATGGTGGTCAACGAAATGCTCATGCAATTCCAGTCCGATATCCTGAATGTGCCGGTAATCCGGCCCAAAATGATCGAAACCACCGCACTGGGCGCTGCCTACGCCGCCGGTCTGGCTGTTGGGTTCTGGACCGGATTCGAGGATGTGAAACGTAACTGGGGGATCGATAAAACCTGGCAGCCCCAAATGCAGGAATTCAAGCGGAAAGAACTGTACATGTACTGGCACAAGGCGGTGGAACGGTCGTTTGACTGGGAGGAATGAAATACTTTGTTGCCGGATTGTTGGTTGCCACATTATACGCTCCAAACAAGTACGACAATATCTAAAAGACCCGTATGCCCAACCGCTTAACCCGTGATTTCTACATTCGCACCGATGTCGTACAGGTTGCCCGCGACCTGCTGGGGAAGGTATTGGTCACCCGTTTCGACGGAATCACCACAGCCGGCATGATCACTGAAACAGAGGCCTACCGCGCACCTGATGACCGGGCCTGTCACGCCTACGGCAACCGGCGTACAGCCCGTACGGAGGTCATGTTCCAGGAAGGCGGCAGCGCCTATATTTACTTGTGCTACGGGATCCACCACCTGTTCAATGTTGTGACGGCCCCGGAAGATCAGGCGCACGCCGTGCTGATCCGGGCCATAGAGCCGATTAGTGGGTTGGAATACATGTACCAGCGCCGAAACCTGTCTGTAAAAGCAGCACCGGAACGCCTGACCACCGGACCGGGTGCCTTGTCGCAAGCTCTCGGGCTGCATACCAGCCAGACCGGACAAAGCCTGCTTGACCCGAACTCACCCGTTTGGATTGAGGAACATGGCCAGGAGCTCCAACCCGACGCCATCGCAGCCGGCACCCGGATCGGAGTCGGGTACGCCGGCACCTGTGCAGCCTGGGAATGGCGGTTTTGGATTCGCGGATCCCGTTTTGTCAGACGTCGGTGAGTTTTTCCGGGTAAAAGGCATACATTCGCTTCGCGGGCACAAACCTGATCGCCCATTTTTCTGCTATGATGATCTTCCAGGCAACTTTTGTGCATTGGGGACCTGAACATTACTGGTGGCTGGCTGCCGGAGCAGCCAGTGCGATCGCCTGGATATATATCGGCCGGCAACTGACGGCAGAAAAACAGAAACGACAACTGGCATTGGCCATGGCGCTGATACCGGCTGTTATCTGGACAGGCGCCACCATCAACATCCTCCAGGCACCCGGACCGGTGGCATGGGACCTGGTATTACCATTCCATGTCTGCTATTTTCTGAACCTCTTGATGCCGTTCATGCTCTGGCGGAAATCCTATTTCCTTTTTGAGATATCGTATTTCATGGTAATGGCTGGCTGCATCCAGGCGCTCTTCACGCCTGATATCCCGCAGCCTTTCCCTGACTGGATGAACATCCGGTACTTCTTTGTCCATATAGGACTGGTGCAAAGCACGTTGTTCGCCATATTCGTATATGGGTTCAGCCCCACCTGGCGCAGTCTGGGCAAATCACTGCTCTGGACGAATATCTATTTTGTATTTGTCTCTGCGGTCAACTTCCTGATGGACACCAATTTCATGTACCTCCGGAAAAAACCACCTTCCAGGACCATGTTGGACCTGTTCGGCGACTGGCCCTGGTATATCTTGGGTGGTGAGTTGCTCGCCCTTGTTCTGTTTACAGTAGTGATGCTGCCGTTTGCCTTCCGGCCGGCCCGGGTACGGCACTAATCGGTGCTTCGCGTAATTTTAGCGCCGCCGATTCTTATCATCGGATACTTTGCCGTTGGCAGCATAAGCACGCTCTACTTTTTCCCGGTATTGCTCAAAGATCTCCTCGGGTATTTTATGTCGGATCGACTGCAGGAAGTTGAGCAGCTTGGTGTATTCGCTTTCCGTCAGGACATCATCTTCCATAAACGTATTGAACAGCTCCAGGAAATTTTGACTGACATTGCGGGCAAATTCGATCCGCTTGACCTTGTCTTCCACAAAGGCCAGGAAATACAGACCTTCAGTATAGTTCAGTTTCCGGCGCATCACCAGTGCATCTACCTCAGCCTTGATCTCTTCCAGGCGACGCGCAGCCGCATCGGCACTGATCAGTTGTTTTTCAAATCCGACGTATACCTGATGCGCGCGTTCACCGTATTCCCGGATCAGTTGTTCACGACGGCGGAACACCCACCAGCCCGCCAGGAAGGTGAGCAGGGCCGTAGTAGCAACCATGGTGATCTCTACAAAATAACCGGTATCCTGCAGGTACTGGACCTGTCGCGCCAGAAAGCTGGAGTTCTGCTCCAACCCATCGGACCGAACCGTATAATCCATCGGCCGGAAAAATTTTTCAGTCAGCATGCGGGTCCGGGAAAACCCATTCAGGTGGTTGAGGTAAGTGCGTTTGAATTCCGGCAGATCCGCTTCCAGAAAATAATCACGCACTGTACTGCCCTGTCCCAGGTCATAGCCGTTCCCATACCGGTCGCGAACCTCAAAGTTTGTTTTCAAAAAATAATACAGGTACTGCTGCATTTGAGCAGTATCAGCCACTGCCGCTGCCCGGAGACTATTCGGACTGTTCTTCCATTTCCGACGCAGGTATTCCAGCAGTTCCGCCGGATTCGGTTCGATGATGTACTGCCGACCTAACCGTTTAAAGTGTTCGGCATTGAACTCGGTGAGTGAACCCGGCCCAAGGTGCGTCACTGAAAACAGGTGACAATTGGAAGGCGGCAAGATCGGGAGTCCGCCAACCCAGGCGGTATCCCCTCGGCTGCTCAGTACTTCCCAAAGGGCCGGCCCGAAGAAGGTTTCCGGGTTGATCTTGTCAAAATTGTCGATCAGCACCGCAAAGTGCTGGTCCGGATGCGCAGCACTGCGCTGCCAGAACTCCAGAAGTTCGCCAGGGACAAAGGTGCCGTTTTCGTCGCGGCCAACATATTTTTTATGGTAATCCAGGTCGAACTGGGGAGCACATTCAATCAGCAAGATGTTCTCCTCCCGTCCGGTCAGCAGACGCGCCACATGTTTGGTTTGCTTGGTGGCACCAACACCGGTCACACCAGAAATCACCAGCCGGTTATTCGCTGCGGCCAGCAGGAATAAATCGCGGAACGCCCGCCACTCGATCGACGACAATGTAGGCCTGGAGACCAGTTCCAGCGCAGTGCGATCACCCTCCTGGTACGGGATATCCTTCCAATTGCAATACAGTTGTTGCAGGGAATCCGGGACGTCCTGTAAGAGGTCGAAGTCCTGGCGAGCCAGCATACCAGCCTCCAGCCACAACGGATCGGGCAGATTGCGCAAGCCCAGCCACAGCAATATAGCCAGCACAGGCAGGACCAGGAGGAAAGTACGGACAGGCGAAACAGATTTTTTCAATGGAGCAATGTTTGTATGCCACGAAGGTAGATGTTTTCAGTTGGACGTCGCTGCAGGCATACATTAAAAACGCTATTCGCATACCACCCTTGGGCTACCCACCAAAACAATTGCCCGTATCGTTACTTAAAATATACCATAAGTAAACCGACTTCCCACCTTGTCCGGCAGCGTCCTGGCCATGCAGATCCAACAGTCTGACCATGATTGGTTTTTCCCCGCAAATCTGTGTACTTTTGCGCCCGTTTTTCAAACAGTCCTTTTCACTAAAAATACCGGGAGTGGGAATCCTTAATTTTTCAGCCACCCAACCCGGAATCGCCCTCTCGTACTGTGTCTTCTTTTTTAAGCGAACTCCGCCGCCGCCGCACTTTTGCCATCATAGCGCACCCGGATGCCGGCAAGACTACTCTTACGGAAAAACTGCTCCTGTTCGGTGGTGCTATTCAGACCGCCGGCGCCGTAAAAAGCAACAAGATCAAGAAAAGCACGGTGTCCGATTTTATGGAGATTGAGCGGCAACGTGGCATCTCGGTCAGCACATCGGTCATGGGGTTTGAGTACCGGGACCTGCAGATCAATATCCTGGACACCCCCGGTCACGAAGACTTTGCCGAAGATACCTACCGGACACTGACAGCAGTGGACTCGGCAATTGTGGTGGTCGATGTGGCCAAAGGTGTTGAAAAACAGACTGAAAAGCTCACGCAGGTATGCCGGATGCGGGATACGCCCATCATCTTCTTTGTCAACAAGCTGGACCGGGAAGGGAAGGATGGATTTGAACTGCTCGACGAGATCGAACAGAAACTGGATGTAAAGGTCTGCCCGTTGTCCTGGCCGATCGGCATGGGGCAACGGTTCAAAGGGGTGTACAACATGTACGAGCGCAAGCTGGTTTTGTTCAACCCGCACGGCAAACAGGAAGAAGAAGCCTCTATCACATTTAAGGACCTGTCTGACCCCAATCTGGAAAAACATATTGGAGAAAGCGCGGCCAAAATCCTTCGGGAAGAAGTGGAAATGCTGGAAGCCGTGTATCCTGCCTTCGATAAAAATGCCTACCTGAACGGGGAGATCTGTCCGGTGTTCTTTGGTTCGGCAGTCAATAATTTCGGGGTCAAGGAACTCCTCGACTGCTTTGTCGACATTGCCCCGACCCCGTTACCGCGTGAAACAGAGGAACGACTGGTGCGCCCGGAGGAAGATAAGTTCAGCGGATTTGTATTCAAGATCTTTGCGAACATGGATCCCAACCACCGCAACCGTATCGCCTTTGTCCGGGTTTGTTCCGGCAAATTCGAGCGCAATAAAAATTACCGGCACATTCGCCTCGAACGGGAATTCAAATTCCCCAGTCCGACGATGTTCATGGCCAGTAAGAAGACCCTGCTGGAGGAAGCCTATCCCGGCGATGTGGTGGGGTTATACGACACCGGCAACTTCAAGATCGGCGATACCCTTACAGAGGGTGAGTCACTCCATTTTAAAGGGATCCCGGCATTCAGCCCGGAACAGTTCCGTTACGTGGAAAACGCCGATCCGCTCAAACAAAAACAGTTTGCCAAAGGCCTGGAACAGCTAATGGATGAAGGTGTAGCGCAGATGTTTATCCGGGAATCTGACGGCCGTCGGATCATTGGAACCGTCGGACAACTCCAGTTTGAGGTCATCCAGCACCGCCTGGAAAGCGAATACAACGCCAAGTGTCGATATGAACCGGTAAACCTGCACAAGGCCTGCTGGATCACCAGCGACAATCTTCAGGCGCTGAAAACTTTTCTGGAGCGCCGCAAACGCGATATTGCCCGCGACAAGGACGGCCTGCTTGTCTTCCTCGCGGAGACCGCCTGGATCCTGCAAACGGTGCAGGAAAACTTCCCGGACGTGGATTTTCACTTCACCTCGGAAGTGTAATATTCAGGGCGGTCAAACTTTTCAAATTTCCAATTTTTCTTTTCAAATTTCAAATCAAAAGAAGTTTCCCAGGATTTGAAATTTGAAAAGAAAAATTGGAAATTTGAAAAGTGGCAAAACCACTCAGGCATTGCATTTATACACGATGGTCAAAGTCCTGCTTAACGTTAGTCCCGAACTTATTTGGGTTCCCGATGTTTAGCAGCTAATGACCGGACGGTATGTTCTGCTCCGGCAATGTTTTTCAGATACACCGCACTCTGCTTTGTTAGATTCGGGAATGCACTGAAAAAGGCATTGGAAGTACCAAACCAGAACTAAATAATTATCTTTTCCAGGCTATGAAATATTCGATCGCATTCGCGCTTTTACTCCTTCAGGTCGTGACCGTTGCGTCATTCTGTTGTACTAAAAAGATAAGTGTCCGGCCTGAACAACTGAGCACTACTGTCTCTACAGATTCCTCTTTTTATCAGTTTACGGTGCATTCGCTTGGCGGGCTCCCGGTACCGCTGGAGCATTACCGGGGGAAAAAGATCATTGTACTGAATGTGGCGTCCAAATGCGGATATACGCCACAGTATGCCGACTGGGAGCGGTTCTATAGTAAGTATAAGGATAAGGTAGTTGTGCTTGGTTTCCCTTGTAATGACTTCGCCAACCAAGAGCCCGGAACACCGGAGGAGATCGCCGCTTTTTGTGAGGACAATTACCATGTTACCTTTCCGATGTTTGAAAAGGTGCATGTAAAAGGGAAAGAACAGGATCCGCTGTATAAATGGCTGACAGATCCTGCTCAAAATGGCTGGAACGACCAGGAACCCACCTGGAATTTTTGCAAATACCTGGTCAATGAAAAAGGGGAACTGACCCACTTTTTTGCCACTGGTGTAACACCAGACGATCCGGAGTTTCAGGCGGCGATCGGCTTGTAAAACACCGGAAGATGCCGGAAACCGGTTTTATCCCAGAGCTCCTTCCTTCCGCAACTCCGCATAGGTCCGGTATGGCAAATTTGCCGGAGAAGCGATCAGGAAAACGGTAGCACCGGTCATGGTGCGAAGTTCAATTGCCGACAAGTCGCGCAGGATCACGAAATCCGATTGTTTTGCCGTCTCACCGTTGAAGGACAATTCGCCGTCGAGGATATATGCGGAATATATCCTCGACGGATCAGCCTCAAAACTGTGCGGGCCACTGCCTACCTCCAGCCGCATCACTTCCACATCCGGAGTGTCCATCCGAAAGGGACTACCCTCCCCTACCATCGTTTTTACCGTAACGCCCTCTTCCGTTGTCACCGGAAAATCAGCAGCATGGTAATCATCGTAACTGGCTGACTTGCCCAACGTCTGGGTCAGGTCCGGATCAAACCAGATCTGAAACATCTCGGCATCCTTGCCCATCCATTCCGAATGGCTGATGCCGTTGCCGGACCGGATGATCTGCACATCACCGGCCTTCAGTGAACGCCATTCCTGCAACTTGGTATCATAATGCCGGATCTCACCCTTTAGCACAAAGGAACAAATCTCGAAACCCTGGTGGGGGTGCAGACCTATCGTACTGTCGGTAACGGCACGGGCATGTGCCCAGTAAAAAAGATTGGAATAGGGGCGGATACTGGAATGGTCCTGCGGAAAGCCGATTGGTTTGTTTTCCACGATCTCGCCACCGTTAAAAGCCCCCCGGCCTTGTTGTATTTTGGGTATAATTTGAATTGACATGGTACAGCGTAGTTAAGTTCTCTGAAAAAAAACACCTGTGCCCGGAAAACACCCCGTAGCAGACAATAGAAAAGGTAACAACCGCATCCGGTAATTTGTTGAGAACCGGAACGCCGGGACTGCCCGCCAAGCCGGCAGTTCGGCACGTGGTTTATTCAGGTTATCAGAGCCCGGTACTCCGTTCAATCAGGCCGGAAAGGACAAGTAAGCGGCGAATTGCAAAAAAATACCGTGTTTGAATATGATTTCTTGCAGTAAAGCCTTTTGATTTTCGTGTTCTGCCTATATTTGCGCACTTTTTTCAAACGGTGTTTGAACCGGTTTGGGCATTCTGGTTGGCAATAGCCGGATCATATACCCCGGCTTTACAGATACCGACCCCGCTTTCCGGGGCTCAAATAACTAACTCAATCGCTTAATCACTCACTCCAACTGAGGTATGCAAAGCAAAGGTGTTGTACGTTTTTTCCTAATAGCACTTACTCTGGTATGCTTGTACCAGTATGCGCTCATTATTCCCACCAACAATATTGAAAATGACGCCGCCCGGTACGCGGATGATTGCGCCAAGAACCCGAATACGACCTGGCGCACATGCTACAGCGGCTACCTGGACTCGCTCTCCAGCGAAACCGTGTTCGAGATCCCACTGATCAAAAAATTCACTTATGCCGACCTGAAGAAGAGCCAGCTCGCTATGGGCCTCGACCTCAAGGGCGGTATGAGCGTATTGTTGCAGGTCGACTTGCGGGACTTCCTGATCAGCCTTTCGGGTAACTCTACCGATCCAGCGCTGAAAGAAGCCCTTGACAAAGCCAGCCAGGCCCAGATCACCGAGCAAACAGATTACATTACCCTGTTTGCCGAAGCCTGGAAAACATCCGGCAACGGCAAGTCCCTGGCCTCTGTATTTGCCCGTAACGAGTCGCTTAAAGGACAGATCAATTTCGAGTCACCTGACCAGGATGTTCTGCGGGTGGTCCGCGAACTGGCCAATACGACCGTAAACGAAACGTACAAACGCCTCAAACAGCGTATTGATAAACTGGGCGTTGTGCAGCCTAATGTCAGCCTGGATGCTGCACGCGACCTTATCCTGGTCGAACTCCCGGGTATCGACAACCCCAAGCGTGCCCGTGACATGCTCCAAAAGAGCGCCAAACTGGAGTTCTGGGACACCTATCGCATTGGCGATGAAGGCCTCAGCCAGGCGCTGGTCAGTGCAGATACCAAACTCCGCACCACCCTGTCCGGTGATACGTCAATCCTGCCGGTGACTGTAAAAGACACCACTTATGTTTACCCGACTGGCCCTGACGGTCTTCCTGACTCGACGGCAACGCCGGAAATGCAGGTAGTAGACCGTCCGGTGGAAGGAGCACAATCGGCTGGTCCGCTGCTCACCCAGCTGACCCCGGCTGGCGATGCCCGCAGTGTGGTGATTGGATACGCCGACAAAAACAAACGGGATGCTATTTCCCAAATGCTCAGCCGTCCGGAGATCCGGGCGCTCTTCCCGGTAGACCTTAAATTCCTCTGGAGCCTGAAACCGGTGGATGAGTCTGACGGTGTCAGCTCGACTACTTCCGGCAAATACGAACTATACGCCATTAAAAAATGGCGCAACCAGGATAAAGCCCGGCTGGATGGCTCCGTTGTTACCCGTGCCAGTGAGCAACCGGACCCCAACACCGGTGAAGTTACGGTGAGCCTGGCCATGAACAACGAAGGCGCCCGTATCTGGGCTGACATGACCAAGGCGGCATATGAAGGCGGCAACCGGGAGATCGCTATCGTTCTCGACGATGAAGTCGTAAGCGCCCCGCGCGTGATCAATCCGATCGAAAGTGGAAGTTCCTCCATCACCGGCGGATTTACCCTGGAAGAAGCCCGCGACCTGGCGAACATCCTGGAAGTCGGTAAACTGCCTGCCGGCACCCGCATTGTACAGGAAAGCCAGGTAGGTCCGTCGCTCGGTGCCGACAACATCAACAAATCGATGCTTGCCTTTGCGCTTTCTGTATTTTTGATCTGCGCCTTTATGATCGCCTACTACGCAAAAGGCGGTATCATCTCGGTTATTGCACTGCTGGCGAACATCTTCTTTATCATCGGCACGCTCGCTTCCATGGGTACGGTACTGACCCTTCCGGGTATTGCCGGTATCGTACTGACCCTGGCCACTGCCGTGGATGCCAATGTAATCATATACGAGCGTATCCGGGAAGAATTGCGCGATGGCCTGACGAGCATAAAAGCGATCAATACCGGTTTCAGCCGGGCGTTGCCGGCCATTATCGACGCCAACGTAACGACTTTGCTGACGGCCTTTATCCTGATGTATTTCGGTCTCGGCCCGATCAAAGGCTTTGGTACGGTGTTGATGATCGGTATTTTCAGCTCGCTGTTCACGGCTGTTCTGGTTGGACGTTTGATGACCGAATGGTGGATCAACCGCGGCACGGAAATGACCTACAGTCTACCTTGGTCGGCCAACTGGCTGGTTAATGCCAATTTCGACTGGATCGGCAAACGCAAATGGGCATATCTGTTTTCCGCTGCCATTACGCTTGTTGGCATCGGATCGTTCTTCACCCGCGGCTTTGAGCTGGGTGTTGACTTCAAAGGTGGTTACTCTTTCAACGTACAGTTTGACCAACCGGTCTCGTTGGATGGCCTGCGCCCGGCACTGAACGATGCGCTAGGAGGAAATCCGATCGTGAAATCCGTCAGCACCGAAAACACTTATAATATTACGACCTCCTACCTGATCAATGACCAGGGCGAAGATGTAATGGACCGCGTAATTGCCAAGCTGCATGAAGGTATTCAGAATGCCGGCATTACTACTGATCTGGACAATTTCTCCAGTACGGATGGAACCGGCACGCACATCACCTCCTCCAGCCAGGTAGGCCCTACAGTAGCGGACGACATCCGGAGTTCCTCCTATAAAGCCACCATCTGGGCGCTGTTGCTCATCTTCCTGTACCTGTTGGTGCGGTTCCGGCGCTGGCAGTTCTCCATGGGTGCGGTAATTGCCCTTTTCCACGATGCCCTGATCACACTGACATTCTTCACGCTGCTCCATGGCATTGTACCCTTCTCGCTGGAAATTGACCAGGCCATCATTGCCTGTATCCTGACCGTTATCGGTTTCTCGGTGAACGATACGGTTATTGTATACGACCGAATCCGGGAATTTATCAACACCTATGCCGGACGTCCGAAAGCGGAGGTATTCAACCTGGCTATTAACACTACGTTGAGCCGGACCCTTATTACATCGGGTACCACCCTGGCTGCAGCCCTGATGCTGTTCCTGTTTGGTGGCGACGCGATCAAAGGCTTCTCCTTCGGCATGAGCGTCGGCGTGCTCTTCGGAACTTACTCCTCTATCTTCGTTGCTTCTGCCCTTGTGGTGGATATGACCAAGGAGGATATTCTGAGCGGTAAATCCGTAGAGGCACAACCTAAAACGTCATCTTACGCGAAAAAGGCAAAAGACAAAGCCTCTTCGAAATAATCCGGCTTATTGCAGCCGTTGTGTATTAAAAAAACCTCCTGTGCCTGAGCGCACAGGAGGTTTTCTTTTTCTTTGCACTGTACTCCAGTACCTGATCTTACTTCATGCTCCCGTATAACGTTATGCGACTACTCTGCTTTTGCTTGCTTTCCTTGTGCCTGGCCGGTGCTGTTCCGGCCCAGGGCCAGGGTGATCCGTATCTGAAAAAAGCTAAACGGATCTTAAAAACCACACCGGTAATCGACACACATGTGGACTTTCCCTACAGCCTGGTAGAACGCCAGGAATGGTACCAACCCAGCTACACCGAACATGCG
>SBHD01000118.1 GCA_006226345.1 Bacteroidota bacterium | reverse complement strand
CGGATCGCTTCCTGCTTTTGTTGCAAAATAGGTAAGGCAGCTGGCAGAGCCCCAGTCGGCTTTCCTCCGCTCTATATGTGGCAGGTTTTGCAACGCAGCCAGAAAATCAAAACGCAGATGCGACTGCTCGGGCCATTGTTTAATGATCCCGCCGATTTGCCAGACTGTTCCGTCATTTTGCCGGATCGTTTTTCCTACAACATCCGCACTGGTGCCGAAATACCGGTGCGCGGTCTCCTCCGTCAGGAGCAGGGTGTTGGGGGCTTTAAGTGCCGTAGCCGGGTTGCCGGCTATGGGTTCAACCGTAAAGACCCTGAAAAAGTCGTCATCGACAAAAAGTACGTTTGGCTCCCGGATAAAGTCTCCGTCCTTTTTCAGGCTCATGGCACCTTCATACACCTGTGTTGCATGTTCTACTTCCGGAAATACGTCCTCCAGCGTGCCCGCCAGCGGTACCGGGACCAGCGGGATCTCCCATTCGTTTTCGCCGAACCGGGCCTTCCACTGCGAACGGTAGATCTGATCGTATCCGGGATGAAAACGATCATACGCAAGCTCGTCTTTTACCCAAAGAAAAAGTAAAAAACAAGTGGCGAGGCCAATGGTCAGGCCGGAAACATTCAGGATCGTGTAACCCTTGTACCGGGCCATATTACGCAGGGCTGTTTTCAAATAGTTTTGAAACATAGTGGAATGGATTGTAAACAGATTGGTACTGCCTGTTCCTGATCAATAGATATGCCATTCCTGTAAGTTCCTGATAACAAGCAGGTTGTATGTGGGTTTTTCTCTAGGTGTGTTCGAAATCGGACATCCCGGTGTACGAACGTGGACAGACCGGCGGAATCCCGCGGCCCATCCAACGATTAACCGATATCTGTCTAGTGGTCTGTCAACCCGGCCCAAAATGTGTTCAGCTTGAGCCTTATCGGGGCACCGGAAGTGAACGGGGAGAACATCTCCGCCAACTACTCCCGCACCGCCGCCCGCCGCAGCCGGTCGTTGATCGCCCGGCCCAGGCCCTCGTCCGGGCAGGGCTCGGCGAGGATCAGGTCGACATCGGCCTGATCCAGGGTACGGAGTGCAGCAAACAGGTTTTGCGCCGCTTCGGCCAGATCGCCGGTTTGGGATAGCATCAGGTGGAGCTGATGTTCCGGCAGGTCCGGTACCGGACCAAAGGTTAGGATACCGATCCGTTCTCCGGCTGTTTTCCAGTTGTCGCGTGCCGCCAGCTGCAGGGGTGTGCGCGGGGCATAGTGTGTTTGGAGCATGCCGGGCGCCTGGGGATTGCTGCTTTGGTTGAGTTGCACGGAAAGCGGCCCGGCCACGGCTTCCAGGGTTTCCAGGGCAAGTCCGCCCAGCCGGTACACCACAACCTGCCCTTCGGCATATCCAACAATAGTACTTTCCACCCCGACCCGGCAGGGCCCACCGTCGAGGATGTAGGGGATCTTTCCGTGCAACTGGTCGTAAACGTGCTGTGCGGTAGTCGGACTGATATATCCAAACGGATTGGCGCTCGGTGCAGCCAGCGGGAAGGACAGCTGCTGCAGGAGTGAGCGGGTCAGGGGATGCGCCGGTGCGCGCAGGGCTACCTGCGGCAGTCCGGAGGTGACGAGGTCGGGAATACTGTCGGTTCTGGGCGCGAGAATAGTCAGCGGCCCGGGCCAGAACGCCTCTGCCAGTCGGAGCAACGGTCCGGGAATATGCTGCACATAGCGCAGGGCCTGCTCCAGGTCGTACACATGCACGATCAGCGGATCGAAGGCCGGCCGGTTCTTGATCTCAAATATCCGGACCACTGCTGCCGGATCGAGGGCATTGGCGGCCAGGCCATACACGGTTTCAGTCGGTATGGCTACACATGCGCCGGCATTCAGCCAGTCGACAGCGCGCCCGGGATCTGTATCTATTTCAGTTTTATACGTCATAAGAGACGAACGAAAATGGGAGGCCGGTTCGGAACAGCGGCTTTAGAACGGGGATAGTCCTTCCTCCCCGACAAGGCCCAAAAACAGCAAACCAGAGCCACTATAACATACTTTTAGCATTAAATTAAGGGCAAAAGAACACTATTTCGGCGGAAAAGACATTTAAAAAGGCCGTAATACGCTAGACTCCTTACTACCTTTACGTCAAATTCACACCATCATGGATCATCAAATACTGGCCGGATCCGGCCTTCGGGAATTGTTTAACGAAAAAGGCGAGCGAATGAGTCCGGCTCTGCCGGATAATATCCGGAACTTCCTTATAGACATTGACGGCACGATCTGCGACGATGTGCCAAATGAAGAGCCAGACCGGATGGCCACTGTATTACCTTATCCGGATGCCCTGACCATGCTCAATAAATGGTATGAAGAAGGGCATGTGATCTTCTTTTTCACCAGTCGGACGGAGGAGCACCGTGAGGTGACGGAGCAATGGCTGGCTAAACACGGCTTTAAATACCATGGCATCCTGTTTGGTAAGCCGCGTGGCGGTAATTATCACTGGATCGATAACCATATCGTGCGGGCAACCCGGTTCAAGGGCAAGTTTACCGACCTGGTCGTCCGGACACACGAGATCGAGGTTTTTTCTGACGAATAAGGTTTTGGCAGGGTAAGCGCCAGACAGCAAAAGTTTATCCGCTGGCGTACCCTGGACATTTATCTGTGTTTTCCTGTCCGTTTTGGCAATTGGGGCAGGCTGGATGAAATATGCCGTATTAACTGCCGTTTTTTGCCGGTATAATACATGATCGTAATGCTTGTTCGGATATTGATAGGATTGTGCTCAACTTTAATTTGTATGGCTTTTGCTGTCGGCGTCCCTGCTATGCCGGCCGACAGTATCCCATACCGGTTGGGAGCCCCTTCCCGTATTATTAACCTGGAAAGTGAGGATCTGCGCGAGATATCCGGATTGAGTTTGTCGGATACCCCCGGGCTTTTTTGCGCCATTTCGGATGAAAAAGGTGAAGTGCTCTTTGTTGACAGCCAGGGAGGGGGCGCCATTAAACGGCGTGTCATGTTTAAGGAAAAAGGGGACTTCGAAGGAATTGAAAAGGTGGGGAAGTTCCTGTATGCTGTAAAGAGCAACGGCGACATTTATAAAGTGACCCGCTGGCAAAAGAATAAGCCCAAAATACGCGAATACGAAACGCGGTTGTCGAAAACGGATGACGTGGAAGGCTTGGGATACGATAAAAAGCGGCATGCGCTTTTAGTGGCCTGTAAGGGCGATCCTGAAAAACCGGATATCCGTCCGGTCTATTCATTTGATCTCAGGACTAAACAATTAAGTCCCAAACCCGTTTTTACCATTGACCCAAAGGAGGTCAATGCATTGATCCCGTATGATGATGATGATAAGAAACATTACTTCAGTTCATCCGGAATAGCTGTGCATCCATTGACCGGTGATGTGTACGTGATCTCCACTGCCCTGAAAAGGATGGTTGTATTGGATTACAGGAGTGGAAAGATCCGGTATGCTGCCCGGCTTAATAAAAAACTGTTGCCCCAGCCGGAAGGTATTGTGTTCGATGAATTGGGCAACCTGTATATCAGCAGCGAGGCCAAGAAAAAGGGAGAGGCTATGCTGGTGTGTTTTGACCTGGTCCGCTCATTACCCTGAACAGAACAAAAACAACACTATAATTCCATTTTATCCCGCACCAATGTTTTTACATGAAAACCCTATGCGACTCGAAGAAGAATTAAGGACCACCAAGTTCCAGGACGATATCCACAAGGCGCAGTTGAATATTCTGTTTAGTGCTGCCTGGATTCGTACGCGTCTTTTAGCCAGTGTAAAACCACATGGTATTACGATCGAACAATTCAATGTCCTGCGTATCGTCAGGGGCAAGCAGCCGGATGGCATCCTGATCAAAGATATTACCCGCCGGATGCTGGAACGCAACTCCAATACCACACGCATCATTGACCGGCTGGAAGAAAAAGGACTCGTGGAGCGGCACTTTCCTAGACATGACCGCCGGCAGCGGCCGATCTATCTGACCCCCGCCGGTGCCGACCTGTTGGCTTCTATCGACCGGGAATGGGCTGAAAAGAACCCGCATCAGGCCAACTGGACTACTGAGGAGGCCCGGTCGGTAAATGTACTGTTGGATAAAATGCGGGAACTGTAAACGTACAGGTGTCAGGCCGCCGGATTTATCCGGGCAGTACAAAACCCCTGTACAAACCCGTTGTCAATATCAATAATCCGCTACTTTTGCGGGCTGCAAAGTGCCTGCCTGTTTGAGGGCCCGTTGCTTACGGCACAAGTGAACTCAAAACGTAAAACTCGAAATACAAAACTGTTCAATGCCTGTTATAGAACTCAAGATCCCGAATCTGGGTGAATCCATAACCAGTGTTACGTTTTCCAAATGGCTGAAGCCCGATGGATCCTATGTGGAGATGGATGAGCCATTGTGTGAAATTGAAACAGAAAAGGCCAACCAGGAACTGGCTGCTGACAAGGCCGGTAAACTGACCTGGGTAGCCAAAGAGGGCGAAGACCTGGAGGTGGACGCACTTTTTGCCAGGATCGATACCGATGCACAGCCTGACGCCGGCGGTTCTGCTCAAAAAACAGATGCCCCGGCTGCTGAACAACCGGCCGGCAAAACTCCTGCCGCTCCGGAAACTCCTGCAGAACCCGCCCGGGAAAACTATGCTACCGGCCATCCGTCACCTGCCGCCTCCAAAATCCTGGACGAGGGTGGGGTAGACCCGAAAACGGTATCCGGTACCGGAAAAGACGGACGCATTACCAAGGAAGATGCGCTTAAGGCGGTTGAAAATAAAACCTCGGCCCCGGCACCTGAAAAAACCACACCGGCATCACCCACGGCTGCTCCTGCCGCTACTGCTGCCCCGGCGGCACCGTTTTCCCGGGAGGAACGCGTAGAACGGCTCAGCCGCATGCGCCGGACCATCGCCAAACGGCTGGTCAGCGCCAAAAACAATACCGCCATGCTTACCACCTTTAACGAGGTGGACATGACCGGTGTGATCGAACTGCGGAAAAAATACCAGGATGCTTTTGTTGCGAAATACGGGATCAAACTCGGTTTCATGTCGCTGTTCGCCAAGGCCTGCGCCAAGGTATTGCTGGAAATGCCGGAGGTAAACTCCTTTATTGACGGCGATAACGTTGTTTATCACGATTATGCCGATATCAGCATCGCGATCAGTACACCAAACGGCCTGGTCGTACCACCCATCCGCAACGTGGAAAGCCTGGGCTTTCACGAGATCGAAATGAAACTGAAGGACCTGTCGGGCAAAGCCCGCGACGGCCGGCTGTCACTGGATGAAATGACCGGCGGCACCTTTACGATCACGAATGGCGGCATCTTCGGAAGTCTGATGAGCACACCGATCATCAATGAGCCGCAAAGTGCCATCCTCGGTATGCACGCGATCAAAGAGCGTCCGGTAGCCATAAACGGCGAGGTGCAGATTCGCCCGATGATGTACCTGGCCCTCAGCTACGACCACCGTATTGTGGACGGCGCTACTTCCGTGACCTTCCTGGTGAAAGTAAAGGAGTTGATCGAAGACCCGGTGACGTTGTTGCTGGATCTGTAGAATTTGACAATAAATATAACATTAAAGCCGCCATGCAAAACAGTACTTGCATGGCGGCTTTTGTTTGTTTCAGGTTTGCCTGATCCCGGAATAGCCTTATAAAATTGCAGCCTTCGTTGCTTCCAGCATCCGCCGGCATTCCTCCAGGTCTGGTCCCTGTGCATACACCCGCAGTACCGGCTCGGTACCGGAGGGCCGGATCATCACCCATTTCTCATCGCCCAGCAGGAACTTGGTGCCGTCGACGCTTTCTACACCCTTGACCGTGTAGGGACCGAAGGATTTGTACTGACCGGTTTTGCAGCCTTCAATGACCGCCTGTTTTTGTGCTTCGGTAATGTGCAGGTCGTCGCGATCAAAGGCAAAGGCGCCTACCAGGTCGTATACTTCCTGTACCAGCCCTTTGACCGTTTTTCCGGTACGCGCCATGAACTCCAGCACCAACAGGCCCATCCAGATGCCGTCCCGCTCGGGGATATGGCCTTTTACGGCCAGTCCGCCGGATTCCTCACCGCCAACCAGGACATCCTCCCGGGTCATGATCTCAGCAATGTATTTAAAGCCGATCTTGGTGATCTCGTACGGCAGGCCAAACATTTCAGCCATTTTCTTCATCTTGTCGGTCACCGAAAAGGTGAAGACCACTTTGCCCCGCATCTGCTTGTATTTGTACAGGTACAACAACAGGATGAGCAGCAAGTGGTGGCTGTCGACGAAGTTACCATCCTCATCGTACATGCCGATCCGGTCGGCATCACCGTCGTTGGCCAGTCCGGCGGTGATGCGCGGGTCCTTTTGAATAGTTTCGCTTAGGAGTAGCAGGTTGCGGTGGATCGGCTCGGGCGCCTGTCCGTGCATACCCGGGTTGAGGTCGCAATGCAGGAATTTGGACCGCGGGAGCAGTTTGCGGACGGCGTTCTGCCCGGCGCCGTACATGGCATCATACGCCAGACGACCGGCCTTTTGTTTGAT
>SBHD01000316.1 GCA_006226345.1 Bacteroidota bacterium | reverse complement strand
AGCAGATAGTCGCGATAATGTGGTGCCTTATCTCCCCTGCCCTTGTAATCCGGCTCCCGAATGGTACCGTACTCGTGTTTCCGGCCGGCGCCTGCATATACCCCGACCAGGATCACAGGCGGTATAGCTTTCAGAAAATACAGGGTCTCTAGTGTTAGGCTGAGGCTGGTGGCAGGGAGGTCCTGGCCATCATTGAACAGGATAAGTGGATAGGTGTGCTCCGCATGTTGCCGGTAATCCGGCGGCAGGTAAACATCAAAATCGACGTGGCGGTGAAGGTACCGCGAGTATTCCCGCCGGACCTGGCGGGGCACAATTTCAGTATTCATATACTAACAGGAAGAGCTGCCCGCAGAAGTGTTGCAGCAAGATACGCTAGTGATCGGTATTGTTTTCCGGCTCCGGCTGCGATTTTTTTCGCTTGAAAAGACCTCTACGTTTGGGCTGGGTAGCCGGTGGTGCTTCCACCACCGTTTCCATAGCGTCTTCCGCCGGTTGTGTTTCCACAGCAGCGGCCAATTGTTTCTCCTTGCGGCGCTGGAGTTGGCGCCGGACAAAGTTCATCAATACCGGAGCAAATGCAGACAACAAGCCACTCCACCAGGTACTCAGTCCGGCAGCCTTTCCAATTGCGCTGACTGCGCCGGATTCTACGGCCTGCTTGGCACCACCCTGGAACAACTGCCCCAGCTGCCGGGGCAGCGATAGTTTATTTTCCAAAAACTGGTTAAACACCAGGCGGGTCCGGCCGGCGCTGGCGTTCATTTCTCCCTGTACGATCTCTATTTGTTTCCGCAGCCGTTCCTTTTCGGCAAGCAGATCGTCCAGACTGTCAATTTTATTTATCATGTCAATAATGTCAGTTAAATAAGGACCGGATCAGGTTGGTCAGTAGCGGATTGGTTACCCACCGGTCTTTGAAGATAAGCACCAAACCTGCCAGTAGCACATAAAAACCGGAAACACATGTAAAGGCAAGAGGATAATTATCCCATAACTGCCCCAGGTAAAATCCGGCAGCGACGGTAAGCATGATCAATGCCACCAATCCAAGGATGGCCACAGCGAGCGTGGCTACCAGTGAAGAAGTGGCTTTAGCTACCGCTTCCGCTGTTTCCAGCCGGAAATAGTCCAGCTGCAACTTGGCATACTGTTTAGCATACTCGGCTGTTTCACCAGCAGCTTCGAGGAGGGTTTCGGTATCGATATCTTTCATGATAACAAGTCAGTTTGGCAATATCCGTCTGCAAACGCCGCGGATACGGCCTGGTTAACTATAGGGTCAGCCTGCGGGCGGAAGTCCGGCTTCATAAAACTTCTGACGCAGCCGGGCTTTGGCCCTTTCCATACCATTCCCGAAGGACTCTTCTGCATCGTCCATAGCATCCACAGCATCATCGCTGACGGTCTCGACCTGGTCCAGCAGCTCGTCATCCAGTTCTTCGACAAATGCCAGACCTTTATCTATAGATTCCCTGATCATATTCAACAGGTCGCCCAACTGGTCCTGAGCCTGTTCTCCAATCTGTTGGAGCAATTCTTCCCAGTTTTCAGATAGTTGCTCCCGAAGTGCCTGGCCTTTTTCACTATGCAAATAGTAGCCTAAAGCAAGACCGGTAGCAGCACCGGCCATAAAGAATAATCCACGGGGAACGGTATCGTTTTTCATAGGTTAAATATACGGTTTTTTACCCAGAAACCGTCAGAAGCATCCTGATTTTGAGCATCTTCCGGCATGCGCAAGCACACCCAAAACTGTTATCCGGCTAAGTTTAGTGTTTCAGTTTTGCCTTCAGCCGCTCCCGAACCAACTCCAGCGCCTTATCCAACTGATCCTCTTCCGAAAGCAACGTATTGTCAATGATCACCGCATCATCGGCCTTGCGCAGCGGACTGTCGGTGCGGGAAGAGTCGATCCGGTCCCGTTCCTGCAGGTTTTCCTGTATTTCGTCCCATTCGGCGTCAATCCCCCGGGAGGCAAGTTCGAGGTGGCGGCGGCTGGTACGCACATCCAGGTCTGCGGTCAGGAAAATCTTCAGCTCTGCATCCGGAAATACTACGGTACCGATATCCCGCCCGTCGGCCACGATCCCACGCCGGTTGCCCATGGCTTTTTGTTGAGCCACCATGGCACGACGAACCGCCGAAACGGTAGATACGGGGCTGACAAGATCGCTGACCCGCATTTCCCGGATCTTATACTCTACATCTTCACCGTTCAGGAAAGTATGGTTTTTTCCATCGATCCGTTCAAAGTGGATCTCGATCTCCTTCAGAGCCTGTTCCACAGCAGCGGCATCGCGGTAGTCAACACCGTGATCCAGAAAGTACAGGGTCACAGCCCGGTACATCGCCCCCGTGTCGAGGTAGGCATAATGGAGGGCTTTGGCCAGTCCTTTTGCCAGGGTGCTTTTACCACAGGAGGAGTGGCCGTCAATGGCGATGATGATTTGCATATAAGATCCATTTGATCGCTACCGAAAATACCGGCAACAGGACGATGAAAGCAAAGGTGCATAATTTAGGATAGGGAAAAGCATAAGAGCCGGTCCAAAATTCAATATTGTTGCGATCCTGATCACCACCACCTTTAGGATCTGAAATGCATTCTACACTGCCCTTTGCGATATTCCTGGTGTTTGCCGGTGCAACGCTGGTTCAGTTGTTGCTTTGGTGGGCAGGTCTGCCGGCATGTTTCCCGGCAGCCGGTATCACTGCCGGTGGCGAGGCAGGCGGACAGCGCAGTACTACCGCCGCTTTCCGTGCTGATCTGCGCTTGGAAAAAAGCAGACCCTGACATTGGGGATCCGGAATGTCCGGCACGAATATCTGGTGTTTACCGACGTCGATTGCTGCCTGCAACGTTTGTCTGTTCAGAAGGAAAACACAGCTGGAGGGTCTGGTGGAACCAGAAACGGCGACACCTGAGTGCCGGCCCCCGAAACCGGAAATCTCACCAGTTTTTACTTGGGATTGGCGCTTTGTCGTATACTTTACATTTTTTCCTCCTGGCCATTCTATTACCCACTGATTTTGGCATAATTTCTGCCGCTTTTTATGCCATTCGGATGGCCTCCGCCTTACCGATCTATCGGAAAATTCTCGGCCGGTTACGCGAAGAACAATTATTTATCTGGTTTCCAATGTTCGACGCGCTTCTGGCACTCTATTATGCGGTTTTTGTACCGCTTGGTTTAATCCTTTCGGACTATCTAATCTCATGGAAGTAATTAAGGCCCCGGCCAGACCCTCTGTCTGTGCCGGGGCCTGTGTTTTTTGAACGTATGTTTGGCCGGCAGAACACTTCCCCGGAACGGGGCTACCGCACAAAGTTGCGCTCGAACACCGCATCATTTCCTCGGTCATCCGTTACCACCAGGCGCAGGGTATGCTCGCCTTTGTCGATATGCCCGTCAAAATAGTAGGTCAGGCGCGCCCGTTTTTTATCGTATTCAAACAGTATCCACTTCCCATCGACCGTACCACGGAACCGCAGACCCTTTGCGCGGGCATCAGTACGGAAATCGTCACTGATCCGGAACGACATCGTCTTCTTGCGCCGCATATCCACCGAAAATACTACCGGTTTGATAGAAGGCGGTGTGGTATCCACCATCACACAATAATCACCAAAATCGCGCACACGCGTCACCACAAACCCATCCTCCCATTCACCTCCGCAGTTCACCGGCCGGCTGTTCCGGGTGCGGGCCACCACCGCCTTGGAGCGCAGATGCTCCGGCAGGTTGTCCGGCCGTATCCGCATGGTACAGTACCGGTGCAAGGGAACTGTTCTTTCATGCACCTGGTGTATTTCCGAGTACATATCCGGCTCTGCCGGCAACAATTCATGCCGGAAGTACAGGGTCTCGTACAGGGCGCCTTTCGGGATAGACATGGAAAAGTCTTTCAGGTCTACCTGGTTAGACACGTCGTAGGGTAACTTGAACTGGTGCGGTGGCGGATCCTGCGGTTGTGGATCACCGCGGAATGCCCAAAACCGGACCGTTGACTCATTGCCGGAAGCATCCACTGCTTCCAACACGATCTCAGCAGGTATATCCTTGTACAAAGGAACCGCCCCCAATGATTCGGTGCGGGTATAATTGGACAAGCGGTCGCCCGGCAACACAAAGCACCGGTGGTACATCGCACCGTTTCGGGCATGCACAGCGTAGTCCGTATGGGCATTCAGGTACCGGGACTCACCGAAATCGATCTCATCTGCCTGCCACTTGTATTCAGTGTGATCGTTGGCTTTCAGGACCAGGCTGTACAGCCCGTTTTTGTTGTGTGGATTACCGGTTGCCTGATCGTAGGCCCGCAAGCCGAAACCAACCCGCCAGGCAGGCAGGCGGACCGTATCGCCCTGCACCCCGTAGGTGCCATCGGGACGGGGTTCGATAGCCAGCGACTGACTTTCCAACACTTCTCGGTCCGGGTTGAGGTAATACACTTTCATATCCCGCAGGTGCGGCGGCACATCGTCGGGAACAGGCAGGCCAAACAACAGGGGATTCAACGCCTTTTGGTCCGAGCTGCGGCGGATCTCAAAGTGCAGGTGTGGGCCGCCGGAACTCCCGGAGTTGCCCATATTAGCGATCTGCGCTCCTTTTTTAACCGGGAAAAGGCCGTCTTTCGGATACAGATCAACCGAGAACCGCTCCCGCTTGTATTGCACCTCCCGAACGTATTTTTCGACCTCGGGTGCAAACCTGTCCAGGTGCCCGTAAACGGTGGTATATCCATTGGGATGCCGGATATAAAGGGCGTTCCCATAGCCCGTTTCCTGCACTTTGATCCGGTCGACAAACCCGTCTGCAGGTGCATATACAGGAAGGCCGACAGTGCCGGTCTTACTGCTGATATCAATACCGGTATGGAAATGGTTGGCCCGAAGCTCGCCAAAGGTGCCGGACAGCCGCACATCAGCCAGTTCAACCGGCATCCGGAAATAATCTTTGGGGAAGGGCGCTTCCGTCGGCACCACCGATGCCCGCCCCGGGTGGCCAAATGAGAAAGCCGGAAGTATGGCGATCAAAACACCAACTGTACGCAGATAGAGTCTGAACATATGGATCACAGTAGCCAAATATTTTTATATGTGGTTTTTGCGGGCCTTCTCCTTATTTACAGCAACAAATATACCTGAATACCAAATCCCTCCCTGCAAAACACATTTTTAACCAAAGTTGCAGTAAAGCGTCTGTTAAAATAACCGGTATTGCAAATAAAAGCAAACCATAAGGGAACGCCAAATGCTAAACGGTCAGGAGAAGAATGCATTTAAACAGCGCCGCGTCAGGAGGCAGGTGTATCTGCCTGCCGGACCGCGATCATGTCGTCCTGCAAGATCCAGCGTCCGATAAGGGAGGGTTCGTACGCGTTTTTCAACAGGTATTCCTGGAAAAGCTCCCGGGAAATACTGCGGGCACCCAGACTCTGTAAATGTTGCGTTTGCTGCTGACAGTCGACCAGCCAAAAGCCCGCCTTTTCCAATGCCCGTACCAGGGTGATAAAACCGGCCTTTGATGCATTCGGCACACGCGTAAACATACTTTCCCCGTAAAAGATTCGGCCGAGTGAAAGCCCGTACAGTCCTCCCACCAGTTTATCACCCTGCCAGACTTCCACCGAATGTGCAATCCCGGCATCATACAGCCTGGTATAACCTTCGATAAAGGCCGGCGAGATCCAGGATCCGTTCTGCCCGCCGCGGGAGGCTTCGGAGCAGGCCCGGATCACCGCGTCAAAATCAGTATCCAGGGTATACATGAATTTATGCTGGTTGAAAACAGACCGCATGCTTTTATGCACCCGCAACTCTTGGGGAACCAGGACAAAGCGCGGATCCGGTGCGTACCAGTAAAAGCTGCCTTCGTCCTCAAACCAGGGAAAAATACCATTCCGGTAGGCAAGCACCAGCCTGTCCGGGCTCAGATCCCCTCCAACAGCAAGCAAGCCCCCCGGCTCGGCAAGCGAAGGGTGCGGAAAAGCCATTTCATGTTCGTCGAGCCAGAATACAGGCATGTTCGGGTCATTGCACCGGAAGGTGTTCCGGATGTTATTCCTCCTCCACAACAGCCGAGAGCCCCCGGTCCAGCAAGCCTTCACAAAGGGGAACCAATTCATTCTTGGGTCCGGTCTTAACCGTAGCCTTCCCCTTGAAATGAATGATGATCGACAGCTGCTCCGCCTGTTCGGAGGTGTGCTTCAGAATTTCCATGAAGCATTGAATCACCCATTCAAACGAATTGACATCATCGTTGAATACGATCAGGTAGGATGGATGGTCGGAGCCAATATCATCTTCCACCAATATGTCTTCTTCTTCCTGCCAATGTGGTTTAGCCATAACGAAATGGGTGGTTGTGGGAGGGGTTGGATGGTTGGATGGTTAGATGGTTGGATGGTTAGATGGTTGGATGGTTGGATGGTTGGATGGTTAGATGGTTAGATGGTTAGATGGTTAGATGGTTAGATGGTTGCATGGTTGCATGGTTGCATGGTTGCATGGTTGCATGGTTGCATGGTTGCATGGTTGCATGGTTGCATGGTTGCATGGTTGCATGGTTG
>SBHD01000183.1 GCA_006226345.1 Bacteroidota bacterium | reverse complement strand
TCCCCGAACAGAACAGATCCCTTGCTCAATTTCATTTTCATGTATAAAAATTTCCTGCTTTTTACGGGTATTGCCTTGTTTGCCTTTGCATCCTGCTCCCCGGAGTCAAAATGTAAATACAAGCCGGAGCCCATCTTTGAAAGTGACCTTCCTCACGTACTGCAATATAACTTTGAAAAGGAAGGGCAACAGTCCCTGGAAAGTCTGTATCTTGATACGAACGTGTTGTTGGAGATCAGCCAGGAAGTGTGCAATGCGACACGACAGGAATTTCGCTTCACCGTAAAAGGTGACTTTAGTGCGTACCCGGATTCCATGTGGTTGCGGGAGGCATCCCGGCAACTGGTCTATCTGAGCTCTTTTTCCCCAAAACAAGCCGCACTGAAAGACTGGGCGGATGTATTGGAAGAAATGCGGGGTACAATGCGTCTTGGTGAAGACAAGGAGGTGCAGCCGGGCTTCGCCGTCCAGGTAGACCGTATCCTCAGTCCCGAACAAAGTACGCTTGTAGTGGTATTGTCACAGGAGTAGGGACTATACATTCCGGTTGCTACGGGAAAACAAAGGCGCCAGATACTTTTGGTACATGGCGTTGATATCTTCTGATACATGCAGCCGTATGACCAGAACGCTAAACATCAGACTGTACAGACCGGCCCGAATGCCGATATTCAGAATGGGATATGGAGACTGGGGAATCTGGCTTACCAACAGAATTGCCAGGACCGCGAGTACGACGACTACCAAGGTGTTGCGGGTAAAAGGTTGCATGGAAAATTTCTTCCAGACTAATATCAGGCTGAACAGGTTATAACAGACCATGGAAAGCAGTGCTGCCACTGCCGCACCTACGATACCGAACTGAGGAATCAGCCAGAAATTGAATAGCACATTAGCCATTGCCAAAATGCCAAGCGCAACCATGGAATAACGGTAGTATCTGGAGTAATATACCAATTGGTTATTCAGACCGGCAGCCATGTCAAACAATTTTGCCACACTCAGGAAAAGCAGCACGTACAGGCCGGCTCCGATCTCATCGGTATTGGGCATGATGGCATACAAGTCTTCTGCCGAAACCCAGATGCATCCAAAGATAAGCAGGCCCGCCGTAAGCAATGTTATGGATACCTTTTGGTACAGAATGCCCATCTCTTTCCAGTTTTCATCAGCCAGGTAGCGGGCTGTGAACGATACGCTGGCACCAAGCATGCTCTTATTGGGGATCTCCATAGCCGCTGCAATGTTGAGCGCGATCACATAAGCACCGGTGCTTTTCATGTTTACCAGTCCGCCGACCATCAGCGTATCCGCTTTTGTGGCTACCAGCAGGGCAAATCCCGTTGCAATGCCGAATCCGGCGTAGCGTATGATCTCGTTCCGCAGTTCCGGGGTCAGGAACGACCAGTCGGGGCGCCAGAACCACTCTCCCAGGCTGCGCAGGTACAGGATGAGCCCTGTGATAACCAATCCGAAATGGACTAATAGTACCCAAAGCGTAGTGTCTACCGAAATCCACCCCAGCCAAAGCGCGCCCATTATCAAGGGCAGCAACAGTTTGAGGGAGAAATCAAAAAGGATGGACGGGATCACGATACGCTTGAAATTAAACGAATATTGCGTGAGCAACAAGGCCATCGTATAAAGCAGCGTTAGGGGGATCGCCATCCAGAGATACTGCTGCAGCATCGCGGAATGTGCAGCCAGGTTTCCAGTGGCAAACTTCCAGAAAACAAGCGCGAGGATTGCACAAACAGCCCAGCCGGCCAGGCACATGCAAAGCAATAATCCCAGAAAGCCGTGATGTCTTTTTTCCTTGTTCTGAAAACTTGGAAAATATCGGATGGCTACGGTGTTGGCAGAGAGTGCAAACAACGGAAACCCGACTACGCAAATGGTGAGCAGAAACTGCACCAGACCGTAAGACTCCACCACCTCTTTCCGGGAATAGATAAACAAAGTGCTTGCCGTGCCGATTGTCAGCCCAGTAAAATTGACGATTGAATGTTTAATTCCCTGTCGTTGAATGATCCCCATAAATGCTATTGCCGAATCCGTATATTTCCTTGAGCGCGCAAAATGACAAAAAAATTATGGGCCCTCCCAAACTTTTGGAAAGGCCCATACCCGTAAGCCTGGCATTTCCGGCATTATTCCAGTACTACCAGCCGCTTAACGGTTGCTCCCATTTCATTCTGGATCCAGACGGTGTACAACCCGGCTTCCAGGTTATTGGTTGGGATAGCGTGTTCATTTTCTCCGGGGTACAGGTTTAACTGCTGCCGGTAGCAAAGGCGGCCGGATGCATCATTTACACTTATGGAAATATCCATAGCCTTGTCCGATTCGACCTCCAGGTATGCAGGCATGCCGCCATATACCGGATTGGGCATCAATGTGATGATCGCGGAACGTTCCAGGTCGTTGGTGGCCGACAGGTTTTGGGTGCGGAATACCCCAACCTGTGCATTATCATAAGGCTGACACAGGTCCCAGTCATTATTTGCATGTACCCGCCAGTACAACTTCCAGTTGTTGGGTATGCCTTTTGTAATGGTTACACTGGTTTCCCCGATCAGGGTTTCGTAGAAAAATTTATTGGAGAAGTAGGGGGAGTTACTCACCTCAACCGTGTAGTACAAGGCATTCGGTACAGGGTTCCATTTCAATTCGATGTGGTTATACTGAACCGTTTCCGAAGTATCCACGGGGCTGATGAGTTCTACCTGGTCTGCATCGTCAATCTCTGTCAATGGTTCAGAAAGTTGCAGATATTGCACATGCTCGGTTTTTAGATTGGCCCGGACTGCATCGATCTGTTCTGTAGTGAACCGGCTGGCACAGGCATCAAAAGCATAGCCCATGATCAGCGTACCGTCAGAGCGGAAACTGATGTTATCCGGGTCATGTTGCAGGATGGTGCTGCGTTTGTCATTGTTGCATGGCCAGCGGTCTGTCAGATAATCTGGTTCGGTATCGCAAAAGCGGTCACCGCCCACATAGCAGTTGGAACCATCAGTGCGCTCAACCTCCCGTCCGTTCACCTTGGTCGGAGCCGGATCGGAATAGTCCCATTCAAAACCCTCCCATCCACGAAACGGATGCGGGAGTGAAAAATGGTGACCGGCTTCATGTGCCCAGGTGGTATTGCCGTTGTTGGAGCAACCCTTTTTAAGCACAATGGCGTCCTGCCAGGAATACCCGCAGTTGCCGGCAGGATCGGATACCACAAAAGCGTTTAGCCGGTCCTGGAGCCCGGGAAGGACACTGTTGATCATTTGAGAGCCGCCATCCCAGTCATGCGAATACCAGCTAGAGTTATTGTAATACCGGACAGCATCTCCGGGCATCAGATAAAAACGGATCCGGGCCTGCTCATACTGGCTGTTCATATCGCATATCGCCTCGATCGCCTGACCAAACTTAAAATGCCCCATTCCGGCATCTGTACCCACCAGATGCACCGTAACAGGTACATATAGCCACGAGGTGTCCGAACCTTCAGCACTGTTAAAGATTCCGGTATTACGCTGGTACCAGTCCAGCCACGCAGAGTTTCCGGAATATCCGCAAAACGCTTCTTCACCTTTTTGCGCAAGTGCGCCTGTGCCCCACAACAGCCCCAATGCTAAAAGCGTAAATCTCAGCTTATACATTCCACAGAAGTTTGAATAGTTGGTACCCCAAAGGTCGGCTTTTCTGTACATAAAATGCAATACCGGCAGAAAAGCGCCAACGGGCGACAATAATAATCCGGCCTAATTCTGTAGCAGCATCAGGGGCTGTCTGACGATGCCCGACGGACTGGTGCAAATCAGGTGGTAAACGCCGTTTGACCAGTTGCCGGTAGGCAATGCCAGTTGTTCTTCCGGGGCCTGAAAGGTTCTCTGCTCCTGCCAAAGCATCCTGCCAGCCGCGTCGAACAGCCGGATATCGGCGGTGGTATTCAGCCAGGTTTCCGGTACTTCCATGGTTAATACCTGTCCGGGTGCCAAGCGGCTGGGGTAGATCTTCCATCCCGCTTCGCTGGCCGCATGAACACCAACCGTAACAGCGACGAACTTTCCGTTAGCCGAAAAACTGGTACAGGTGTACCCATAGTTGAAGGGCCGGACCCGCCAGTAATAATTTAGGTTGGGGATCAGTCCGCTCAGTACAGCTGTTGTGTCTGTCACCATCATTTCAAACTCTCTGATCGCAAAACTGCTCAACCGCGAGGCCTGCACAACGTAATGGGTGGCTCCGGGCACACTGGTCCAGGTCAGAGTTGCCCCACTTGCCAATGCGGAAGCGCCATTTACAGGCGATAACAGGCTTGGCGAACCGGTGATTGCACCGCCCGGAGAGGTTGGGGACAACCATGCCGCCTTGTCGGTCTGTAATTTGATCCGCATGATTTGGGTCTGTTCCGGGGTAAACCGGTTTTGGCAATTATCATTTGCATAAGACATGTACAGCGAACCATCCGAATAGAAGGTGGTGCCGGCAGGGTCCTTTTGAAGCTCAATACTCATGCCCTGTCCGTCGCAGTTCCAACGGTAGGACAGGTAGTCTGGCCTGGAGTCGCAGATCTTGTCGGCTGCAATACCGCAATTACTACCGTCCAGGTATTCCACCAGCGCGGTATCCAGCGGAGCGGGGACGATCGTGTCCGGTGTACTGTGAAAATGGGTGTAATCGTAGGTAAGCGTATCCGGAGTAGGGCTGGCTAAATTGTAAATTTTGCCTTCCCAGCCTAAGAACGGATGCTGGATGGACAAGGCATGTCCGACCTCGTGGGTCCAGGTATGATCATTAGGGCCGGTACAGCCGTGTGCCATGGTCACACCGGCGTATGGCAGGTTGTAGCCGCAGTTGCCAGCTGGATCACTGACGAAATAGGCATTCAGGACATCCGGTACATTATTGGTAAACATCATCTGGATACCCTGTACAATGGAGTCGTGCTGAAACCAATCATTGTTGTTCAACAGATTCCAGTCGTTTTTAAAAATGAACTGGATTTCAGAATCACTGAAATCGGTATTCAGCTGGCAAAAAGCATCCAGCAGTTTTTCCGTTGACAAACGGCCGGCGCCATTGTTATTGGCTACTAAATGGATCTGCACCCCCACGAACAAGGTATCAGCCGACCCTTCCGGAAAATCTTCCGGGCTGGCCATGTAGCGCTTGAACCACTCATCAAAAACAGGTGCTGTGCCGCAGGGGCGCAGGCTGGATTTGTCCGGATCGACTTCCTGGCCCCGGACGGACCAGGCCAGTGCTATAAAAATCAACAGGGTAAAAGTTTTTACATTCATCGGGTGAACCTTACTTAAAGTTTATAAAATGCGTGTAGGCTGTTCGCAGGAAACATTCATTTGGGAGACAAAACAGGGGAGTGCTCAGGGGTCAGGCGCCAAAAGCCCGGAAGACCTGTTTCCGGTGTCGGTCAAAATGGTGGTGAAAGAAATTCAGCATACCTAGCCAGCCCAAACGGCCCGCTATCGGGTGTTTATACACCGCTTTGTCCACCAGCTCATCAGGAAGGTTTTCCAGAAAGGCGGCCCACTCCTCTCGAATCTTCAACCACCGGTTTTTAGTGTCTTTCAACGACGTGAACCCCGGCAGTTTTTCTTCGCTTACATTCGGGGGAGCTTTGAACTTGAACGGGAGGGCCAGGTAAAGTTTCAGCAGTTGTTCGCTAACCCAGGCACCAGGTCCGGGCCGGTCGAGTCTGGGGTTGAAGCTCAGTTTCTTCCGTACATACCCCAGGGCCAACTCTTCCGTCAGGATCAGGTGGTGCAGGGTCTGAATGGCTGACCAGCCGCCATCCAACGCTGTCATATTTAAAATGGCATCATCATTGGAAGATAATTTCTGGAACAGGTCTTCCACTTTTTTCTGGTATGATGCGTTCCGTTGCTGTATTTTTGATCGCATAGCAGGTCCGGAGTCGGCTCCAAAGTATTAATAAGACCTTAAAACTCCGTCTTTGGGCTCAAAGAAAAAACTTTTTACCCAAATTTGCCGTAATGTGCTACATCCATACTTCGCTCTTGACCAGACATTACCCTGCCTGCAGGCGT
The DNA here is from genome assembly GCA_006226345.1 of Bacteroidota bacterium. Taxonomy (GTDB): domain Bacteria; phylum Bacteroidota; class Bacteroidia; order Chitinophagales; family Saprospiraceae; genus M3007. The sequence goes on along the minus strand of SBHD01000183.1, from coordinate 24,380 downwards.
ATGCTGCTGCTCTTGTTTCCGTTTTTACTGCTGCCAGGGTTTACAGTAGTAGGTCAGCAGCCATTAGCCGCGAAAATGGCTGTGTTGAAAACCAGCCATGCCACCCGGAGCTACCTGACAATAGAAGCGCAGTCCGGAGACGACGTGCCCAAACTGCTGGCCCGGTATAACCTGGATGCGTACGATTGTAATATCTCCGAGTTTTTCAGCATTAATGGTTTGAAAGAGGACTATCGCCTCAAGGCGGGGCTGCAGTATAAACTGCCGGTACTGCTGGTAGAGTACAACGGCAAAACGATCCGCTCCACCCTTGATCTGGAGGACTGGCAAACGGCTATCCGGATCAACGATTTTAACAAGGCTGCCCAGGCTGGCGGGTTGCGTGCCCGCAGTTTTATCGAAGACAAGGAACTATGGGTACCCTGGCATGAACTGAACTGCCCTGCTGAAGGAGAAGTGGCTGCAGCGGCGGAAGAGGTGGCGGCTGCCAAATCCAGTGGCAAGGTAAGCCTCAAAGAAGCCACGGCATCTGCAGGCAACCGGATCTTTCCCATATTTGGCAAGAAGTACCAGAAAACGCCCCTGGCCAGCAACAGGCTGCGTGGAAAAGTATTCTATGTGATCAGCGGGCATGGCGGCCCTGATGTAGGGGCCGAGGGTAAACGTGCCGGTCATACATTATGTGAGGATGAGTATGCCTATGACGTAGCCTTGCGTCTGGTGCGGCTCCTGGTCAGCCATGGGGCCACAGCCTATATGATCGTACGAGATCCTGATGACGGGATCCGGGATGATACCTACCTGCCGTGTGATAAGGATGAATATGTTTGGGGGGATCAAACCATCCCTCTCGATCAAAAACAGCGACTGGCACAAAGGACCGACCTGATCAACCAGATGACAGAGCGTTACCTGAAGGCCGGGGTGAAAGATCAGACGATCATTGAGATCCATGTGGACTCCCGGCATCGAAAGCAAGAGATCGACGTATTCTTTTATTATCGGCCGGATAGCGAGCCCAGCAAGGAACTGGCCCTGGATATGCACAAGAAGTTCCTGGAAAAATATACCCGGTTGCGGTCACAGAAACAATATAAAGGGACGGTAACGCCCCGAAGTCTGTTTACTTTGCGGGAAACCACCACTCCGGTGGCAGTTTATGTCGAACTGGGGAATATCCGGAATAGCTGGGACCAGCAACGGGTAGTGCTTTCCAATAACCGCCAGGCACTGGCTAATTGGTTGTTTGATGCTTTGAAATAACCCTGGCCGGTTTGTCCGTATTCAGGTCGTCGTTTTGGGTATGATTTCGGTCTCTTCACCGAAATAGTGGGCAAACTTGGCCATTTCTTCCGCCATCTTTTTGTTTTGGGTGGCCCGGAAATAGGTTTGGCTGAGGGACCGAAGGGTCTGATAGACAAACCGGTCCATCTCCTGGACCTGCATTTCCTTGGTCCACAGATCGATCCGTAAGGTATCGCGGTGCTCCTTGTCAAACAGGGCAACCGCCAACGCTTTACATTCCTCCAGCTTGCCATCTTTGTGCATGTCACTGGCCGACCATTCAATTTTTACCGGTACCCGTTCTTTGTCCAGTCCGACCCGGATCGTAATATCACTGGTGTTGGCGATTTCGTTCGCTTCCATTCTATGGCTATATTGTTTCGAAAAGAATGGCGCAAAAGTAATCCAAAAACACTGAAGCGCCTATTTTTGCTTGCGCCATACCTGCTCACAATTCATCCACATGCCACGATTACATCTCGGTCTGGAATTCGACAACCTGGTTTATGTTGCCCCGGAGACTGGGCCGCTCACTACCCAGGTGCTGGGACCCAAAAAGCTGCTTTCCTGGCTGGAGGCCCAATTGGGCCTGAACGGCTCCCCTGAAAACACGGAGTATCTCCGGATCGAACTTTACAGGCAGGCGCTGTTGCAGTGGCAGGAACAGGCACCTCAACACCCTTTCTACAGTACCTCTTTCGATGCAGACCGGTTTGCGACTGCTGTTGCATTACTTGGCTGGCGGGACGAACTGCTGCTGGCTGGCTGGGATTTTCTCGCCGACCCAGCCGACAGTCCGCTGCGCCTGGCGGATCTTGCCGGAGTAGAGCAGATCTTTCAAAAGAAAATCGCCAATCCGGAACTGGGAGGTGCTGCCTGGGGTACAGCGGACCGGTATGCGCGTGTATTGCATTGGCTGGAACTTCGCCTCCCTGAGATCGAAGAAATCCTTCTGAACGAACCGGCTGACTTATTTCCTCCGGTTGTTCAGCGGGTGCTTCGTGTGCTGGAGGCCGGGCTGGTGCCGGTCAGGCAAATTCCAAGGGAAAAACAGGCCCGGGATCCGGAATCAGATCTCGCTCATTTACAACATACCTTATTAAGCCAGGGTGTAGCGCCTTGTCCAGCTTCCAGGGATGGCTCTTTGGTGGTTCTGAAAAGCCGCCGCGACTCCGACGCCGCTTTGTTTTTGGCTCAATGGCTGGCCGGAAACCCGGACTGGCATCCGGTGTTTCTGATACCCGAATTGAATCGGGTGCTCGAACAGGCGTTGCTTGGAGAGGGCTTTCCAGCCCTTGGTGTGCTTTCTGCCTCACTGGCCCGCCCTTCTCTGCAGGTATTGAAACTGGCCCCGGCCTTTATCTGGGACCCTGTGGATGTATTCAAAATCATGGAATTTGTCACCTTGCCTTTAAAGCCGCTTGACGATGGCCTGGCGCTGGAAATTGCCCGTGTGCTTGCCCAAAAGCCAGGGCTGTACAGCGATACATGGTATGGTGCTGTGTTGGGCTATCTGAACCGGGAAGAGGTGCCTGAGCGTGTGCGCGAGCAATACGAATTCTGGTTTGGGCGGCGCCGGTACCGCACGGATGCCATGGCTCCCAAACGCGATGTTATTGAGTTATATGCGTATTTGCAGCGTTGGGCCCGGGAGGTTTATGATGAGACATCCAACACGACACTACTGGTTCTGGCTGAGCAGGCCCGGCGTATCCGCGAACTGCTGGAAACGCTACCGGAAGAACGCCTGGGCTTCCTGGAACTGGAGCGGATTATCCGGACTATATATGAACCTGCCCCGGTCCAGTTGGAACCTGCTGAATCCGGCCATTTTGATCTGGTGCATCAATCCGGAGCATTTGCGGCGGCACCGGAAAGGTTGATCTGGTGGAATTGCCTCTTTGACGGATCCGTACCTGCTTCCGATCATTGGCGGGCAGCAGAACGAAGTTGGCTGGAAATGCGCGGAGTCCTGCTGGACGATCCCCGGCGGGAAGGTCTGCGGCGGCTTTGGTCTGCTCAATGCCCGGTCCTTGCCGCCAGCCGGCAATTGATCCTTGTAATGCCGGCACAGGTGGCAGGCGTCGAGGTGCTGTCCGGTTTATTACTGAGCGATATGGAGGCAGCCTTTACTGATAGCGCCTGTCTGCTATATGACCTGGATGACCCGGAAGACCGGGAAGCGCTTAATCAACTCGGCGAGGTGCCGGATAATGTGGTGCTGGAACCCCGGGTGCCTTTGCGCTTGAAGCCGCAATTGATACTGACAGACCCTGACCGAATGCTGGAAAGCGCGTATGAGACACCGACTAACCTGGAGAGTTTGTTTTACTACCCGCATCGGTGGTTTTTCAGGCAAAAACTCCGGTTTTTCCCAAGTAGCCTGTTAGGCGTCACCCGGGACCAGACCTTATTGGGTAGCCTGGCACACCGGTTTTTTGAGTTGATGTTACAGGAAAGTGACTGCCTGACATGGGACAAACAGCAGATAAATTCGTGGTTGGACGGTCAGGCTGATGATTTACTGGAGCGGGAGGGCGCTACGCTATTGTTGTACGGCCGGGAGCCCGAACGAAACCAGTTCCTGAACCGTGTTAAAAATGCCGCCTGGAGCCTGGTAAACTTATTGCGAACGAACAACTGGTCGATCGCGCATACTGAATTGCCCCTGGAAGGGACCTTTTCCGGACTGCCAATCAGAGGCAAAGCGGATCTGGTGCTGCGCCGCGAATCCGGAGAACAAGCCATCGTTGATCTGAAATGGAGTGGCGCCCGACGGAGAAAAGACATGATCCGGAACGGGGAAGACCTGCAATTGGTACTGTATGCCCGGATGCTGCCCCCGGAACCGGAGTGGCCGCATACGGCCTATTTTATTCTGGAAGAGGGAAAAATGATCGCCCGGAATAAGGAGGCATTCCGGGATGCAGAGGTGGCAGAAGGGATGTGGAATGATCATGCTGAGGCTTGCGCCGCAATCCTGGAGCGAATGGAGCGCACCTTCGAATGGCGGATGGGGCAGATCCGGACCGGGAAACTGGAAATGCGCACAGCCCGTACTGCTGCAGAACTGGAAGCCCTTTACGGCGCTGAACTGCTTGAACTACTTGAGATGAAAACGGAAGATGCCCGCTGGGATGACTACCGCATCTTGCTGGAAATTGGTTCCGGCACAACCTGACTACCTGGAGTGTGTTGCCACGTGTTTCCTGTCTTACTCCTCAGCATCATCAGGCGCCAACTGAACAGTCAGGCCATTCAGCGCATCCGTTAGACGTATCTGGCAGGAAAGCCGGCTGTTGGGCTCTACGAAGAATGCCTGGTCCAACATATCCAACTCAGAGTCTGATTGTTCTGGAAGCGTATGGTCTGACTGTACGTACACATGACAGGAGGCACACAACGCCATACCACCACAGGTGCCTTTGATCGGTAGCTCATTGATCCTGCATAATTCCATCAGGTTGAGGCCCATGTCGGTCGGGGCTTCAAATTCATGCTTCTTGCCTTCACGGTCAATTACGGTTACAGCGATCATTAACTTGGCGTGGAAATAAACAGGGATGGTTTGATCAGGAAGGGGAGTCTTGGGTCGAGAGCCCCTCAATGCCGGTAACGGTTGTGTATTTGAAAGACAGCTTTTTACCCGGGTTCACCAGGTTATAGGCTCCCTGGCATGCGAGGGTCGCTTCGTGAAAACCGCAAAGGATCAGTTTGAGCTTGCCCGGATACGTGTTTACATCTCCGACGGCGAATATGCCCGGAACGGTAGTGCTGTAATCAAGGGTGTTTACCTCAACAGCACCTCTTTCCAAGGCTAACCCCCAGTCGGCTATTGGGCCCAGTTTGGGTGTGAGGCCGAAAAGAGGAAGGAAATAATCTGCTTCCAGTTTGGAGGGGCCTTCTGAATCATGCCGAACCAGCACGTTGTCCAGTTTGTCCGTGCCTTCCAGGCCGACCACCTGCGAATTGGTTATCAGGTTGATCTTGCCGGATGCCGCAAGATGCCGGACTTTTTCCACAGAGTCAAGAGCGCCGCGGAATTCGGTTCTACGGTGTATCAGGGTCAGGGACTTCACTTCATTGGCGAGGTAGATTGTCCAGTCCAATGCCGAATCCCCTCCTCCGGCGATGACGATCCGTTTTCCCCGGTAGGTTTCCGGATTCCGAACAAAATAGTCAACACCCTTACCTTCATAGGATACAATATTGTCAATAGGTGGCTTCCGGGGTTCAAAACTACCCAGGCCGCCGGCGATGAACATGACCGGGGCAACATGCACACGTCCCTTGTTGGTAATGACCTTCCACCGGCCATCCGCCTGCTTTTCAACCGACTCTGCCCGTTCGCCCAGGGTAAATCCAGGCTTGAAGGGTTCAATCTGTTTCATCAGTTGATCGATCAAGTCACCCGCAAGGATGCTGGGGTAGCCGGGAATATCGTAGATAGGTTTCTTGGGATAGATTTCTGTGAGCTGCCCGCCAGGTTGTGACAATATGTCGATCAGGTGACAGCGCATTTTCAACAGGCCAGCTTCGAAAACAGCAAACAGACCAACCGGGCCGGCCCCAATAATAAGTATATCAGTTTCAATAAATTTCTGATCCATGGAGTGTTGAAAAGAAGAGATCATGTCCAGATAACAAAATATGACTGAAGTGGTTGCCGGAGGTCGTAACTCCAGGCATTTAACCTGTTGGTTTGCAATTATAAAAATAACAGGGCTTACACGCTGCGCCATCCACCTGTGACTAGTACATGCAGGTGGTTCCATAACCAGATGCTAAAACCCCAATATGCCAAAAGGGTTAGCGTCCCTGAAAATTAGCCTTGCGCTTTTCCAGAAATGCACCGGATCCCTCTTTGAAATCTTCTGTGGTACAACATGTCCCAAACGCATTTTTTTCATGTTGAAAGCCCGCCTGGCCGGCTTCGTAATACGCATTTGCACATTCGATGACCTTGCTGATCGCAATCGGTGCTTTCTGCGCAATTTTTTGCAGTAGTTCGGTGGCTTTTTCTATTTCGCCGCCCGGCGCGGTGACATAATTAACCAGTCCGAGCTGTAATGCCTCTGCTGCCGAAATCATATCTGCGGTCATCAGCAACTCCAGTGCCTTGCCCCGGCCAATATACCGGATCAGCCGTTGGGTGCCGCCGTACCCGGGAATAAGGCCGAGGTTAACTTCCGGCTGGCCGAACCGGGCATTTTCACTGGCGACACGCAGGTGACAAGCCATGGCAAGTTCACAACCACCACCAAGGGCAAATCCGTTCACGGCCGCAATTACCGGGCGGGGAAAACGCTCGATCAGGTTGAAAATATCTTGACCATGTTTAGCAAATGCTGCCCCCCGCTCCAGGTCCAGATCCTTGAATTCCGTGATATCGGCGCCGGCCACAAAGGCTTTCGCTCCGGCACCGGTGATGATAACTCCTTTCAGGTTTTGCTCCTGGAGCCCGTCCGTGCCAAAAAAGTATTCCAGTTCTTCCATCGTTTGGGAATTGAGCGCATTCAGCGCTTTTTCCCGGTTGATCGTGATCAGGGCGATTCCGTCCTGGTATTCGATGTTCAAATTTTCGTATTGCATATTTTAATTTATTCAGCGGGTAAGCTATTGTGATTGCCGGTTCCCTCCTGTTAATCTACCCGGGTAACCTCGATGTCTTCTGACTTCCATTGAACGGCGCTGTCCAAACCATAATTTTTGAGGCGGTTGTGGTAGAAGTACAACACCCGGAAATTGGAAGATATAATGCCGCCATCCTTGCTGAAGCCCAACGGCTTTTCAGTATGAAATACACCGAGCTTGCGGATTCCGTGCCGAACGATCTCGGGGGCGGTCAGGCGAATTTCCGGCGACAGTTTTATTTTTCCTTCCTGTTCCCATTCCAGCAGTCTGGCCTGCATTTGTTCGACGACTTCCACTACCGAATCAAAAGGGAAGCGGTAGTCGTCCGGCGGGAGGCGCAGGATCCCGTACAGGTCAAGTTTGGGATTAGCATGTACCAGCATTTCAAATACCGCATAAGCGATCAATTGGCTGGTCAGGACGACATTTTCAATTTTATACCGTTCGGCAATGCGCTCCGCCAGCAATTTGGTATACTCGGCCTCCCGCTGGTCGTCTTCTGAAATGGTGTCATGCGACATAAAGTATTCGCAGATATCGATCTCATTTCCGAAACGGTCAAAACTGCGGCCCTGAGCGTCGACGAAGTTGCCCAGGACATCCATGGGTTTTCCGACACTGATCGTAATATCGCTGGTGGTGGAAAACAAGCGCCAGATGAACCGGAATGAACTCCGGATGCTTTGGCTGTCATCACGCAGGCGCAGGTAGTACTCCTTTCCGGTATATCGCAGGTATTGTTCGATTAGAAAGGGCGCCTCCAACACAAAATGATAACCAATAACCATGGGCACTATGAAGACTTTCTTGTTCTCTCCACGCTGACACAAAGCACGCTGGGCCTGCACTGCGGTACCCAGCAAGCCCATTTTCACGCCAGCTTCCAGTTCTCCGGACCTCGATCGGGTCCCGCCCGGAAAGAACAGGCTGTTCACGCCGCGTTCAATGCTGAGCTGGCTCATGATTTTGAGCGTTTCCAGGTAGATGGGGTTTTTCTTGCGGCGGTCGACCCGGTATGCGCCCAGCCGGTTCATGAAATAAGCGGCGGGTCCGAAATTATAAAGGTTTAACCCGGCGCCGTAGGAAAAGGACGGGAGCCCCATGATCTGATCCATGGCATAACCCACAAGAATAGAGTCCAGATTACTGGAGTGTGTCGGAACGACCACTACTGTGCCGGAGCGGAACAGGTGCCGTACTGTTTCTACGTCACCTACAACGTTGAGGCGTTCGTATAACTGGCGGCGTCCGCGCCAGACACTAGCAATGCTTTTATCCACGGCAGCGTTGAGGAGCCGGTTAAAGAGGAATGTCAGAAAGCGTTGAGCAAACCGGAAAGTACTGATCTTGAAGGTGCCGACGATCTCTTCCGAATACCGGTGGATAATCTTGCGCAGGATATCCTCGGCTGCTTCCTGGGCTTCCGGATCATTGCGGTCCAGCGACTTTTTGATCAGGCGTTTACTGATCCTGTTCCAGAACGTCCGGTCGTTCGGCGGATCGACCTTCCAGGGCGATTCTTTGATCCGGATCCGTTCCAGGTAGATCGTTTTGACGAGCATGTCGACCATGCTTGGCCAGCTTCTGGAGCGGAGCTGGTCGTAAGTAGCCGATTCAATGTCACGGATAAAATTTGCGCGATCTTCACTGAGCCGGAAGGTCGGCCAGTCTTCGATGTTTTCGATGATGCGCGGGTATATTTTAATGTCTTTTTTCACAGATGCCTGCCGGTTAACTTGGAAGGGATTTGATTACCTGCTCGATGTAGTCCAGCATTTCGGTCCGTCCGGTACGATACGAAGCGGAGGTAATGAAATACGGAGGAAGTGTTTCCCATGTTTTGAGCATTTCCTGCAGAAAATCATTAATATTTTGCTCGAGGTCTCCTTTTTTTTGCCGGTCTGTTTTGGTGAAAACCAGTGCAAAGGGTACACCTAAAACGCCCAGGTGGTCAATGAAGTCCAGATCGATCCGGGTAGGCGGAATATTAGAGTCGATCAATACAAAGGCCATGACCAGCGGGGCCCGGCGGGCCAGGTAGCCATCGATCATATTGGCCAGTGTTTTCTGCTGGGATTTGGAGACTTTGGCATATCCATAGCCGGGAAGGTCAACCAGGTACCAACGGTCTTCGATATTAAAAAAATTGAGCAGTTGGGTTTTACCGGGGGTGCCTGATACTTTGGCCAGGCCTTTTCGCCCGGTCAGCATGTTGATCAGGGAGGATTTACCTACGTTTGAACGACCGATGAAGGCAAACTCCGGTCGCCCATCCTTCGGGCACATGCTTTCCCGTGGATAACTGGAAACAAATCTGGCATCGAGTACTTCCATTCGGAACGTTGTTGTCAGCGGGCTGCAAAAGTACACATTCTCCGGGCTTTTTCAGGTGGTGGTAAATCCGGTGCTTCCTTTGCAGGTGCCTGTTGTTTTACATTTCCTTAAAGTACCTTTTAAATAAAGGTTAAACAGCCGGACAGATGCCTGGTCGGTATATCACTGGCCCGGCATGCGGCGTTTGAACTGCAATAAAAATCTGAACACGTATGAAACACCTGCTTGTTGCATCCCTCCTGCTCCTTTGTTCGGCCGCCGCACAGGCGCAGTTCGCTTTCGGTTTGAAAGGCGGTCTTCAAACACAATTGCAAAACCCCAGCGATATCGTGATCGGCGATGGGGAAAATGAGTATAATTTCGGTGTCGAAGACCTGAAATTCGGTACCCAGGTTGGCGCCTGGTTCCGTATCGGCGGAACAGTGTTCCTTCAGCCTGAACTGGTTTTTAATTCAAACAAGACAGACTTTCGCATCGGTGAAACTGCTGCTTCGGATATTGTCTTGCGGGAAAAGTACCAAAACCTCGATATTCCTTTACTGGTGGGGATCACCGCAGGCCCTGTTCGCCTGCATGGTGGCCCGGTCGGACACTATTTCCTGAACAGTAAGTCCGAGCTGGTGGACTTTGACGGTTATGCCGAGCGCTGGAAACAGTTTACCTGGGGATGGCAGGCCGGCCTTACTCTGGGTACCGGCCGGGTATCAGCGGATATTCGGTATGAAGGTAACTTTAGTAAGTATGGTGACCACATCACCTTTTTCGGTGACAACTACCATTTCTCGAACAACCCTTCGCGTCTGATTCTGGCGCTTAACATCGCGCTGGTAAAATAAACACCGATATTTTTCAGCCTGGTTTGCTGAAAGCGGCACAGAGTGTGACAACTTTGTGCCGCTTTGTTTATTCTGTCTGCCCGTCTTGGTTCCGGCTGATGTTCAGCGGTATGATCAAGATACGGGATCAAACTATGCATATGCGGCTATTCGTGTTTTTTCTTTCTTGTTACCTTCCGGTATTCCAGCTGGCCGGACAATCCGGATGCACCGACCCGCAGGCGTCCAATTATAACCTGATTGCCACGGTCAATGACGGCAGTTGCACCTACCCTGATACCTATTTAGCCCCGACTGTGCGAACCGGGTTGCCGGATTTGCTCAAAGAGAACTCCGGACTGATCCTGACAGGAGGGAGTTTGTGGTCACATGGTGACGGAGGATCCGGGCCTTTCCTGTACGAAATTGACAGTGTAAGCGGCTCAATCCTGCGAACAGTCACCATCGGCGGAGTGTCCAATTTGGACTGGGAAGATATCGCCTTTGATGGCCAGCACTTGTATATTGGTGATTTCGGCAATAATGCGAATGGAAACCGGACGGATCTCCGGATCTATAAATTTCCCCTTACAGCGATCCCGGCCGGTACGGATGTGCTGGTGCCGGCATCCAGCGTGGAATGGATCGATTTTGCATATGAGGATCAGAGTGATTTCAGTCCGCAAGGAACCAATCATACGCAATTTGATTGCGAGGCCATGATCTGGTATGACGACTCCCTCCATCTTTTTACCAAGGACTGGATTGGGTACCAAACCGTACGGTACACTGTGCCGGCAAAGGAAGGCATGTTCCTGGCCCGCAGACGGGAAACGCTGCCTGTGGATGCTCTTATCACCGGAGCCGATATCACGGATAAAGGTGTGTTGGCGCTGCTCGGGTACCGGGATGACGACGGGGTCCTGTCGATGTGGTTGTTATCGGATTACCGGGACGGATGGTTCTTTAATGGAAATAAACGGAAGATCGGTTTGGGGCTTGCGCCCTTTTCCGGGCAATTGGAGGGGATCTGTTTCCGGGACAGCGGTTCGGGCTATTTGTCTAACGAGGAGCTTACTATTTCGGTATTGGGCAATCCAATCACGATCCCGGCCCGTCTCTATTCCATTGAGATCGCGCAGTGGCTGCAACCCCAATTTCTGAGGGCGCATAACCTGGACTGGAATGGTTTGCCGGTCTGCCGGTTCGTGCCCAACCCGGTGAAACCCGGACAAACGATCACTTCCGAAACGAGTTGGCCTGGAGACAGCCGGCTTATCTTAGTTGATTCTGCCGGCCAGCGCATTGTCTGGGAACAGCAACTTGCCAATGCAATAGCAATGCCGGATGTAGCAGCCGGCAGTTATTTCTTAGCCGTTTTTAGTAACGGTCAGGCGCCTGCATGTGTAGATAAGATCCTGGTCCGGTAAGTTGTTGTGCGGATTGCCTGAAGCAGGATGCTCTAAAAAGACACCGCCCGGCCGGTAGATACCAGTCGGGCGGTGTGCTTTATGGTGATCAAATCGGATCACAGATGGATCACTTCTCCGTAAGCCGCAGCGGTTGCCTCCATCACAGCTTCGCTCATGGTGGGGTGGGGGTGTACGGCTTTCAAAATTTCATGCCCGGTGGTTTCCAGTTTGCGGGCCGCTACTACTTCTGCGATCATTTCGGTGACATTGGCGCCGATCATGTGGGCGCCCAGCCACTCTCCGTATTTTTTATCGAAGATTACTTTTACAAATCCTTCCGGGGCTCCGGCGGCTTTTGCCTTCCCGGAGGCCGTAAAGGGGAATTTGCCGATCAAAACGTCATACCCCGCCTCTTTAGCGGCTTGCTCGGTGTACCCGACAGAGGCGATTTCAGGAGAACAATAGGTACAGCCAGGAATATTGTTGTAGTCGATCGGCTCCACATGCATACCGGCTATCGCCTCTACACAAGTGATCCCTTCAGCACTGGCTACGTGTGCAAGTGCCTGCGTTGGCAGGACATCACCGATAGCATACACGCCCGGGACATTCGTGCGGTAGGCATCATCCACCTTGATAAAGCCCCGATCTGTAGTGATACCCAGATCTTCCAGGCCAATATTTTCCGTATTGGGCGTTACACCGGCAGCGCTGAGTACAATATCACAGGTGATCGTTTCTTCTTTTCCATCCTTGCGGTTTTTCATGTGCACCTTGACCTCTTTGCCCTTGGTATCTACGCTTTCCACTGCCCAGCCGCCGTACACTTTCATGCCTTTCCGGGAATATAATTTCCCGAGTTCCTTGGAGATGTCGGCATCCTCCCGCGGAACCAGACCCTGCTCAAGAAATTCCACAATTGCAACTTCGGTTCCCAGGGTGTGGTAAAAGTAGCCAAACTCAACGCCGATCGCACCGGCACCAACCACTACCATGCGCTTGGGCTGTTTATCCAGCGACATCGCCTTGCGGTAGTCGATAACCTTTTTACCGTCGATCGGGAGGTTGGGCAGTTCTTTAGCTCGTCCGCCGGTAGCAATAATGATATGTTTGGCGGAATATTCCGTAACCTGACCGTCTGCATCTGTTACGGACACTTTAGGTCCCTTGACCAGTTTGCCAGTACCGTTGATCACGGTGATCTTGTTTTTTTTCATCAAGAACTGCACGCCCTTGCTCATGCCGTCAGCCACGTCGCGGCTTCGTTTGATCATCGCTCCGAAGTCGGCTGTTGCCGCACCTGATATGGTGACACCGTATTTATCAGCATGCTGAAGGTATTCAAAGACCTGGGCACTTTTCAGCAGGGCTTTAGTGGGAATGCAGCCCCAGTTCAGACAAATACCGCCCAGGTTTTCCCGTTCGATAATGGCTGTTTTCATACCCAATTGCGAAGCCCGGATGGCTGCTACATACCCTCCCGGACCACTTCCGATAACAATGATGTCAAAATTCATATTGGTATAAATCTTTATTGGTTATCCGATGAACGTCTTGTTCCAACTGTTTTAGCAACGTTTGAAATAAAATTTGGTTCTGGCGGTGCGAAGATAAATCGAGCCAATGATATTTTGGTGGTTTTTACCAAAATCCGAATGCAGCCGTGTTTCTATATGGTCTCCACGTAGTCCAGGTCGTCGTGGAATGTCTCCTTCATACCGATCAGCGCGACAAAGGCGATCAGCAGGCAAACGGCACCCACGATCCCGGCAGCTGTCAGGATATTTCCGGTAACTTCCGGAGCTTTCAAATACTTAAAGGAAGCGCCGATCGGGACGAGCATGCCGCGGGCGAAGTTCGGTACAGTTGTCGCAACGGTTGCCCGCAGGTTGGTGCCGAATTGTTCGGCGCCAATGGTGACAAATATTACCCAGAAACCGACCGATATACCAAGCAGGAAGTGGGCAAAATAGAACGAGGCCGGTGTTGGGAAGCCGGCGACGAGGTAGTAAGCGACAGCCAGCAGATCCAACGTGAGAAAGATCCACATGACTTTCAGCCGGCTGCGGAGGTACTGGCTGAGCATGCCCGAACCAATATCACCCAGGATCAGTCCGGTATAACATGCCGCAACAGCGTTTCCCCCGGTAATGCCACTTAAACCTTTTACCTGTCCGAATTCAGGCGCCAGCGTGATCAGGACGCCGACCACAAACCAGGTTGGAAACCCTATCAGGAGGCACCGGATAAAGCGCAGGAACCGGTTTCCATTGGTGAATAAAGCCAGGAAGTTGCCGCGGCTGATACCTTTTGCCGCCTCCATTTGCCGGAACATTCCGGATTCACTTACACTGATGCGCAACAACAGCAATAACAGCCCGAGCCCGCCGCCCACAAAAAAACTGATCCGCCAGGGAAACAACATGTCAACCAGCCAGGCCAGCAGTGCGCCGCTCAGCCCGACGGAAGCTACGATCATGGTACCGTACCCCCGTTTTTCCTTGGGCATGATCTCCGAAACGAGCGTGATACCGGCACCCAATTCGCCTGCAAGCCCCACGCCTGCCAAAAAACGGAATATGGCATAAGTGGTGGCTGAGGTGGTAAAGCCATTCATGATGTTGGCAACCGAGTACAGGAAAATAGAAAAGTAAAGTACCCGAACGCGGCCTTTTTTGTCGCCCAGAACACCCCACAAGAGGCCACCCAGCAACATGCCGGCCATCTGCCAGTTGAGCAGGGAAATGCCGGTGTCGGTCAGGGCCTGCCCGGAGAATCCAAGATCCTGGAGGCTTTTTACCCGGACAAAACTAAAGAGGAGCAAATCATAGATGTCCACAAAATAGCCCAGTGCGGCTACAATTACAGCGGCATTCAGGAGTCGGACGGGTTTTTCCGCGTGCATATACAGGCTGATTTGTAAAGTTCTGATGTCTTGCGGGCAAAATACGGCAATTTCAACCGACTTTTGGAGCCTTGCAAACCGGCCTTTTGCCGGATACTCAAGGTAAAAAGTGTGCCATGATGGAGGATATGCAGCACGATCCCAAGCCCTGGACTGTTGAGCGCAGCCAGTATGTATATAACCGCAGCCCGTATATGATCCTGCGGGAAGACACCGTCCGGCTGCCCAACGGCGCCCGGATACCGGATTATTTTGTGTTTGAATATCCGGACTGGGTATCGGTATTGGCAATCACTAAAGCGGGAGAACTCGTACTGATCCGGCAGTACAGGCATGGTATCGGACATGTCCATTTCGAACTGCCCGCAGGTGTGGTTGATCCCAATGAGCCGTTATTGGACAGTGCGCAACGCGAGCTTTTAGAAGAAACCGGCTATGGGGGAGGGGAGTGGAAATTGTTGCTCAAGTCCTGCGCTAATCCGGGTACCCACAACAATTGGTGCCACATTTTTCTGGCGGTGGGCGTAGAACCACTCGAGGTGCAAAAACTGGACCACACGGAGGAAATTTCTGTTCACCTGATGGAACGGGCTGCAGCACTTGAGATGCTGCGTTCCGGCGGAGTTGCCCAGGCGTTGCATACCGCTGCACTGTGGCGGTATTTTGCTGATCAGATCTGACCTTAGGTATAAAAAGGCCTATTATGGCGTCAGTACCTTTTTGGCGACTGGCCACAACAGCTTCACCCATTCGGAATACTGTGCAACAGAAGGATGGAGCCCATCAGCGGCAACGAGTCCGGGCTGATCCAGACCGTTACGGGAGATGCTGGTTACGTCAATATACGTAACGCCGTACGACTCGGTAATACTTCGGTTCGCTGCATTATAAGTATCGATCTCCTGGCTGACTGTTGCCGGATCATTAGCGTACGCCTGACCAAATGGCGTATACGCCCAGTCGGGAATAGACAATACGATCACCCGTCCGGTATCTCCTCCAGTAAATGCCAGTGCCTGTTGGAGCAGGTCCTCAAATTCCGATTTGTAGGTGTCAAAATTGCTATTTTGAAACTGGTTGTTTACACCAATACAAAGGGTGACCAGGCTAAAAACACTGTCTTTGATATTTTCGGAAGCTGCTACCGCATTTTTCAGTTGATCGGTGCGCCAACCGGTTTTTGCAATTATCAGAGGATCGGCAACTGCAAGCCCTGTCGCATACAAGCTATCTTTCAGTTGATTGGGGAAGTTTTGCCCCCGGGCGACACTTTCCCCGACTGTATATGAATCGCCGAGTGCCAGGTACGAATAGGCCGGCACGGGAGAATCCGGAACAAGATCGGATGTGGACTCCTGCCGGCAACGGGTTGCTGCCAGTATTAGTATAAAACCGGAAAGTCCTAAAAGTCTGAACATGGTATTTTTTGATCCAAACAAGTGCCTGGCCGCCTGGTTTAAAACAACGGGGGAAATCTGGCG
Organism: Bacteroidota bacterium; assembly: GCA_006226345.1. Taxonomy (GTDB): domain Bacteria; phylum Bacteroidota; class Bacteroidia; order Chitinophagales; family Saprospiraceae; genus M3007. The sequence goes on along the minus strand of SBHD01000183.1, from coordinate 8,515 downwards.
ACAAATCAGAATTTTGCCGTGGTTTGGCCAAACAATCTTGGCCAATTTTCAGCCATTTTGTTTTTTTGGGCAGCGGCAACCGATGGTTGCCCCATCTTTGCTATATGAGACGACTTCTCCTTTTTGCTTTCTTTCTATTAGGCTTGCAGGGTGTTTCGCAGGCAACGCACATTGTCGGTGGTGAGATCACCTATACTTGTTTGGGAAATGATTTGTATGAGATCCGGCTTACGGTATACCGGGATTGTTATAACGGTGTACCCTGGTTTGACAATCCGGCTGCGATCGGTGTCTATGATGCGAACTGGAATCTGATCCAAAACCTGCAGGTAAACTGGAATCCGCTTGCACATGATACCCTGCCTGTTGCGTTGGACAACCCCTGCCTGGTAGTGCCCCCGGATGTGTGCGTACACCGCAGCACCTATGTACGGGTTACTACCCTGCCTTTTAAACCTGGCGGGTATACGCTGGTGTACCAGCGGTGTTGCCGGAACAAACTCATCCGGAACCTGCCGGATCCGCTGAATACCGGGATATCGATCATTGCCAACCTTTCGGAGGAAACGATGCTGCAGTGTAACAACAGTGCAGTCTTTAATAATTGGCCGCCGGTAGCCATATGTGTCCATGAGCCAATAAACTTCGACCATTCCGCTACTGATCCGGACGGAGACTCACTGGTATACCGCCTTTGCACACCGCTGAACGGCCCGGATTCCCTGACGCCGCAACCCAACCCTCCCTTTAAGGGGCCGTACCAGGAAGTGGTCTGGAATGACCCTCCGTATAACCTTTCCAACGTCTTGGGAGGAATCCCGCTGGAAATCAATCCCAATACCGGGTATATGACCGGGATCCCGAATACGATCGGCAACTTTGTCGTCGGTGTTTGTGTAGATGAATACAGGGGAGACACCCTGATCTCTACTACCCGGCGGGATTTTCAATACAATGTAGCGGACTGCGGGAAGCCGACGGCTGCTTTTTTCGCCCCTCCGGGCGCCTGTGAAAATGAAATCCTGCAGTTCATTAACCAAAGTAATGTAAACGATACACAATGGTTTTTTGACTGGCCTAATGACCTTACCCAAACCACCACGGAACGCTCTCCATGGTACCAGTTTCCGGATACGGGCACTTACACAGTCGCTCTGATCACCGTGCCGGGTGCTCCATGTTCGGATACTATGTTTCAGGAGATGCATGTAGGCGGTTTTCATGTCGATGCGGATTTTACCTACGACCTGCCTTTGTGTGATAATAACGGAATGGTTATCCAGGCTTTTGATCAGAGTCTGGATTCCGTGTATGGATTGTCGGGTTGGCAGTGGCTTCTTTCCGGGCCAAGCGGATACTCCAACCAGTCGCAACAACAAAATCCCACGTTTATCGTCACCAAGCCTGGCAACTACCGGCTGACCCTAATAGCCCAGTCGGCAGGCGGATGCCGTGATACGATCAAGACGCAATTCAATGCGCCCATACCCCGGGTGGACAGTCTGATCGGAGAACAGTCGATCTGCCCGGGCGATACGGTCCATCTTAATCCTGGTGGTATCGAGGGATATGTATATGAATGGACTCCTGCAGCCACCTTGTCCGATTCTGCCGCAGTTGACCCATTGGCTTTTCCGTTGACTACAACCGATTATCTCGTTACGATCACTAATGCCGGTTGCACTTATGAGGGCATGGTATCCGTGCTGGTATTCGATACCACTTCTCTTATGTTAACAGCCACCCCGCCAACGATCTATCTGGGAGGTACTTCGCAGTTGGAGGCCACTTTTGTTGGAAACGGCACTATTTCATGGGAGCCGGCAGGTTCGCTCTCGAATTCCGGAATTGTGAACCCGGTGGCACAACCCAATACAACCACTACCTACACAGCGACCATTTCGCTGGATGGCGGTTGTGTAGTAGAGCGGGATGTTACTGTTACGGTGTTGTTTCCCAGTTGTGAAGAGCCCTTTTTGTTTTTTCCGACAGGTTTTTCGCCAAATGGCGATGGCGAAAATGATATTCTGAAGTTGGAAAGCCGTTTTGTGGAAGAAGTTTACTGGGTCGTTTACAACCGCTGGGGTGAAAAGGTGTTCGAGACCAACGATCCGGACGGAGCCTGGGATGGCACCTATAAAGGACAGCCCCAACCGGCGGAAACATATGGTTTCTATCTCCGCGTCCGGTGCCTGGGGGGTACACAAACAGAGAAAAAAGGAAATGTAACCCTGCTACGCTAGCCTTAAATATTGAAAACATGGTTAGATGCCTGGGCAGAATAATATGAGGTGATATGCATCGGATATGACCTCATATTATTCTGCCCAGGCATTTACTTTACCGCAATAGGGTAGCGTACCCTTTGAATTCTTCTTTTTGTCCTCTTGGACCGGTAAAGGTGACCACATATACATATACCCCTTCCGGTGACATTTCGCCTGTATTCATTTGCCGGCCGTTCCATTCATCATCCGGATTTTCTGTTTCAAAGACCAGTTCGCCCCAGCGGTTCCAGATGGTCATTTGAAAGGCGGTGGCGCCTTCCAAAAACCCTTTCCCCCGGAAGCCGTCATTTTGCCCGTCTCCGTTAGGAGTAAAGGCGTTGGGCATATACCAGGTGATCACAGGGCTGAAATCGAGATACTTGCTCAGGGAATCCTTACAGCCTTCCGGATGCGTAGCGATCAGGGTGACTTTCATGAGACCTGTATCCGGAAAAGTAAAGAGCGGATCTTGCTGGGTAGTAGTACCGTATTCGTCAAATGTCCAGTTCCACCGATTGGCTCCGGTCGAAAGGTCTTTAAACTGCACCGTATTATTGAACCTGGTCAGCAGGGAGTCAGGCGAATATGTGAAATCAGCTACCGGTGATGGTTCTACACGGATGAGGTTCAGAAACGTATCGGTTGTGAAGCAGCCGATCGGAGAAGTAATAGCTACGCTGACATCAAACAGCCCGGGAGTTTCGTACGTATGGGTTGGGCTGATCACGCCGCTGAGCGTGTTCCCGTCGCCGAAATCCCACACAATTCCATAGGTGCTGTCAATCGGAGTGGAGAGGTTATTAAAAAAGATCTCTGCCGGTGTACAGCCTATATACCGGCTTGGCTGCAGGATGATCAGCGGAGGGACCGGGAACCAGTTAACCACCTTAGTAATGTTATCGGTACAATTGTTTTGATCATATACCCGCAGATTTACCGGATGGTTGCCCGGCACTGGATACAGGTAACTGGGGTTCTTTTTATTGGAAGTGCCGTTGGGGACGCCAAAGTTCCAGCTCCAACGATTGATCCCGCCTTCACCGGTTGAAAGGTCTGTAAAACTAACAGGGCCGGCTACACAAGTATCATAGGTGAAACTGAAGTCGGCGTTGATTTCCGGGTAGATATTTACGGCAATATAGGCTGTATCCGCGCAGTCAGAACCCGGGTTGAGATACAAGGCGCCGGTATACAAACCGGTATCCGGGAACGTCACGGTAGCATCCCAGGAGCTGTTATCCACAAACGTTGAGGTTTTCAGGTTAAAGCGCCATTCAAAGGAGAAAATGTTAGACTGTTGTACGCTCAGGTTCTCAAAGGTGACAGTATTTTCACCACAGGACCGGAGGACGAACTGTTGTGGTCCAACAATACTGTCGCTGTAAATATTGGCCAGTACGGTTGGTGTGCATTCGGCTACATTGAACTGAAAATCACGCCGGACGGTGGACAGCAGGGTGGCGCCGCGAAACTCCTGGATACAAACACTCACCACGAACTGTCCGAGCGTATTGGGGGTGCCGGTGATCAGGCCGGTGTTATTGTTGATCGTTACCTGTGGCGCTCCTCCCATTGGGTTAGTCGCACTGTAGGTCGGTACTACAAACGGTATATTGTCAAATGGCGGGCCACAGGGTGGGGTGGGCACAGCACCATTGCAGGTGTACAGCGCGGGCGGGTTGAGTAGGGGGCCGCCGCCATCCAGCGGATTGCAGAAGCTGTAAAAGATCTGGTCGCCATCGGCATCCGTAGCGGAATGGTCGAAAGAGAGCGGGATATTGTTGCAAATGATAATCGGCGGGAAATTGTTGAACGTGGGGCTACTGTTTTTCAGCATTTGCGCTTCGGCGGTCAGCTCAACCATGTAGGTAGCACCATGGTCTCCGGGAGCAACGACATTTTTGATTGTCTGGTTCCGGCAGCAGCGCTGGTATACGATGAAATAACTTTCGTTAAGCAGTACCGGCAAGGTGCGTTCAAACACATAGATCCCTTCTTCCACACATACACTTGGCAATTGTGTTACACAAGGCGGAGGCTCGGGGATCAGTTTCTTGATCGATTGCGTGTATTGTTCAAAACTGATGAGCAGGAAATTGTTGTTATAGTTGCCCTGGTAAATGGCAATCTGGGCGGGATTGTCAAATCCGGCGCCACCGCCCAGGCAATCGCGGTAGATCTTCATGGTAAACTCATACCGGTTGTTTCCCTGGGGAGTGGTGCTGAGGTATCTGTAGGTAATCTCTCCTCCGATAATATGCCGGGCGGATAAAATACCGGGTATGCTTACCAGTAAAAACTGTAGAATAAGGATCAAAGAACGGTTGAAATTGGCGCGCATTTGTGTCTAGTCAAGATTGTTTGGATGAAAAAGCAGACTTTTGGGCTTTCAAAAGTACACGAAGAACGATAAATAACAACCAATTGTTGGGTATGTTCCTGCTACGCGACGACATTTCAGACATTGTAAGCCTTCTGGAAGAGGGTGGATTAATTTGTTATCCAACGGATACAATTTGGGGCATTGGGTGCGATGCTACCAATGAATCGGCGATTGATCGTTTATTAAAATTGAAAGAACAGCCTCCGGAATTGGGCCTGGTCCTGCTGGTCGACAGTGTGGATATGCTGAAACAATACGTACCGAAGATCCATCCGAAAATAGAAACGCTGCTGGCCTACCATCAACGTCCCCTGACGCTGATCTATGACCAGGTGCTAGGCCTGCCGCTTTCAGTAAAAGCGGCGAATGGCTCCGTGGCCATCCGGGTTACGCGGGATGAATTCTGTTGCGCGCTAATCCGGGCGCTGGGCAAGCCGATCGTCAGTACGGCTGCGGCAAAGTACAACGAAGCTTATCCGCCGACCTTTGGTGGGATCAGTAGTGCAATACTGGGCGGTGTGGACTATGTCGTAAAATACCGGCAGGACGATAAAGAGCCGCAGGAGCCCTCTTCTATAGCCTTCCTGGACCGGCAGAAAGAATTAGAGTTCATCCGGGAATGATCCTGCGGGAGCGTAATTGCTTCCTTATTCCAGCTCGAACGTGTAATACTGTTCGATCTGCGTACCGTGATTGTCTGTAGCCCAGAACCTGAATTCAAACTGGTCGCCCGGCAACAAACCGCCCGGGAACGGTAGCGGCAGATTGGAAATGCTGACCGAGCCGGTAAAGCCCAGGCCATTGGTGCGGATATCCGTATCAGACTGCAGTATGCCGACAAATGTGCCATTGACACTGTAGGAAAACTCCCAGTCGGTAATGAACTGATCTTCTTTGTCAGGATCAGTAGTGTTCACCCGTATCTCGAAGTCGAGGTCGTCGGCCGGTGTATTGGTGCCAGAGTTGTCATTGTCGTACCAGTATACATCGAATCGTTCCATTTCCAGGGGATACGGGTCGCGTTCACAGGCTGTGGTCAACAGCGTCGCGGATAATACAAGGAGGAGGAGCTTGGTTTTCATCGCTTTTTTTCAGCAAACTTAGTAGCGCAGGATGTTCGCGTCAAGGGGGCTCCTTGCTTTTAGCACAGGTTTAACCCAAATCCTAAAGGTCGTATTAATTTTTTAACAATATTAAGCCGAAGTGATCCGGTACGGGCTGTAGTGTACCAAGGGGCATTCAATACGGGTACCAGTCCTTCCAGTTTTCCCGGAGTTTTTGCAATACCCGTGCTTCGGGAGGATTGTCTGCAGGTTCGTACAAGATCTTCCCGTGGATGGCTTCCGGCAGAAATTCCTGTTGAACAAAATGTTCCGGGAAGTCATGTGCATACTTGTAGCCGGCACCATAGTCGAGTTCTTTCATCAGCTTGGTGGGGGCGTTTCGGAGGTGGAGCGGGACGGGGTGTGCGCCGCCTTTACGTACCAGGTCCAGCGCTTTATCGATACTCAGGTAGGCCGAGTTGCTTTTTGGTGAAGTGGCCAGGTAAACCGCGCATTGTGCCAGAATAATGCGTGCTTCCGGCATCCCGATCATACGGATGGCATCCATGGTCGTGGTCGCCAGTAACAGCCCGTTCGGGTTTGCCAGGCCGATATCTTCCGCGGCGAGGATTACCAGCCGCCGCGCAATGAATTCGATATCCTCGCCGGCATCCAGCATGCGCGCCAGCCAGTAGACAGCAGCGTTTGGGTCGCTGCCCCGGATACTTTTAATGAAGGCGGATATGATATCATAATGCTGCTCGCCGCCCTTGTCGTACAGGGCAATATTCTGTTGTATTCGTTGTTTGACGAGGTCATTGGTGATCTGCAGGGTTTCACCCGGCTGGCCGTAATTGGCTACCAGTTCAAGAGCGTTCAACAACCGGCGTGCATCGCCACCGGAATATAGCAGGAGTGCATCCGTTTCTACAAGATCAATTGTTTGCTGCCGTAACACTTCATCCTGTTCCAGGGCCCGGTGCAACAAGCCTTCCAGTTCTTCCCGGGTCAGGTGCTGCAGCACATATACCTGGCAGCGGGACAACAGGGCCGGTATGACTTCAAATGAGGGGTTTTCGGTGGTTGCTCCGATCAGGGTGACTACGCCTTTTTCGACGGCTCCCAGTAGGGCATCCTGCTGACTTTTGGAGAACCGATGGATCTCGTCGATAAACAGGATCGCCCCTTTAGCCTGAAAAAGGGTGGTCTTCTCTGCATTTTCAATGGCATCCCGGATGTCTTTGACACCGGAATTTATAGCAGAAAGCTGGTAAAACGGTTTCTTCAGCAACTTGGCGATCAATTGGGCCAGAGTTGTCTTTCCAACACCCGGCGGTCCCCAAAGTATGAAGGAGGGTATCTTACCCGCTTCGATCGCCTGGCGCAATATTGCACCTTCGCCAACCAGGTGCTGCTGGCCAACATAGGCTTCCAGGGATTGGGGGCGCATTCGCTCGGCAAGTGGTGATGTCAAGGTAGTATGCAGGTTTAAGGAAGGAAAAATGAAAGTTACGCAATACTGCGGGCTATTGGCTAATCTTCTTTGTAAATCATCACCTTGCGTTCGCCTGGTTTGACGTAACCCCGATACATACCGGCAGAATTGAACGGGAGGGCAATATTCCCGGCTTTATCTACTGCGATCAAGCCTCCTTCGCCACCTTTTTCTACCAGTTTCTTCATGACTACGGCATCAGCAGCCGCTTCCAGACTCAGCCCTTTGTACACCATTTGTGCCCACACATCATGCGCTACAGCATAGCGGATAAAATACTCGCCGTGGCCGGTGCAGGAAACGGCACAGGCATCATTTGAAGCATAGGTTCCGGCGCCAATTACAGGGGTGTCGCCTAAGCGGTTCCAGCGTTTATTGGTCATCCCCCCAGTAGAGGTTCCTGCAGCGAGATTTCCCGCATTATCCAGGGCCACACAGCCAACCGTTCCAAATTTATATGTCGACTGTGTGTTGTTCCAATACTCACTCAGCCCTTTTTCTTTTTCTTCTTCCAGCGCTTTTTGTAGCGCATTCCACCTGCGTTCGGTATAAAAATAGTCCGGGGAAACAGTGTCCAATCCGTTCTCAATAGCAAATTGCTCGGCCCCTTTTCCGGTTAGTAATACATGTGGTGAATGTTCCATTACAGCCCGGGCCAGTGTAATCGGATTCTTTACCACGGAAGTGCCTCCGGAAGCGCCGGCCGCCTGATTCCGGCCATCCATAATACTGGCGTCATGCTCGTTCCGTCCTTCATGGGTGAAAACAGCTCCGCAGCCGGCATTGAAGAGCGGGCTGTCCTCCAGCCAGGCAACAGTTTGCGTAACAGCATCGAGGGCCGATCCGCCATTTTTAAGTATGGTTTCCCCAATAGTCAGCGCTGAATCAAGTGCACTGCGGTATTCAGCTTCAAGTTCCGGCGATAAATTTTCCCGTTTGATGGTGCCGGCACCACCGTGTATAGCCAATGCGTAGGCTGGGCGGGTGTTATTTTCCACTGTTGTTTCCTTTTTTTGTTGGCAGGCGGAAATGACAAGTGCCAGAGCCAATGCTACGGGTATGCAATTTTTCATACATAAAGCTGTTTTAAAAAGAGCAAAGCCAAGGATAATTCTATACCCAAGGTTGGAGACAGGCGAAATTAGTCTGCTATATACTTACAAAGCGCAATTTGGCGAAAATTGCTGTAAAACCAACTGTATCATGCTTACCAGAATATCTTCAGCGCTGTTTTTACCTGTTGTCGGTTTAAGGTCAGTTCGCAGGCTTTTTCTTTTGCTGACGCTTTTATCCAATTATCAGTCCATCACCTCCCAGGAATTAATAA
>SBHD01000283.1 GCA_006226345.1 Bacteroidota bacterium | reverse complement strand
AGCCTGTACGTACGTGGAGGTTTGAAAGATCGGCGTCATGATCGCGCCGGTAGAGGGGTCCGGCTCGATGCCGGCATGAATGACTTTGGTAGCAAATTTCATAGATAAGAACTGGAATGAATGGTTGGGCATTAAACGGGCGGCAAATGTACGGCAAAAGCTGCCTATGGCGGACCATTACCCCAAACCTGTCAGGTGGAAAACATACTATCCGCTGCATGGCGCAGCGGATAGTATGTTTTCCACCTGACAGGTTATCAAAAGGCTTCAATAATGCTCAATTCAATCAGCTGAAGCCTACCCAAAAAACAAGCCCCGACCAGCGCTATACCGGTCGGGGCTTGTTCATAATACCTGAATGTTTATTTCTTCTTCCGGTCGAGCGCATCCTTTGCAGCCCAGATGATATCTTTTTTACCCAGGCCGTATTTGTCCAGCAGTTCGGTGGGTTTGCCGCTTTCACCAAAGGTGTCTTTGACGCCGACGTATTCCATGGGCACCGGCAGACTATGCACCAGTACATGCGCGACGGCATCGCCGAGCCCGCCGTTGCGTTGATGCTCTTCGGCAACTACAACGGCGCGGGTCTTGCTGACCGAGTCGAGGATCGCTTCTTCGTCGAGCGGCTTGATGGTGTGCAGGTTGATCACTTCGCAGGAGATACCCTCGGCTTCGAGGTCGCGGGCGGCTTCGATGCTCGTCCAGACCAGGTGCCCGCAGGCAAAAATTGTCACGTCGGTACCACTGGCCAGCAGTTGGGCTTTTCCGATCTCGAATTTCTGATCCGGTGCTGTAAAGACCGGCCAGGAGGGCCGCCCGAACCGCAGGTATACCGGGCCATAGTGCTCGGCGATAGCGATCGTGGCCGCTTTCGTTTGGTTGTAATCGCAGGGATTGATTACCGTCATCCCTGGCAGCATGCGCATCATGCCGATGTCTTCCAGGATCTGGTGCGTGGCGCCGTCTTCACCGAGGGTCAGGCCGGCGTGCGAGGCACAGATCTTGACGTTCTTGTCCGAATAGGCGATGCATTGCCGGATCTGATCATATACACGACCGGTGCTGAAGTTGGCAAAGGTGCCGGTGTAGGGAATTTTTCCGCCGATAGCCAGGCCGGCAGCGACGCCCATCATATTGGCTTCGGAAATGCCGCATTGAAAAAAACGGTCCGGAAAGGCTTTTTGAAAATGCTGCATTTGCAGGGAGCCCATCAGGTCGGCGGTGAGGCCAACCACTTCGGGATTTTGTTCGCCAATTTCCAGGAAGCCGGCTCCAAAACCCTGCCGGGTAGCCTTTTTTTCCGTACTAACGATATCTGCGAGTTTCATCTTTTTTAAAATTTGGAGGTGTCGGACAAAGGTGCTGTGCAGGTTGGCGTTCCGGCCTAGTAGTCGCCCAGGCTGGTTTCGGGCAGTTGCGCCATCGCCTTGTTGAAGAGTTCTTCATTGGGCGCCTTACCGTGCCATTCGTGCGTACCCTGCATAAAGTCGACACCATAGCCCATTTCCGTTTTCATCAGGATCACCACCGGTTTGCCTTTTCCGGTGCGGCGTTTGGCACGGCGCAGCATCCGGATCACGGCATCCAGGTTGTTGCCTTCCTCAAGCACGAGTACGTCCCAGCCGAAAGCCTTCCACTTGGCGGGAAGGTTGCCCAGGCTGATGACATCGTCGTTGGCGCCGTCGATCTGTTGGCCGTTCCAGTCAACCGTCACGATCAGGTTGTCCACCTTATGGTGGGCAGCAAAGAGGATGGCTTCCCAGCATTGACCCTCCTGGAGCTCACCGTCGCCGGTCAGGCAAAAGACCCAGCGGGGATCGCCATTGAGTCGCTTGGACAGGGCCGCGCCGATGGCGACGGACATTCCCTGCCCCAGCGAGCCGGAGGCAACGCGTACACCAGGCAGTCCTTCATGGGTAGCCGGGTGCCCCTGCAGGCGGGTGTTGAGCTTGCGGAAGGTATCCAGCTCCTTTACGGGAAAGTAGCCGCTCCGGGCCAGCACGCTGTACCATACCGGTGACACGTGTCCGTTGGACAGGAAAAACAGGTCCTGGTTTTTGCCTTCCATTCGAAAAGGCCGGCGCGAGTGTTTCATGACGGCGCCGTACAGGGCTACGAAAAATTCGGTGCATCCGAGCGAACCACCGGGGTGCCCGCTTTGCACATTGTACACCATGCGCACGATATCGCGGCGCACTTGCACACACAATTCGGTGAGTTTGGAAAGATCAGCCATTGAAATACAAATAAGACAGGAAGAATAAGGCGAGGGCAATTCCTGTGCTGGCAAAGTTAGAGAACAGAATGGAAAGGCAAAATGTAAAAGGCAAAATGTAAAATGTAAAAGGGTCTTTTACTGTGCCGGAAGCAGGAAACATGAATGGATCTTAAATCCAGTACCTGTTGAACGCCCTTTCCCCTTTACTTTTTACATTTTGCCTTTTACCTTTTCTCCTGCCATTGTTCGATGAACTCGACCAGCAGGCGCACACCATATCCGGTAGCGTTTTTGGCCTTGCCGAATTCGGTGTCGCCGAATGCCATCCCGGCTACGTCGAGGTGCGCCCAGGTGGGGTGCTTGTCTGTAAAGAACTCGATGAATTTGGCGGCCGAGATCGCTTCAGCCATGGGTTTGCCCGTAAAATTGCGGAGGTCGGCCACGTCGCTTTTCAGGTCGGCGGCATATACGTCCCACATCGGCAGGCGCCACAGCCGCTCGCCGCAGCCCTCGCCGGCCCGGCTCAGGGCTTCCGACAGGGCATCGTTTTGCGTAAACAGGCCACCGGCGGCTATCCCCAGCGTCCGGATCACGCTGCCGGTCAGGGTGGCGATATCGATCAGCACGTCTGGTTTTTCCAGTTTGTTCAGATAGGCCAGCCCGTCGGCCAGGATCAGGCGCCCTTCGGCATCGGTATCAATCACTTCGATCGTTTTTCCGGAATACGAACCGATCACGTCACCGGGTTTGATGGCGATCCCGTCAACCATATTTTCGGCGATCGGGATGGCGCCGACCAGGCGGACCGGCAGTTGCAGCCGGGCCGCGGCCAGGAAGGTACCCAGCACTGCCGCAGCTCCGCCCATATCACTTTTCATATACTGCATGCTGGCAGAAGGCTTGATGCTGATACCGCCGGTATCGAACGTGATGCCTTTTCCTACCAGACCGAACACCGGTGCCGGGTTTTTCCGGGATTTGGTGCCGTATTCCAACAGCAGCATGCCGGGGGGATGCGGACTGCCCTTGCCAACTGCCAGCAGGGCTTCCAGTCCTTCCATTTGGAGCGTGGCTGCATCCAGCAGCCGGATCTTTATGCCCGACTCCCGGGCGGTACGAAGAGCCCAGTCGATCAGAATATCCGGATTTTTATAATTGCCGGGTGTGTTGACAAGGTCAAGCACCTGCCGTAATACACCGGCGAACACCTCTCCGCGCCGGGCGGCTGAAGTTGCAGGCTCAAGTACGTTTCCCGGTACCAGAATATGCAGTTCCGATTGTGCGGTGCCAAAAGTTAGCTGCGGTGCGGGCTCTGTGCGGAACAGGCCGATATTATACAGGCCCAGCAGCATGCCGGAAACCGCAGCGTCGGTCAGCCGCACCGGATGCGCGGCGGGAAAGTGCCGGAGGTCTACGCCCACCTTGTTTGGAAGCCGGGATTTATACCGGGCGCAGAAAGCCCGGATATTGGCATACATATCCTCAAATTTGGCGGTTCTACCTAATCCGATCAGGTAGAACTTATAGCCCGGCTTGCCGGAACCATAAAGGACGAATACCTCTTTTGTCTCGGCCTTAAAATCGGTCTGCAGCCCTTGCGGGTCGATGCCGGCACGTTGGGCGATCTGTGCTAACTGGTTGGCCAGGGTTTCATCCTGTGCCAGCGGTACGATCAGCGCATCAGGCGCTTTTTTGTCCACTACTTTTACGATCATATTCGGGATGCTTGCACGGAGGGTATGAGCAATATGGGATTAAGCGTCTGTCTAAATGCCTGTAAAAGCGGCGAAAATAGGGACAAATCTGCTGGTATGGGAAAATTATTGCCACATCGTCCGTGCCCTGTCTGCTAGTGCCCTACCGGCAACCTGCCCTGGTTGTGCAACTGCCGGTGATCGTATACCGGGATATAGCGTTCCCGAAGTAGTTCGGGGGAAAGTCCGAAACAGGCATCATTCCGCTGTCGGGCAAACCGGGTGCCACTGCAACTGCCGGCCCCTATGGTCGGGTCGATCTCGTACCAGTGGCCGTCTAAGAGCGCGGCATTCCAGGCATGGTTGGGTTGTACGGTAGCGGGATCGACCCGTTCGCCGCGAAATCGGCCGTAGCCTTCCACCCGGGAGACATAGATGCCCCGGAGGTTGCACATCAGTTTGAACAGGAAAGAAAAGCCGTCGCACCGGGTGCGGCGGGTCTTCAGGATGTTTTCCAATTGTATCTGGGAATAAAAATGAGGATGCAGCGCTTCCTCCGGCTCGGCCTCCAGGCGGTTTTCGCCTCCGCAGTCGTAGGCAATATGCGCGGTGACCCAGGCGAAAATGGCGCGGGCCTGATCCATTTCGGTGGTATAGGGACGGGTGAGGGAGTCGGTCAGCCGGATGATATCGCCGTCAGTCAGCCGGATCTTCCGGGCCCGGGCATCGATGGCCGCAAAGCCGGCTGCCTGTGCTGCGGACACCATTTTCTGGGCCGGCACCGAATAACCGGACATACACCACAACAGGAGAATCAGAACAGCATGTTTCATAGCGTAAGATGAAAAAAATCTATCGCCTAACCTGAAAAACGGTCGCAGCACTAGCTCCGCTCGGCAAGCTCAAGCCAGCGCATTTCCTTTTCATCGAGGCTTTCCTGAAGGACACCCAATTCAGCGGATAATTGCGTGGCATCGTCCGAGTTGAGGTCGCTGCTGTTGAAGCGCTCCAGGATCTCGGCCTTACGTCGTTCCATACTGGCGATGTCTTTCTCCAGGCGTTTCATTTCATTGCGCTCGGTCTTGGAAAGCCCCTCCTGGGGGGTATCGGCGCTGGTTGCAGGCTGGGTTTTGTCAACCGTACTCTTGGCGGCGGCAGCCTTTTCTTTCAGGGCGGCCTTTTCCCGCATCCGGAATTCCACATATGTACCGTTGAAGTCCCGAACGTTGCCATTACCTTCAAAAACGAACAGGTGGTCGACCAGCCGGTCCATGAAATACCGGTCGTGGGTGACGATCACCACACAGCCTGGATAATCTTCAAGAAAATCCTCCAAAACCTGCAGCGTGAGTACATCCAGGTCGTTGGTTGGCTCGTCTAGGATGAGGAAGTTGGGGTTTTTCATCAGCACGGTGAGCAGGTACAGGCGCCGCCGTTCGCCGCCGGAGAGTTGGCTGACATACACTTGTTGCTGCGGCCGGCTGAACAGAAAGCGCTCCAGCAGTTGGGCGGCCGTCAGCTCGCGGCCTTTTTCCAGCGGGATCACCTCTGCAATATCGCGCACCACGTCGATGACGCGTTTGTCGGTGTTAAGTTGTATACCTTCCTGCCGGTAAAAACCGAACATGATCGTATCGCCGACGATAACCTTGCCGGTGTCGGGTGGCAGGCTTTGCGTGATCAGTTGCAGAAAGGTGGATTTGCCGGCGCCATTTGGGCCCACGATCCCGACGCGTTCCTTGCGTTTGAACTTGTAGGAAAAGTTTTCGAGCAACACCCGGTCGCCGAAGCGTTTGCTGATGTTGTGGCACTCCACGATCTTGCTGCCCAGCCAGTTTTCTTTGATCTGGATCGACATTTCATCTTTGACGGACTTCAGGGCTTCGTTGGCTTCCTTGCGATCGTAATAGGAATCCACCCGGGCTTTGGCCTTGGTGGTGCGGGCGGCCGGACTGCGGCGCACCCACTCCAGTTCGCGTTTCAGTAGTTTTTTCTGGCGCTGGTATGTAGTACTTTCCACTTCTTCCCGCATGGCTTTTTTCTCCAGGTAGTCGGAGTAACTGCCTTTGTAGCGATACAGCTGGCCACCGTCGAGTTCGATGATGCTGTCGCAGACGTTTTCAAGGAAATACCGGTCGTGCGTAACCATGAACAGGGTGATGCCCGGCTGTTGGAGGTATTCTTCCAGCCATTCGATCATGTCCACATCGAGGTGGTTGGTCGGCTCGTCGAGGATGAGGAAATCCGGTTCGTCGAGCAGTACTTTCACCAGGGCCAGGCGCTTTTGTTGTCCGCCCGACAAGGTGCCTACCCGTTGTTCCAGGTTGTGCAGGCCGAAGCGAAAGAGCATTTCCTTTACTTTCGACTCGAAAGACCAGGCCTGTTGTTCATCCATTTCCGAAACGGCCTCCTGCATGGCTTCGGCGTCTTCCGGGTGGGCCAGGGCATGTTCGTACCGGCGTACCAGTCGTACCAGCGGATTGGAGTCATCCAGCACGGCGCCCAGCACATCGATGTTGGGGTTGAATTCCGGTTCCTGGTCCAGCCAGCCGATCCGGATATCCTTGCGCAGCAATACGCTGGAGGTCTCCCCTTCCGAGCCTTCCCGGCCAGCGATCACCCGCATGAGGGTCGTCTTGCCGGTACCGTTTTTAGCGATCAGCCCGATCTTCTGGCCTTTGTCGATGTGCAGGCTGATATCCCGGAACAGGATCTTTTCACC
>SBHD01000109.1 GCA_006226345.1 Bacteroidota bacterium | reverse complement strand
TTTTTTCTCAATGAGATCGCTCACGACCCCTCCCGGCCGGACGAAACACCACTGGAAGCGCTGGAAGGCTTTGTAACTGCGCCTCAGGTCCGCCGGTTGCAGGATTCCTGCCAGGCGGCCTATGCCAACCTGAATTGGCTACAGGCTGATCTTATGCAACTGGTCCGGTATTACCGCTATTATTTCCCTGACCGGCCCCAACCCCGGTTCGTAACCACCGTTACCGAATTCATTGGCGACGCCTATGCAGTCAATGACAGCCTGGTCATGATCGGACTGGACATGTTCCTTGGTCCGGACTTTTCCGGTTACAACCCCGACTTTTTTCCTTATTACCTTCGCCGGCAGTTTAACCAGGAATATATAGTGCCGAAAGTCGCCCTGGCACTGGCAAGCCGGATCGTAGGTCCTCCCCCGGGGGAGAAAATACTCGATCACATGATCAACAACGGTAAGATCCTCTACCTGGTAGGCAGCCTGGCGCCAGCCGTTCCGGACAGCATACGGATGGGGTATACCCGCGAGCAGATGGAGGGCTGTTATGTGAATGAGCAGGAGGTTTGGGCCCGTTTGCTGGATATGGAAGTGTTGTACCAGCCCCTGAGCAGCCGAAACCGGAAAATTGTGGAACCAAGCCCAAGCGCCGACAATGTTTTTCAGGAAGCACCCGGAGAAATCGGCAACTGGATCGGCCTCCGGATTGTTGAAGCCTATATGCGCCGGTATCCTGATCGCTCCGTAAGCGACTTGCTGGCACAACGCGATGCGCAAGCCTTCCTGCAGGCATCAAAATACAAACCAAAGCGCATGAACTGATGCGACAACCACAAAACAAACGATCTGCATGGCTGATGGCCATCGCGTTACTGACCCTGTCGGTACCAGCCGGCCTGTCAGCGCAGTCGGATGTAACATTTGAGGCCTCAGGCCCAACACGTGAGGTGGCAGAAGGTACCCGGTTTGAGGTTTCGTTTACGTTAAAAAACACTACTGCCAAACGCTTTATTCCACCCGATTTTAATGGTTTCCGGGTCACTTCCGGCCCCTCGGAAATGCGAGGCGCCGGATTTTTCAACGGCCGCTCGTATAGCCACCAGTCCTGGAGTTATGAACTGGAGGCCGGCGAACCAGGTGCATACACCATCGGCTCAGCAACAGTGCAAACAGCAGGAGGTACGCTCCGCACCCAACCCCTGGTGGTACGAGTCGGGAAAGCCCGGATCAGCCGGAACAAGGTGTCCCCGGGTGCCGACGACCGGGTTTTTATTACCGGTGAACTTGACCGCGAAACTGCCTGGCTGGGCCAGCAGGTGCATTACCAGGTGAAATTATATACCCAGGTAGGAATCTCCAATTATGACATCCTGGACCTTCCCCCGTTTGACGGTTTTTTTGCGCAGGAACGCCGGCGCTTCGATACCCGCACACAGTACCAGAAAATAAAAGGTAAAAAATACGCTGTGCGGATCCTGCATGAAGTGGTTTTGTTTCCGCAACAAACTGGCAGCCTCCGGATCGGCACTGCACGCGTCAGGCTTGGCGTCGAACAGCCAGGCAGCCTGAGTGCCCTGCTGGGCTCCATGCCTGTTCTCGCCCAGACCCAAGCGGTCAAACTCGAAGTCAACCCACTGCCCGAGCCCGAACCCGCCAATTTTTCCGGCGTGGCAGGCCGATACCGGTGGCAGGTCACAGCTGACAAAGACAGCCTGACTACCGACGATGCCCTTACGTTGACCGTAAAGGTCGAGGGGAACGGCGATGTCCGCCGGTTTGCTAATCCGGCACTCGACCTTCCGCCGGGACTGGAAGGGTTTGAGCCTAAAGTGGTCACGGAAGAAGAATATGAGACCGGTGAAGAAATGGTGCATGCCCGCATCCTGGAATATATCATTTTACCCCGCCAGCCCGGCAATTATGATTTACTGCCCGAAATGGTCGTCTTCGACCCGGACAGCAACAGGTACCAGCATTTCAGACCCGATACACCCATACAGGTCCGGGTGACAGCCGGTACAATGTATGGCCGGGACAATACAGCACTGGATACCATAGCGGGCCCGCCGGCAGTGCGGGACGAACCCATAAGCCAGTTCTGGCATACTGCAACCAACTGGCTCACTTCACCCTGGTTATGGGGGACGATCTTGCTTCTGGCACTGTTCCCGGTCTTCGTTTACTGGCGCCGGCACCGCAGACAAACACCTCAGCCCAAACCGGCCGGCGACGAGCGCACACCGTTGACGTTGAAAGTAGCCCGGGGCAGACTGGCAGCTGTTTCAAACCTATTGAACAGCACCGATTCCCGCACCTTCTATAACGAATTGCTTAAGGCACTGCAGGCCAACATAGCGGCGCACCTACAACTGGAGCCGACCGTATTGACCACATCCATAGTACAGGAAAAACTGGCCGCGCGCGGCGTGCCGGCACAAACTGTCGCAACTCTGGTGCAGGTCTGGACCAAATGTGAACAAGCCGTATTCGCCGATCAGGGCCTGGCAACCGAGCGGCACGCAACCTTTCAGCAGGCCGAAACAGCGCTTAAGGACCTTGAGACAGCCCTCAGGCATTAAAACACGGAAGTGAGTTAGTCCGTTGCGTTGGCAGCCTGACCAGCATATAAAACAGCCAGTTGGCTGCGCAGTGCAACAGGGTACAGGACCACCTCTTCGCGAAGCAATTCATGAACCGGTTTCCAGACCGCCCGGAAGGTGTACGTGTTGTCGATCAGTTGTACCTCCGGCACACCGGTCACACGGGGGTCCAGCACCGTAGCCCGGAACAGGAAAACGATCTCGTGTTTCAGTTCACCACCATATTCAAAGATATTCTCCATCACCCGGACGAACGCCGGCTCACTAACCTCGGCATCCAGTTCTTCCCGGAGTTCCCGGCGGATGGCATCGGCGGCCCGTTCGCCAAACTCGATCCCGCCGCCCGGCGGACGGTAAAAGTGGTAGTGTTCATGTTCATGCCAGAATTCCTGGAGCAGGACCCGGTTCTGGTGTTCCAGCAGACAGAGTGCAACGGCGCGCATATGGATAGCAGTTTTGGAAAAATTGGAAAGAAAGGTAACGATCCGGCCGGTGAATTGGTTCCGTCCGGCGCAGGGCTTATTTTCGCAGCAATATGACAAACAAGCGAACAAGAGTACTGATCCTGGTGTACAGTACACTCTTGGTAATGCTCAAAGCACCACTATTCGCCCAGGAAAACCAGTTGCTCTGGACAGTCAACTGGAGTGCCGATGGGAAATATATTGCCGTTGGAGGCGATGACCAGGTTCTGCGGATCTTTGACGCAGTAACGTTTGAACTGATCAGGTCCGACTCGATTGGCGCCGGTATCTGCCGCTTGCGCTGGCACCCTGCCCAACACCTGCTCGCTGTCGCCGCTACCGGGGATGGTACCCGGATCATAGACCTGGATCAGGACCGGGACATCCGGTTTGCCGGCGTCAAAAACCTGGGGGGGCGGGCCATTGCCTGGAACCACAATGGCGAGCTGTTGGCCATTGCCGACTATGATGGCAAGGTATCCATCTGGACGAAAAACGGCAATCATCTGCGTACCATCGAGAAGGAAGCAACCAAAAGTTATGTGGCTGTAGACTGGCATCCCAAAAAGAATGAACTGATCGCTTTGAGTGAAAATATCCGGATCTATGACCTGGAGGGCAACCTGCTTCACCTCATCAAACACCGCAAGGAGCCGGTGCTGATGTTGTGCGTAAAGTGGCATCGTTCAGGCAACTTCTTTGTGATCGGCGATTATGGCGACTATGACTACGATTACAAACCACTGTTGCAGTTCTGGCATGCAGACGGCACCTTGATACGTCAGATCACCCGGAGTAAGGCAGAATATCGGAATATTAGCTGGAATGGCCGGGGGACAAGGCTGGCAACAGCAAGTGATGCCCTCCGGATCTGGAATAAAAAAGGCCGGCTGCTTTATGAAAGCCAGTCCGACGATCTTCTGTGGGGAGTAGACTGGAGTCCTGATGGGAAATACCTGATCACCTCCAGCATGGAAGGCCATATCCGGATCTGGGACAACAGGGGTAAGCTGGTACGGGAGTTGAATTATTAAATCGGCTCCGGCCTATCCGTTTTTTAACCACCCTTCCATCACTTCCATAATATCCATTTCGGGCGTTTTAACAATACCCCGGATGCCCAATTCACGGGCCGCCTGTACGTTTTCTTCCAGGTCATCGATAAATACAGACTCCTCCGGCCGGATCTCGGCATCCGCCAGCACATATTCGTAAATTTCACGGTCAGGTTTGCGCAGGCGGATCAGGTGGGAATAATATACCGCATCAAAATACCGGGACTGAAAGTCGCGGAGCCCGTGTTCCCGTACCATATATGCATCGATCCAGTCTGCATGTAATTCGTTGATATTGCTCAACAGAAAAACCTGGTACCGCTGCCGGAGGCGGAGTAATATATCGAACCGTTCGCGGGGCATACCGTCAAATATGGTGTTCCAGGCCTCGACAACCTGCCCGGCTGTCAGCGGAAGATCGGTAGCCAGCCGGAGCACATCCACGAACTCCTCCGTGGAAAGCCCACCTGTTTCATAAAGGTGAAAAACGCCGCTGGCGCGCAGTTTCTCCTGTGCAGTTTCCAACCGGTCACCCAGCAGCTGCCGGAGAGAGCGGTCGACCGCACTGAAATTCAGATCAAATAATACGTTACCGAAGTCAAAAATGATATTTTGGATCGCAGACATGGCCAGGGTGCCTTGGATTTATACGCCTATTGGGCGGGGCGCAAAGGTCAGCTTTTTCGCAAAATAAAATTTCAAAAGCCGGCATTTGTTGGCGACTATGCCCTGCAGCATCGTATCTTTGCGGCGCTTAACCAAATTATATAAAACTAAATACTTGGTTTTGGGTTTCATTAGCGGGCCGCACCTATCCGATTGGGAGAAGCCGGGGCGCAAAATACAAAGCCAAAAACGCAATACAGACCTATGGCGCGTGTTGAACTTGTGATGCCCAAAATGGGCGAAAGTATCATGGAAGCCACTATCCTGAAGTGGCGTAAGAAACCAGGCGACCGGGTTGAACTGGACGAACCGGTGCTGGATATTGCTACCGACAAGGTAGACAGTGAAGTCCCTTCACCGGTGGAAGGCGTTCTGACGGAGATCCTGTTCCAGGAAAACGACGTCGTTGAGATCAACAAAACGATCGCTATTATTGAAACCGAGGCGGCGGATGCACAGCCGGCAGCGTCTCCCACGGTCAATCCGGCCACCAGTAATGGCAACGGCACTGCTCAAAAACCGGAGCCCGCAGTTGCCCCCGAAGTGCCCTACGTGCCGGCCTCTACTGCCACGGCCCCGGCCAAAACCGGCACTTCCGGCCGGTTTTATTCGCCGCTGGTGCGTACGATCGCCCGGGAAGAAGGGATCGGCCAGGCCGAACTCGACACCATTCCGGGCACCGGAATGGAAGGTCGGGTAACTAAAAAGGACATGCTGGCATACCTGAATAACCGGACGGCTGCCACTACTCCGGCTACAGCGCCCGCCCAACCGGCAACACCGCCGCCGGCAGTATCCGTACCGCAGCCGGCAACTTCCGTTTCCGGCAATGTGGAGATCGTGGAAATGGACCGCATGCGCAAACTCATTGCTGACCATATGGTAATGAGTAAACACACCAGCCCGCACGTCACGTCCTTTGTAGAAGCAGATGTGACCAACCTGGTCAACTGGCGGAACAGGGTCAAAGGCGAATTCAAACGGACCTACGGTGAAAACATCACCTTCACGCCCCTGTTCATCGAAGCAGTTGTGCGGGCGATCCGGGACTTCCCCCTGATCAATGTTTCCATAGAAGGGACCAATATCCTGGTCAAAAAAGATATCAATATCGGCATGGCAGCTGCGCTACCCAGTGGTAACCTGATCGTCCCGGTGATCAAAAATGCCGACAATTATAATCTTATCGGTCTGACCAAAATGGTTAATGATCTGGCTAACCGGGCCCGGCAGAACCAGCTCAAGCCCGACGAGATCCAGGGTGGCACGTTTACACTGACTAACGTGGGTACATTTGGCAATGTGATGGGCACGCCGATCATCAATCAGCCCCAGGTGGCCATTATGGCTACCGGTGCTATCCGGAAAAAACCGGCGGTGATCGAAACCGAATACGGCGATGTGATCGCGATCCGGCACATGATGTTCCTGTCCATGTCGTACGACCACCGTGTAGTGGATGGCATGCTGGGCGGCTCCTTCATCCGCCGTGTAGCAGACTACCTGGAACAGTTCGACCCGAACCGGTCGCTGTAACCCACATCTAAAGGAGATGCTGGTACGCGTCCTGTGACTCTGATTGTCGCAGGACGCGTTTGTTTGTACAGTCAAAAATCACCAGGTCAGGTGACGGTCCTCATCAAATAAGGAAAGGAGTTCTGCGAGTTTTGCCCCCGTGAAACATCTAAAACCTTATTTGTCCTATGAAATTTGAATACAACCTGTCGATTGGTGAGTGTGTGATGTCCTTTTTTCTGATGATGGCAGTGATCATCCTCGGGATTTCCACAGGTCAGGTTTGGCTGACTGTTTTGGGGCTTCCGCTATTCCTGCGGGGCCTGTTGGGCTGGTGCCCGCTTAAGACGTTCCTGCATAGCCAATCGAAGGACTGAAGAACACAGAAAGGGAAGAACCTGGCTGCTTCGACCACAGGCGTTGAAGCAGCCATTCTTTTTTCATCTTTACACTTTCTGACTAACCATTTCACTCTGCTCGTGGGCAGGGGCCAATTATGCACCACACATGAAAAAAAAACACAAATTCCAACCGGAAAGCCTGATGATGTCTTACGGGTACAAGCCCGAACTCTCCGAGGGTGCGATCAAGTGTCCGATCTTCCAGACTTCCACCTTTGTTTTTAAAAGCGCAGAAGAGGGCAAAGCATATTTTGAACTGGCATACGGACTACGGGAAGCCCGCGAAAAGGAGGAGATCGGCCTGATATACAGCCGGATCAATAATCCGGACCTGGAGATCCTGGAAAACCGCATCGCGCTTTGGGAGGAGGCCGACGACTGTGCAGTATTCGAAAGTGGCATGAGTGCGATCAGTACGGTACTCATGGAATTCATGAAACCCGGCGACCTGGTACTGTGCAGCAGTCCGGTTTACGGAGGTACGGACCACTTTATCAAGCACTTCCTGCCCAAATTCGGCATCCACTACCTGGAGTTCAAGCCGGATGCACGGTTCGACGATATTGTGGAGATGTTGGAAAAGGCTGGTTTGGAAGACCGTTTGCGGATGATCTACGTCGAAACGCCGGCCAACCCAACCAATGCACTGATCGATCTGGAAGACATGGGCAAACTGGCCAACCGTTATTCCAAACCGGACAAAAAAGTGTACCTAGCCGTAGACAACACCTACATGGGCCCTCTTTGGCAGCACCCCCTTCGCTGGGGCGCAGACATCTCGCTGTATTCTGCTACCAAATACCTGGGCGGGCACTCCGATGTCATTGCCGGCGCCTGCTGCGGCTCAAAGGAGGTCATTCACCGGATCAAGACCCTGCGTACCTTCCTGGGCAATATGGCCGGCCCATGGACCGGCTGGCTGCTACTGCGCAGCCTGGAAACACTGAAACTACGCATGGAACAGCAGGCGCGCAATGCCCAGCAGGTGGCTGCGTATCTCCAACAACATCCGAAAGTGGAAAAAGTGTACTACCTGGGCCTGCTGAAACCGGAAGACGGACCGGAGTACGAGACCTATAAAAAACAGTGCAGCTCTCCGGGTGCCATGCTTTCGTTTGATGTCAAGGGCGGTGAACCAGAAGCCTTTCGCTTTCTGAACAACCTCCGGCTGGCACACCTGGCCGTCAGCCTGGGAAGCACCGAAACACTGGCCGAACACCCTGCATCGATGACCCATGCCGGAGTACACCCCGGACACCGCGAGGAGATCGGGATCACAGGCAAAATGGTGCGCATGTCCGTTGGCGTTGAAAACTACAGGGATATTATCCACGACATCGAACAGGCCCTGGAAAAGGTCTGACCCGGTGTCCGCGCCGGAGAATTGTCACAGGCAGACAGTTATAGGGCAGGGAGGGTATCTGTTGCAACCGGGAAAGCACGTTTACTGTTACAATACAGAAACGTATCAATATTGCCGGGCAGGCCCTTCCGCTCCTCCCGCTGTTTATCCGAAAAATACAAACCCATGCGAATTGCCGTTGTTTTCTTGGTACTGCTGGCAACGGGGCTGGCCTGCCGGCCCGAACCGCCGGAACGGATCCCGCTGCCAACGGAGATCTGCCTGACCACCTCCCACCATAACTTTCCGATCCCGCATGCGACCATCTACCTGAAATACAATGTAGACACGTTCCCGGGATACGATCAGCCACCGGGGTATTTTGACGCGACCTTCCAAACCGGATCCAATGCCAGGGGCTGCATACAGGCCGTTCCGGAGGGCCGCCATTGGGCTATTGGATTCGGATATGACAGCCTGCACTACCCACACAATGTTTTCGGCAGCCTGCGCCTCGAGATTGCGCTGGGGGCACGGGCCAAGATCGATACCACAATGTATGTTTCGGAAGAGCATTGAGCCGGTATCAGAGGACAATCAAAGAAAAGCGGATGGCGGACAACACTTTTTCCGGTCAATATGTATAATTCCCCGTTAAAGCGCCGTTTCTTTGCAGCCAGAATTTGAAACGGCCCGATCGACTACGCCACATGCAGAAACTGACATTTTACTACTTAGAAAACATAACGATCCTCCCTACGTATTGAACGTTTGGAGGATTTTTTTTGCCCTTAAGCCTGCATACCACTTCCGATCGTAATCCAATTGATAAAACTATAAAGATTGCCGACGAATGACGCGCAAGTACAAACGCATTCTGCTTAAACTTTCCGGCGAAAGCCTCATGGGCCGGCAACGGTATGGGATCGAAGCCGACATGCTTCAACATTACGCCTATCAGATACAGGAGCTTCATGACCTGGGAGTAGAAGTGGCCGTGGTGATCGGAGGTGGAAATATTTTTCGCGGCATCCAGTCGGAAGGCTCGGGCATTGAGCCGGTGACTGGTGATTACATGGGTATGCTGGCAACCGTGATCAACGGTCTGGCCCTCCAAAGCGCCCTGGAAAGCCGGGGGGTATACACCCGGCTGATGACCGCCCTGAAGATGGAGAGCATTGCCGAACCCTACATCCGGCGCCGTGCGATCCGACACCTGGAAAAAGGCCGGGTGGTTATCTGTGCAGCAGGCACCGGCAATCCGTACTTCACCACCGATAGCGCTGCCGCCCTGCGTGCCAACGAGATCAGTGCAGATGTCATTCTCAAGGGCACCCGGGTGGACGGGATCTACACCGCCGATCCGGAAAAGGACCCCGCAGCCATTAAGTTTGACAAACTGACCTTTGCCAAAGTGATCAGCCTGGGCCTGGAAGTGATGGATATGACGGCCTTTACCCTTTGCCGGCAGAACAATATGCCGATCATCGTATTCGATATTAACAAACCGGACAACCTGCGCCGCATCGTTACCGGCGAGGAGGTCGGTACGCTGGTGGAAGGGTAGTACCCACTACTGTTTTATCTCGCCTGTAAAGGGGTAGCCCCCGCTTTGCAGGCTCAATTGCACAGGCCGGAGGCATTCCCGGAAACTGCGTCCTTCCTGTTTGTTTAGCCTTATACTATGGTAAATATTATCTCCTACAACGTCAACGGCATCCGATCCGCCATTAATAAAAGCTTCCTGGACTGGCTCCAAAGCGAACAGTTTGACATCGTGTGCCTGCAGGAAACCAAGGCCCGGCCGGAAGATGTGCCCCTACTGGAAATCGAGTCGCTGGGCTACTGGCATTACTGGCATTCCGCCGAGAAAAAAGGATACAGCGGTGTGGCTACTCTGACTAAACGCGAACCCGATCAGGTGGTCACCGGCTGCGGCATAGAAAAATATGACAAAGAAGGCCGTATCCTCCGCACGGATTTCGGCGAATGGTCAGTATTGAATTGTTACTTCCCCTCCGGAACAACAGGCGACGAACGCCAGGCATTCAAAATGGAATTCCTCGACGATTTTTTCAAGTGGGTAGAGGAACTCCGGAAAGAGCGGCCCAAACTGATCATTGTCGGAGACTATAACATCGCACATACGGAACTAGACATCCATAACCCGAAAAGCAACAAAAATACCAGCGGCTTCCTGCCCGAGGAACGGGCCTGGATGACCAAGTGGTTCGACCACGGCTTCACCGATGCATTCCGGTATAAGCACCCCGCATTGGAGGAATACAGCTGGTGGAGTTTCCGTGCCAATGCCCGCCAGAACAATAAAGGCTGGCGTATTGACTACCAGTCCGTTACGAATAACATGGCCGACTGTATCACCGATGCCCGGCAACTGACTTCGGTGGTGCATTCCGATCATTGCCCGGTCCTGATGCAGATCAACCTTTAAGAAGCCGTTGGAGCATATGACCCGCGCCCGTAACCTGAAGGAAGTCGCCTGGGTGTTTTTCAAACTGGGCTGTATTGCTTTCGGCGGCCCTGCTGCCCACATTGCCATGATGGAAGCGGAGGTAGTACAAAAACGGCAATGGATGGACCGGCAGCATTTTCTTGATCTGGTCGGAGCGACCAATCTGATACCGGGCCCGAATTCCACCGAAATGACCATGCATTGCGGCCGCGAACGTGCCGGCATCCCGGGCCTCTTCGTTGCGGGACTAAGTTTTATTTTTCCGGCGGTCTGCATCACCGGGGTCATTGCCTGGTTCTACGTACAGTACGGCCAGCTTCCAGAAGTGCAACCGTTTATTTATGGCATTCAGCCGGCTGTTCTGGCCATAATTGCATCTGCTATTTTCAAGTTGGGGCAGAAAGCCCTGAAAAACCGTGAAATCGGTATACTCGGTGCGCTGGTTATTTTTGCCAGCCTGCTCGGCATCAATGAAATCGCAGCCCTGCTGGGTGCTGGCATACTGGGTACGGTCTATTTCAGCATACGGCATCGCTCCGGTACCGTCAACCGGCAGGCCCGTTTACCGTTTGTCCTGCTTCAGGCTTCTGTGGGATGGCTGGGAAAAACCAGCAGCCTGTCGGTCTTCTGGACCTTTCTGAAAGTAGGGGCCGTCCTGTATGGCAGCGGTTATGTATTATTTGCCTACCTCGATGCAGAACTGGTTGCCCGGGGCTGGCTGACGCGCCAGCAACTCATGGAAGCCATCGCTGTCGGCCAGTTTACACCCGGACCGGTCCTGTCCACCGCCACCTTCATCGGATACCAGTTGAATGGCCTGTCAGGCGCATTCTTGGCCACAGCCGGGATATTCCTCCCTTCCTTCCTGTTCGTTTGGGCCCTCAACCCCCTCGTTCCCAGGATGCGATCTTCCCGGATATTGGCCTGGTTTCTCGATTGTGTGAACATGGCTGCCGTAGGTGTAATGGCTGCTGTGCTGGTAAAAATGACTGCTGCAGCGCTTGTTTCCTGGCAAACTATTTTGATCGCCGTTATCAGTACTGCAATTACATTGGGAAGCAAAAAGGTCAGCCCGGTCTGGATCGTTGCGGGCGGAGCGGCATTAGGTTATCTGCTGCAACTTCTTTGAAAGAAAACCCTGCATTTCTGCACCGGCCTGGTGGCCGGATCAACGCAATGCGATGCCCCCACGCTGTGGAAGACATTCCAAGGATGGTTATTAACTTACGACTTAATCATTACCTTTGCCGGACTTTTTAATATTTCGTGTTTGATAGGGACCGGAAGGTTACAAAAGGGCGCTAATTATACCTTTCAGGTTTGTCTTGGCCATGGGGGCCCAGACTTCCGATCCGGATCAAACGCATATTTTATCAACAGTTCCCTTTTGTTTCCCGGCATGGATTTAACGGCTGCACAACTCGCTCAAATTCTTAACGGTACGCTGGAAGGCGATCCCAATGCTACCGTTCGGCAGCCTGCCCGAATTGAAGAGGCCGGCGAGGGAGACTTTGCATTCCTCGATAACCCAAAGTATGAGTCTTACGCATATTCCACCAAGGCATCCATTTTGTTGGTGAGCCACTCATTCAGGCCCACTAAAAAGGTGAATGCTACCCTGATCCGGGTAGAAGATGTGCGCAGCAGCCTTGCCTTTTTGCTGGAAAAGTTCAACGACATCGTGTCCCCCAACGGCGCCCCGGCTCAGATTGCCGAGAATGCTGCTGTACACGCCGATGTACAGGTAGGTAGCCAAACGGCTATCGGGGCGTTTACCGTAGTGGAAGCCGGATCAGCAATTGGAGACAACTGCAACATCTACCCACAGGTTTTTATCGGCCGGAACGTCCGGATCGGCAACAACTGCAAGATCTATCCCGGCGTACGCATTCACCACAATTGCATCATCGGCGACCACTGTGTATTGCACGCCAATGCTGTGATAGGTGCTGATGGATTTGGCTTTGCTCCACAGGAAGACAAGTCCTGGCGCAAAGTACCCCATGTAGGTAATGTCGTATTGGAAGATCATGTAGAAGTCGGAGCCAATGCCTGTATCGACCGGGCAGCACTCGGCAGTACGATCCTGCGCAGCGGCGTCAAGATCGACAACCTTGTACATATCGCCCACAGTGTAGAGGTGGGTAAAAATTCAGTCATGGCAGCCCAGGTCGGTGTTGCCGGCAGTACCAAGATCGGCGAAAATGTCCAGCTGGGCGGTCAGACCGGCGTAGCCGGGCACCTGACCATTGCCGACGGAACCCGGGTACAGGCACAAAGCGGGATCGGCTCTTCGATCAAAAAGCCCAACCAGGCGCTCTTTGGCTCCCCGGCTATCGATTACAACGATTATGTTCGTGCCTATGTGGTGTTTAAAAACCTGCCCGAACTTCAGCGCAAGGTGCGTGCCCTGGAACGCCTGCTCCAGGAAATCCGGGAAGGAAAGTAAGTTTAGGTACCGTTTAGCCGAATCCCCACCGGCTAACAACACCGGCATTCCGGAAGTTGCCGGTTATTTTTGATCCTTTCTTAAAAACGTTTTGTTTTAAAAGCCGGGAAACGCAACTTTGCGTTATGCCACCCGAAACCGCTGCACTCCTTTACCGCGAACTGGTCAGGATCGCCTCGCACACCAACTGGGCGTCACCGGAAAAGGTACTGGCCCTTTCCGGCCTGCTGGAGCGCCTTTTCCTGGAGGCTACCAAACGGGAGCAATTGGCCTTCAGCACACTTTTCGCCCGCATCAGCTATGCCGGACACCTGTATCAGATCCAGCCGGAGACCCTACAGGTCATCCATCAGTTCCGCAGGCTGGCGGCCCGTACCCGTACCAACCCTGCTTCCGCCAGCGAACGAACGGTCCGGCTGGGTGTAAAAGCCCTGGCCGAGACCATCCTCATCCTGTACAAAACCGCCATCCCGCCGGAGATCCTGCCGCTCCTGCCAGCTGCCGGGGAATGGGAACATGCTCCGCCGGAGATCTGGGATTTCAAAACGCGCGCCCGGGTGGTGGCCGTCCAGGACGTACCAGAGCAGGACTACTTCATCGCTTATGACGATGAATATCCCGGGCAGCCGGTCCGGGTCCGGTATAACATCGCCGACCGGAACGATAATTTCAACCCTACGATCCGGCTCCTGCAATCGGTTTTTGGCTTCCCCGTAACGCTCAACCTGCTGGAAGTAGATGTCGACAGCGCCGGTTATTACCGGCCACGCGTGCTGGTCGTGGAGCCTGACTACCTGATGGATGTTTCGGCCATCTCAGAGTGTTTTAAAGCATCCGGCGCACATCCGCTGGCTTATCTTGTCCGGAAATTCCTCCCCTTCCAGGTCACAGCACCTATTCTGCTGGGGAATATAGCCAACCATTTTCTCGACCGGCTGCTTAATGAGCCCGAGTCGGCCTTCCCGGACCTGATCCGGGAAACCTTCAGCCTGTATCCGCTGGTATATGCCCCGATGCCGGATGCCACCGTCCGGGAGATCAGCGGAAAGGCACAGAAACACTTCCTCAACCTGAAGTATATGGCGCAAACCGGGCTTGCACAGCAGCAAATCGAAGCCCGGGACTGTATCCTCGAGCCAACGTTTTACAGCGAGCAGTATGGCCTGCAGGGCCGGCTTGACCTGTTCTACCGTACGCCTGAACGGGCGGCAATTGTCGAGCTGAAAAGTGGCACTCCATTCCAACCCAACAGCTATGGCATTCAGCGCAGTCATTTTACCCAAACCTTGCTGTACGACCTGCTCGTCCGTTCTGTGTTTGGATCACAGGCTGACCCGGCCAAGTATATCCTTTATTCCGGGGCAGATGTCCAGCAACTGCGTTTCGCTCCAACCGTCGCTCCGGAGCAGTGGGAAGCCCTGCAGGTACGTAACCAGCTGGTCGCGATCGAAGGATTGCTGGCTAATATCCGGCCCGGAGACGAAACTGTTCCGGTGCTGGAGCGCCTCCGCACTTCAAATGCGCCGGCCCGGGACTTCCTGGCCCGTGATTTCGGTTTGTTTGAATCGGTCTATCAGCCACTCAGCCCACTCGAAAAAAAGTATTTCAACGCCTTTGCCGGCTTCACTGCCCGGGAACAATGGCTGGCCAAGGTAGGGGCCGAGGACAGCGACACCCTGCATGGAAATGCTGCCCTCTGGCGCAGCAGCTTTGCAGAGAAGCAGGAAGCCTTTGCTCTGCTCAGCCACCTGGAAATCATCGACAACCGGGCCGACCAGGCCGACCCCTGTATCGTATTTCGCAAAACCGGGCACACCAACCCGTTGGCAAATTTCCGGGTAGGTGATATTGCCGTCCTGTATCCTTCCGAGTCGGAAGCCCAGACCGTGCTGGATCACCAGGTGATCAAATGTATCATCACCGGATTGGAGGAGGAACGCGTGATCGTTCAGCTGCGATACCGGCAGTTCAACCTCAAACCATTTGACAGCAGTGGCCTCTGGAACCTCGAACCCGATAACCTGGATATGGGTTTTACGGCCATGTACCGGGGGATCTTCGAGTGGGCTGCAGCGGCGCCGGCACGCCGGCAGCGGATATTTAACCCGTCGCCTCCATCTGAAGCACAACGGCCAGCCCGGACCATTACCGCCGGCGATCCGCAAGTTGTTGCCGATATCGCTACTTCCAAAGACTTTTTCCTGCTCTGGGGTCCGCCCGGTACCGGCAAGACCAGTTTTATGCTGCGCGACCTCGCCCGGTGGGTACTGGATCATACCACCGACAACCTCCTCCTGCTGGCGTATACCAACCGGGCCGTGGATGAGATCTGCGAAGCGCTGGAAAGCCTGGAGGGCGATATCCGGGACCAGTATCTGCGGATCGGCTCCCGGTTTTCCACAGCCCCCCGCTTTCACGGGCAACTACTGAATACCCATGTCGCCACGGCGGCCAACCGCACCGAACTCCGGGATATCATCGCACCACGGCGCATTTTTGTGAGCACGGTAGCATCGTTTGCGCAAAACGACAACCTGCTTGAGTTGAAAAAGTTTCAGCGCCTGATCGTGGATGAAGCCTCCCAGATCCTGGAGCCTCAGCTCATCGGCCTGCTTACCCGATTCGAGCATTTTATCCTGATCGGCGACCACCGGCAACTCCCGGCAGTAACCACCCAGGCTCCTGAACTGACTGCTGTCGACGACCCTGACCTGCAGGCTATCGGCCTTTTTGACCTGCGCGACTCTTATTTTGAGCGGCTGTACCGAAAGTGTGTGGCAGAAGGATTACACGAACATTTCGGACAGCTTAGCCGCCAGGGCCGGATGCATGCCGCGATCATGGATTTTCCCAACCGGCACTTTTATAATGGGCTGTTACAGACCCTGGCAGGCGACAGCCCCACGGCAGACCACGTCCAGCACCGGGAATTACGCCGGACAGAGATGCCGGACCTACCGGAGCCACTGGTACCGGAACTGTGCACCCGGCGTGTGTTGTTCCTGCCTGTCGTCTGTCCGGATGCAGTGCCCTATCAGAAAACAGCTCCGGAAGAAGCGGAATATATTGCCCGGTTGGCCCGGTACTTTCAGACCCTTTATGCTGCAACGGGCAAGCCCTGGAAGCCTGACCAAAGCCTGGGCATCATTACCCCCTGGCGGGCGCAGATCGCCCAGATCCGCCAGGCCATTGCATCTGCCGGCCTGCAACCCGATGATTTTACCATCGACACGGTCGAGCGGTACCAGGGTGGTGCCCGGGAGGTCATCCTGATCTCGTCCTGCGTCCACACGACCGGTCAGTTAAGCCGGTTGGTCAACCGATCAGGAGAGGGTGTGGACCGGAAATTGAATGTCGCGCTAACCCGGGCACGCGAACAGCTCATCCTGCTGGGCAACCCCGATGTACTCCGGGAAGACGAGCAGTACCGTGCTTTTATCGAGGCCTATGGCATATAAACTCCTTGGTATATTCCGCTGGCAGGTTTACTCCCGGGACGCAGGCCTGCTGGTATGGTTGCGGTTATGAAAAAAGCCCATCCGAAAATCCCGCCGGTACGTATTCCCTGATGTCAATTTTGTTTACCGGCCGCAGCATTCTCCTGCCATCAGGCGTTTTCCTACTTTTGCGGCAGATACGCATGAAACAACTCACCCTTCTTGCCTGTATACTGGGCCTGATTGCCTGCGCCCGTCCGATCGCACCGGAAGGCGGGCCCAAGGACACCACCCCACCCGGGCTGGTACCGGAAAAAAGCACACCCAACCTCAGCACCCGCTTCGAGGGCCGGTCCTTTCAGCTCACGTTCGACGAGTGGGTTACCCTGCAGGATGTCGGCACACAGGTACTGATATCGCCGCCGCTGGCCAAACGGCCCGAGGTTACCCTGAAAGGCCGTACTGTGACCTTCCGGTTTGACGAGTCAGAAGAACTCCGGCCCAATACTACCTATACGATCAATTTCGGTACGGCCGTAAAAGACCTCCACGAAGGCAATCCGGCCAAAGACCTCCGCTTTGTCTTTTCCACGGGTGATTATATCGACAGCCTGTCGGTATCCGGGAGTGTGGTAAACGCCCAGACCGGCGATCCGATGGAAAATATTTCAATCCTGCTCTACGATGTTGCCGACGACAGTATCATTACCAAAGAGCGGCCCTATTATATGGCACGCAGTGACAAGAGCGGACAGTTTTCCATCCCTAATGTCCGGGCAGGGCGCTTTAAATGCGTGGCGATCGAAGATGCGAACCAAAACCTGAAATGGGATGGCGAAACCGAGCAGATCGGTTTCCCGGACAGCATGATCGTTGTGAACGACAGCCTGCGCTCTCTACCGGCAATCCGCGTATTCAAGCCCGAGCCCCGGCTCCGGATGCTCCGGCAGGAAATCAACCGGTTTGGACTGGTCAAAATATTTTTCAACGGACCGCCCGACACCGTACAGGTACAGCCTGCTGACCTGCCCGGCCTCCGGACCGTCCGGCATACCGACCAGGACACGATCCTGCTGTGGTACGACAACCCGGATTCAACCGCCTGGAACCTGCTGGTATTGGAAGATACCGTTCCGGTAAAGGCTTTTTCCCGCAACGGTTTTCTGCAAAAACACAGCATGACCTTCCGGGATGAAAGACCACCGGCACCTGTAGGCGGGCAGCAACGCCAGGGCCGGCAAACTACGCCGCAAACACCAGCGGTCCCGATTCCCCGGCTTGCCAGGACCGTCAATGTATATCCGAACAAACCTGTATTACTCCCCTTCAATAGTCCGGTTGAAACAATAGACACCTCGAAGTGCCGTATCCAATCGGATTCCGTGGACGTGCGGATGTTTTTGCCGGTCCGGGATACAGCTGATCCGCGCGCAGTGCAGGTGCTGGTCGACTGGCAGCCGGGCGTACGCTACGACCTGACCCTGCTGCCGGGAGCAGTAGTGGACCTTTTCGGCGTTGGCAATACCGATACACTGCTGCGCAGTTTTACGGTACCGGAAACCAAACAACTCGGCATCCTGAACCTGACCGTCGGAGACCTTGAACCCGGACAGCCCTATCTGCTGCGGTTATTGAATAATAATGAACTGGAAAGTGAGCGCACATTTACGGCCGACTCCTCTTCCGTACGGTTCGTCTTTTCCGGACTTCAGCCGGTTACCTATACGGCGCAGCTTATTTCAGACGATAACCGGAACAGGCGCTGGGATCCGGGCGCTTATTACCTGCGGCGTCAACCCGAACGCATTGTTCAGAAAAAACTGGATCCCCTGCGGGCCAACTGGGAAGTGGAATCTTCCATACAAGCCCAAAGCACCGGGGACAATAGTCGGCGGCGGCAATAGCCTTACTGCAACTCCTGGATTTTGGCAAAAAGGGTGAGTTCGTCGCCCGGCCGGAAACCCTTGTGGTGGTAAGCCAGTTTTCCTTCCTTATCAAAAATGAACACCTGGGGCAGGCCGTTCAGGCCGCCATAGGGCATAACCGACCGGAAGAGGCGGTCGCGATCCCAGTATACTTCAAACGGGAACTGTTTCTCCTGAGCAATGGTGGCAATCTCCCGGAACCGGTGCGGAAAGTCGATAGAGATAGCCACCATACGGAAATCGGCCTGCTTTTGCCATTCTTCATAGTTGGCCGTGTAGGTTGCCAGCTCGCGGTGGCAGGGGCGGCAGGTGGTGAGCCAGAATGCCAGCACGGTCGGTTTTTTGTTCTTTGGATTGACCGCCAGGATGTCTTTGGAATTCATCTCCCGGGTGCTGTCCATATCCAGCAGGGGGATATTGTACGGGTACACCGAATCCACCGGATAAT
Organism: Bacteroidota bacterium; assembly: GCA_006226345.1. Lineage (GTDB taxonomy): Bacteria > Bacteroidota > Bacteroidia > Chitinophagales > Saprospiraceae > M3007. Next base: position 12,141 of record SBHD01000109.1, on the reverse strand, counting down.
TGACGCGGGTATAATAGGTCCGCTGCTGGGCAAACAGGGTGCCCGCAGCGAGCAGGAACAGGACGAAGAGCAGGCGATTTTTCATGACAAATGTTAAAGTTTGTGCAAAGTAACGGCACTGTGAAGGTTTATGCCGGAATCCATGTGACGGGAAAAAAAGTTTAACGTCTTATTAACGGTTTAAAAGAAAAAGGCGGCGTGTGTCGCGTTTTTTTTATCTCTTTGCAATTGACGACGAACACGCCACATTTATCTGCTAAACCACTTATCCGAACCTTGGCCAAGGTTACCAATAAGACGAATTCCGGATCCGGGCCTGGCGATAGTGAACTGATCGAACGCTATTTGCAAGAGCAGAATCCGGAGTATTTTACCTTGTTGTACCGCCGGTACGCGGGTAAGGTGTTTGCCAAATGCATCTCCATGTTGGGTGATGAGGCATTGGCGCATGATGCGGTACAGGATATTTTCATCAAGGTATTCCTGAACCTGTCCCGGTTTAGCGCACAATCCTCCTTCTCCACCTGGTTGTATTCGATCACGTATAACTTTTGTATTGACCTGATCCGGAAAAAGAAGAAAATTCCGGTACTGCTGGCTGATGATGTAGGCCGTATTGGTGACGAGCCTGAAGTGGATGTGCCGGACAGCGTATTGCTGGAGATGAAACAGGACCGGCTGGAAAAGGTATTACAGGAAATGCCGGAGGGCGACCGGATCATCCTGCTTATGAAATACATGGACGACATGTCCATCAAAGACATCGCCGATTTTTTTAATAAAACGGAAAGTGCCATTAAGATGCAGATCATGCGGGCCAAACAGAAAGCCCAGCAGATCTACGACAGTCTGTATGCCACCGACCCGCTTGTATCCTGATTTTATTTAACAATACTATACACACAAACTAAACCGATTTTTTAACTGGTCATCTGAATGGAAGAGCGAAGCAATAGTTTCAAAATGCTGGAGGCCAAATGGGAGGCCGGATTGCCTCCCGAACTGGAGCGTCGGATTTCGAGCCAGACCACCAACATGGCTGTTTTTGGCCGTGTCGTGGAGCTGTTCATGCCGAATGCCCTGGAAACGGTCGTCCAAATGATCGGCGGGAGCGGTGATACCGGTCCGCAAGCCGACTTCCTGCCTGGCCGCCGGCCCGAGCCCGATGCGTGGCCCGACTGGCGGACACCGCCCGGCAAGCGGTAACACAGGCTACTGAAACTAGAGAAGAACAATCTTAATCATCCGGGAGTGCAGTACTCCCAAACTCCAAACTCCAAAAACCACGTGTAAACAATCTTTTATCCATGGATTTTCTTGACAAACTGAAAGAAGGCGTATTCACCGAGTTACTGGAACGCTTTTCAGAAGCCGCCCCCAAGATCTTGTTCGCACTGCTGGTATTGATCATCGGCCGTGTTATAGCTGGTTTATTGCGCCGGATCATCCGGCGCGTGCTGGCCAGCCTGCAGGTCGACCGGCTGGGCGAGCGCCTGAACGACATTGACCTGGTACAACGCACCGGCATGAAGATTCAGATCTCCAATGTAGTGGCCCAAATGGTGTACTACATCCTGATGCTGGGCTTCATCATTTTTGCTACTGATATGCTGGGCATACCGGCGATCACAGATATGGTGCGCGACCTGATCGATTACCTGCCGGCCCTTTTTTCAGCCTTTGTCCTGTTTTTGCTGGGCCTGTTCCTGGCCGATATGGTACGCGGTCTGGTGCTTACCACCTGCCAAAGCCTGGGCATTCCCTCGGCTAAAATGATCGCGACCGCCGTCTTTTATTTCCTGTTTATTACCATCGCAGTCAGCGCCCTTTCTCAGGCCAAGATCAGCACCGGTTTTATCGCCTCCAACCTGACGGTGATCATCGGAGCTCTGGCCCTGGCGTTTGCCTTTGGCTACGGGCTCGCTGCGCGTGACCTGGTAGCAAATTACCTCGCCGGCCATTACAACCGCAACAAGGTCCGGGTAGGCGATGAGATCAGCATCGACGGCGCCCGGGGCAAAGTGGTCATGATCGACTCAACCTCCCTGATCCTGCAAACTACCGAGCGGGCCATTATTGTCCCGCTGAGCAAGATGACTACTGAAAAAGTTGAAGTCTTTTATCCGGAAGGACAGGAAGACAACCTGATACCACCCGAGGTATAACCCCCGGGTCTTTAATCCATTATGTTGTTAAACCATTTCTATCTCTATTCGTATGCGTTTATTTATCTTACTCCTCGCTTTCAGCTTTGCTGCTTCAACCCCTGTAAGTACTTCTGCCCAGGATTCGGGCGGCCGCGACACCACCTGGACCTATGGCGGCAGCCTGGGGCTTGACCTGAGCGGTCTCGCCATCCTCAACCCCCGGGTAGGGGGCGGTACCGGCCGTGTCGGACTGGGTGGACTGGGTTCCGTTTCTGCCAACCATAAAGGCCAAAAGTCTTTTTGGAACAATCAGGTCAGCCTGCAACTCTCCGTACAAAAACTTGGTCGCACCTCGCTCAGCCAGCCTGAAGGCTTCCAAAAAAACCTCGATGTACTGCGCCTGACATCTACTTACGGCTACAAGATCGGCGGTGACAAATGGTATGTTTCTGCCGACCTGCTGGCACAATCCCAGCTCCTGGAGACGTACAAGAGCAATTACCTTAAACCCGTGGTGCTGGACGGCAAGCAGGACATCGTCGTTTCCAAATTCCTGTCTCCGGCGCTGGTGCAGTTTTCGCCTGGTGTCACATTCAAGCCCAACGGCCACATGACTTTCCAGTACTCTCCGGTTGCCGTGCGCTTTATCTATGTGGCCGACGATTCCCTGGCCCTGCTGGACATCCACGGAAACGAGGTAACCCGCGACGCCAATGGTGTCATCACCGATTACAAGAACCATTTCCTCGGCCTTGGTTCCGAACTGGTCGGGCGCTATGAGAATAAATATTACAACGACCGCCTGTCGGTAAATTCCACCCTGCGCCTGTTCTCCAATTACCTCGACAGCCCGAGTGCCATCGACGTGTTGTTTACTAACAACTTCAGCATTCAACTTTTCAAAGGGCTTTCCCTGGACCTGCTGGGTGAACTGTTCTACGATCAGGACGTGAAGATGAACCTGGACTCCAACGACAACGGTGTCTATGGTGATTCCGGCGACAAACAGGCCCCGGCAGCCCAGCTAACCGGTGCCTTCCTGCTCAAATACAGCAAGATCTTTTAATTAAACCAGCGGTACGGAAACCGTTCCAACCGGAATTGACCGCACAGGCCTTACCGGTTTACAGTCATCCCCGTTACCTTTGCAGTGCTGCCGGCCCTTTCCCCGGCAGCACTGCTTTTTTTAGCGGATCCGCTACATTGACCGCACTCATCATATTAAGCACATTAACCTATGCGTATCCTGATGGTTTGCCTCGGCAATATTTGCCGCAGCCCCCTTGCAGAGGGCATTTTAAAACACAAAGTCCGGCAGCGGGGTCTGGACTGGGATGTGGACAGTGCTGGCACTGGCCATTGGCATGCCGGCGAACTGCCCGACCGGCGCTCTATCGCTACTGCACGGCAATACCAGATCGATATCACAGACCAGCGGGCACGGCAGTTCAGGCCAGAGGATTTTGAACGTTTTGACCGGATCTTCGTCATGGATACCCAAAACCAACGCGATGTCCTGCAGCTCGCCCGGGATACTTCGCACCGGGAAAAGGTCCGGCTTATTCTCGATCTGACACATCCTGATCAGGACCGCAGCGTGCCGGACCCGTACTACGATGACGATGGCTTTGAGGAGGTGTTTCATATGCTTGATGCAGCCTGCGACAAACTTTTGGAACAACACGGTCTTTAACGCACCCTCCTATGCGGTATTTCCTTACACTCGCCTATAACGGCACCCGTTATGCCGGTTGGCAACGCCAACCGAATGCGACCAGTGTACAGGAAGTACTCGAGCAGGCGCTGTCCACCATCCTGCGCGAACCGGTATCCATAACAGGGTGTGGCCGCACGGATGCCGGTGTGCATGCCCGGTATTTTGTTGTACACCTGGATACTGCCGCCGGGATAACAGAGCCGGAACTATACGGCCTGAACAGCCTTTTGCCGGATGATATAGCCGTTTTTTCGGCAATACCGGTAGCCGCTGATGCCCATGCGCGGTTTGATGCCACTGCCCGTAGTTACGAATACCATATTCATTTCATTAAGGATCCGTTCCGGCAGGAAACATCATGGTTCTATCCACAGGGCCGTCTGCTGGACCTGGCCGGTATGCAGCGCGTGGCCGATCTGTTGATCCAGTATGAGGCATTCTATCCATTTTGCAAGTCGCACAGCGGCACCGATCACTATCGTTGTGCCCTGCACCAGGCCCGCTGGGTAAAGGAGGGGGCTAACCGGCTGGTTTTCCACATCACGGCCAACCGTTTTTTACGGGGCATGGTCCGGCTCATAGTAGGTGCCTGTGTCCAGGCAGGACAGGGCAAGCTCCGCCTGGAGGATGTAAAAGAAGCGCTGGATCGGCAGACAACACTGAAAAGAAGCCTGAGTGTACCGGCACAGGGCCTTGCCCTTACGGATGTGCGATACCCGGAAGGGTTGCCGGCGCAAGGATAACGGCTCCGTAAAAGGTGCCGGCGGATAGAATCTGCAACCTCCATTTCGAAAGCAAGTCCGACTACAATCATTAACCGCTCTGATGCGCGTCATTTTACGGGGGCGGGATGCGTGTGACTTTTGTTGTATTAAATGCCTGGTCATGAAAAAGATATTAGTTCCCACCGATTTTTCGTCCAACTCAAAGCATGCTTTGAAAGTGGCGGCGGTCTTGGCCGAGATGGTAGAAGGCCGTTTGGAATTATTACATACCAATACAGCCGTGGCATATGCTCCCCCATTGCCGGACTATTATGTTCCGGAGGCATATGATATGACGGAGTATTATGAGAATGCCGCTGAGGAACTGTTCATGTTGAAAAATGAATTGGTAGGCAGTGGAAAGTTTGATGATGTGAAGTTCGAAACGGTAGTAGAAGAAGGTTTCCTCTATTCTACTGTTCGCCGTATCGCTGAAGAAGATCGTGCCGATCTGATCGTAATGGGAACCAAGGGTGCTACAGGAGCTACTGAATTCTTTGTAGGCTCCAACACGGAAAAGGTCATTCGAACTGCACCGTGTCCGGTACTGGCAGTACCGGAAAATTCCGGGGAATTCACCTTGAAGACAGTAGTTTTCCCCACCACCCTGCGTAAGGATCAGGCAGGCGTGTTCCGGACACTTGCCGAATGGCAAAAACAGTTCTCCTTTGAAGTTAAGGTGCTGTATTTAAACAACCCGGCAGGCTTCGACTCCAACGAGGATATCGAAAAAGCAATTACTGCATTTGCTGAAGAAGCCGGCTTGAAGAACGTCAAACCCTTCATTAGCGGAAACACCTTTAATGAAGAGGCCAGCATCTTACAATTTGCGGGTCAGGAACACGCCGACCTGATCGTAATGGGTACGCACCAGCGCCAGGGCCTTTCACACCTCCTGTTTGGAAGCCTGACGGAAGACACAGCGAACCACTCGGATATCCCGGTGCTGAGCGTTCCCATTCGGTAAGATTACCAGCTTACCAGACCGGTAAGCGAACCTGTCCACCCCAATAACCAGAACAAAACAAAAGATAGGACATGACAGGGTAGTTTTCCGTGCGGCGGCAGTTACCTGGAAAGGCCTGCCGCCGCTTTTATCCGCTGCTGCTTTTGTAGTGGCGGATATTTTTTTGTCCCTACATATGCCGGCAGGTATACAATCCCGGTAACGAAAACCACCCGGGTACCGTATCTTTGCCCTTCGTCATGACCTTCTCCTCCAAACTCATCGAAAAAGCCGTAGAGGCGTTTGCCACTCTTCCCGGTATCGGCCGAAAAACGGCTCTGCGACTGGTGCTGCACCTGCTCAAGCAGGAAAAAGCGGTAACCGAACAATTCAGCACAGCCCTGCTGAACATGCGGGATGGTATCCGGGAGTGCCAAACCTGCCATAACCTCGCCGATGCTGAAATATGCCATATCTGCGCCGACACCCGGCGCGACCGTACCCTGGTGTGCGTCGTTGAGTCCATTCGCGACCTGATGGCCATTGAAGATACCGGACAATACCGGGGCCTTTACCACCTGCTCGGCGGTATTATCTCACCAATTGAGGGTATCGGGCCGTCTGACCTGAATATAGAATCGCTGCTGGCCCGCATACAGGAAGGGGAGATCCGGGAAGTGATCATGGCGATCAGTCCGACCATTGAAGGCGAAACCACTGTTTACTACCTGGCCAAAAAACTGCAGGATCTGGATGTGACGCTCAGTGCAATTGCCCGGGGAGTTTCCTTCGGCGGCGATCTGGAATATGCCGACGAACTCACCCTGGGACGCTCCATTGTGGCCCGCATCCCCTATAACCGGTAATGCCCTCTGGCACCACCTCTTGAATAGCAGCCTTCAATATGAAAAAGTTTTACAAAGTCCTGCTGACAGGCTTCGGCGCAGGCTGGATGCCTGTAGCACCCGGTACCTGGGGCGCCGGCCTGGCCCTGGTGCTGGCCTGGCCCATCGCCTATTGGTTTCCCCAGAACCTGGTGGTAATGTTAGTAGTGCTTATTCTGGCCGGCACCTGGCTGGGCGCACAGGGTTCTGCCATAGTGGCCGATGAATGGGGGAAGGACCCCAGCCAAACCGTCCTGGACGAAATGGTTGGTATGTGGATCAGTCTGCTCGTCATACCATTTGCCTGGCCCTGGTGGCTGGCGGCGTTCCTGCTGTTCCGGTTGTTCGATATTTTCAAGCCACTGGGTATCCGGCAACTTGAAAGCGTTGGTAAAGGCTGGGGCGTGATGCTCGACGATGTACTGGCCGGTATTTATACCAACCTGGCGTTACAGGCTGTGTGGATGCTCTTGTAGCCCTATCCGGAGCAGAGGCCGGAGAGAAGTGCTGAGCGCGATCTGAATTCCCTACAGACAGTCCCAATCATAGAGTACCCGACTGAAGTCCCGGGCCCGGAGATCATCTTCCCGGATAAAGAAATGCGCGATACCCATATCACCCCACATCAGGTCCATCCCTTCGTCTGAGTCCAGTTGAAACAACAGCAGCATGGGGTCTTCCGGGCGCCGTGGGTCATCCTGAGTAAAATAGGCATAACCGCCTAATTTGTGCCCATCTGACCGGACAGCCTTCCCATAAGCGTCCTGCATCTCCCATTCCTGTTCGCCAAACTGCCGGAAAAAGCCGGCGCCAAACTGCTGCCAGAACCGATAGTCCGTGTCCGGAGCGATTTCCTCCTGCAGCGCAAAAGTGAGTGGGAACGAAGCATCCGGATGGTGTGGCAGCAGGTCGTGCCCTGTACCCGGGGATAGTTCTGTTTGCAGTTGCCCCGGATCCGCTATCGGCTCGGGAAAATACAACACCCGGAAAGTATCCGGATTCTCGCCATCGTCGAAATCCATACCATACAGGTCGTCATCGTAAATATAGAACTGCAGGATACCCGTATCAGGGAAGGGATCCAGCGCGGGCATATCGGCAAAGTTGAGTTGAGCGAGAAAAAACAGATTCCGGCCATCCGGTGCCTGTGGATAGGGTACGTCTTTGGGCAGATAGGGCAGTCCGCCTACTTTGCTTTCCCACCAGGTAGTGGCTCGAGCAGGCTGGGCTTTGATCCGGATAAAAGACTGCCGTGTTTCCAGAAACCGGGTCCGGAAAGGATCCAATTGGGGCGGCAAGGGTGGAAGAGAGTAGGTATCGGCCATAGGAGAAAAGTTCCTCAAACATAAAGAAGTTACGCGGAGTAGCCTACCTGCCTTTGGCTATTCCGGCAGGGTCGCCAGGTAATAATCTTCCTTTTCCCGCATTTGTTTCTCCTCTTCCGGTGATTTGTCGCCGTAGCCTGCCAGGTGCAGTACGCCATGTGCCATTACCCGGTACAGTTCGCGCAAAAATGGGATACGCAGTTCGCGGGCATTATCCGCCACCCGATCCGAACTGATGAAAATATCACCATGCACGGTACCTTCCGTATACGGGAAGGTGATCACGTCGGTATAATAGTCATGTTGCAGGTATTCGACATTGACTTCCCGGAGGTATTCATCCGAACAAAAAATAAAGTTCAGATCAATAAACGGTTTGTTCTCCTGCCGGGCGATCTCCTGCAGCCAGGCCGACAATCCGGGCTGGTCGGGCAGATCAAAAGTTACATCTTCAAAAAAGAACGAAACGCCGCTTTCTGGCTCGTCCGGTATGGGAAGTGTTGGAAACTGCATGGGAAAAGGGGATTGCTTAAAAATTAACGAGCCTGTTCCACTGACTGAAACAGGCTCGCTATAATATGTACGTAAACTCAAATCATGCTTTGGTTTTCCTCCAGCAGGAAATGGCTACCCCAGTTTAAAACGCATTTCCACGGTACTGCCATTGCTGATGAAGCGGCATCCGTCGCTCAAGTGGCGCATCAGATACAGCCCCCGGCCACCGCATGTCTCCAGAAATTCCGGACAGGTCGGATCCGGTACATTGCCTGGATCGAACCCCGGACCTTCATCGGAAACCCGGATGGACAGTGCATCTTTTTGGCGACGCATGGAAATGGAAACATGCTTAGAACAATCTCCCCGGTTGCCATGTAGCATGGCGTTGGTAACGGCTTCGGTCAGGCTGACCAGGATGTTTCCATGTAAATCAGGAGAAAGATTGAAGCGTTGGGCTAGTTCATGTACGAAAGGTTCAACTTGACAAACATTTTCCGGACTGGACGGTAGGGTTAAGTTTGTGTGTAAATCGCTCATTCGCAAGAAGTAGAGTTAGAATCTGACTACTCAATGTGTAAGTACTTCAAACCGGATTTGCACTTGGTACTCAGCCTTGGGGCAAACACCGTATTTGAAGATTCAGCCAAACTATTCTGTTGGGCCCCTAGCGGTTGGATTAAATCGAAGATTACAGGGACTTGCGAGCGTTCATGGATGGATTAGGTGAAAAACACTGCAATTTAAGATTCTCTTAACACGCAGCGCAAGGGGGCTCGGCAAAAAAATTCAATTTTTTGCAGAAAAAGACCCCTATTCACTTCATTTTCCACAAAATTACAGAAAAAAAAAGACAAAAGCAACAGGCTCGAACCCGGTCTCCGGACCGAATTTCAGGCCTCCCGCTATGAAAAGGCTCGTCCTGTTTCGTTTAGAATCTTATTCCCGCATACCCGGAATACTATTGATTTTCAGGTCAGAAGCCGCCTCTTTTAAATCATCCATCGAAATATTAGTGCCTTCCAGTTCGACAATGATCCCTTCCTTACTGAATAATTTAAAATCACAGTAATTTTCGCCGGTCCGGCAACGCTCGTATGCCTTATAACTCCCCCAGTTTGATGTCCGCTCATACCCACGGTCGTCTTCCCGGTCGAGTTCCATATTACTCCAGGCAGCCATGCTCATGGCCGCAATACCGATACCGCCAGCATCCACCAGTTTGACGGCTATTTTCTTGTCGTCTTTTGCATACCGCGCCTCGGCCATCGAAAATTTCATCCCCATAGCGCCGGTACTTTCACCTGAATGGCTGGTACGGGGCAACCCTTGCAATTCCTCAGGCAAGAGCTCTTTTAGTTTCCGAAAGGGTACCGGCGTCACATCGGCATGCCCGCCCTGGACATCCTTGATCGCTTTCTCCGCCTGGGAAATAGCATCGGCAGCAGCTTCGCCCCCTTCCTGTAGCTGTGCCTCCGCCTCGCTTTGGCCGGATTGCTTTTCACTGCTCTGTCCACAATTGAACAGGAACAGGGTAAAAAGAAATGGAAGGAAATAAAGTGCTTTCATGGTCTGTATTTTTGGTTGTAAGGAAATGTGTACACCCGTAAAAATACAAATCCAACAGTAAGCCGAGAATCCGGAAAGTGGTAGCAGGACACTTAAAATTCGGCATTGCCCGGATAACGGGGGAAGGCGATCACATCGCGGATGTTACCCATACCTGTCACGAACTGTACCAGCCGCTCGAAGCCCAGTCCGAAACCGGCATGCGGGCAGGAGCCAAATTTCCGTGTATCGAGATACCAGTACAGTTCTTCTTCCGGAATATTCATTTCGCGCATTTTCTGCAACAATACATCGTACCGCTCCTCCCGCTGTGATCCGCCAACGATCTCGCCAATTCCGGGAAAAAGAATATCCATGGCTGACACGGTAGGTCCGGGAACGTTTTCACCGGGATCGTCCAGGCGCATATAAAAGGCCTTGATCGCCGCCGGGTAGTTGGTCAGAATGACAGGCTTCTGGAAATGTTTTTCCACCAGGTAGCGCTCGTGTTCGCTCTGCAGATCGGCACCCCAGCCTTCGATCGGGAATTGGAACTTCCCTTTTTTGTTGGGCTTGGAATTCTTTAGTATCTCGATCGCCTCCGTATAAGTCAGCCGTTCGAACTTGTTTTCTACTACAAAACGCAACCGCTCCACCAGAGGCATGGGCGAACGTTCGTGCTGCGGCTTCGATTTTTCCTCCTCCAGCAGGCGGTTTTCCAGGAGCTGCAGATCGTCAGCACAATGCTCCAGTACATAATTGATCACGTACTGCAGCATATCTTCCGCCAGGTCCATATCGTCGTGAAGATCGGCAAAGGCAATCTCCGGCTCGATCATCCAGAACTCTGCCAGGTGCCGCGTTGTATTGGAGTTTTCAGCGCGGAAGGTTGGGCCAAAGGTGTATACATCGCTTAAGGCCAGAGCGCCCAGTTCGGCCTCCAGCTGCCCGGACACCGTGAGGTTGGCCGGCCGTTCGAAAAAGTCTTTGCTAAAATCCACCTCCCCGTCTTCCGTACGCGGTATGTTTTCCAGTGGCAGGGTCGTTACGTGAAACATTTCACCTGCACCCTCCGCATCGCTTGCGGTGATCACCGGCGTATGCATGTAATAAAAACCACGGTCGTTGAAAAACTTGTGGATCGCAAAAGCCAGCGCATGCCGAACGCGAAATACCGCACCAAAGGTGTTGGTCCGGAAGCGCAGGTGCGCCACTTCGCGCAGGTATTCTAGGGTCTGCCGCTTGGGCTGCAACGGGTATTCCTCCGGATTACAATCGCCGAAAATGGTGAGTTCTTCAGCCACTACTTCTACCTTCTGCCCCTTGCCCTGGCTTTCGATCAGCTTGCCCCGTACGCCGATGGCAGCGCCAAATTTGATCCGGTCGGTTAAGGCAGCATCCACGCGTTCCGCATCGACAACTACCTGAATATTGGCAGCACACGAACCATCATTGAGGGCTATAAACTGATTGTTGCGGAAAGCTTTTACCCAGCCTTTTACCAGGACTTCCGTGTTAGTGGGTTCGGTGCGGAGAAGTTCAGCGATTTTTGTGCGTTTCATGCTACTGCAAAAGATCCGGCCATCCGGACATTGATGAAAAATAAACCAGTATTGAAAAAAGAGCCGCAAAAGTACGGCAAAATTGAAACTCAACCGATGGAAAAAAGAAAAACAGCAACCCGTTTTCCAATGTCGAACGACTACCTTTGCAACCGAAATTGACCTTTCGGTGTTTTTTTCGTCATAAGATAAGATGAACGGAACATTAGCCTCTGCAGTACAACCGGTTCATGCCGGAATGCAGGGCACCGGTAAACAAAACTATGTTGATACAAGTCTTTAAAAGCAAAATTCACCGGGTGCGTGTCACACAAGCTGATTTGAACTACATCGGCAGTATCACGATCGACGAGGAGTTGATGGATGCGGCCAATATCGTAGAGGGTGAAAAAGTTCAGATCGTCAACAACAACAACGGTGCCCGCCTGGAAACATATACGATCCGGGGTGAACGGGGTAGCGGGGTTGTTTGCCTGAACGGCGCTGCCGCCCGGCTGGTTCAGGTCGGAGATGTGGTGATCATCATCTCTTATGCTCTGATGACGCCAGAGGAGGCAAAAGGTTTTCGCCCGGTAGCGATCTTTCCGGACGAGGATAACCGGCTGGTTGACACCTCGAAAGGCTGAACCCGCCTGATACAAACCACTTCACTGAATATTTCTACAGAATCCGCCCCCTGCTCCGGAGCATCAGTACACCAATTCCCAGAATAAGCAGCCCGATAGCAAGCCCGAGGCGTAAAGACCGGTCTTT
>SBHD01000239.1 GCA_006226345.1 Bacteroidota bacterium | reverse complement strand
TCATAGCTTTGGGTGCGGTTGCGGTAGACTGCCACGGGAACATTCAGGTTGAATGAGTACCGGTTCAGGAGAAAACTGATTCCCGGCTCTGCCGAAACCACATAGCCTGGCCGGCGGTATCCCATGCTGCCGCCGATCAGGTCGTTGGTCGGCACACCTTCTATGCGACCACCCAGATAAGCGCTCAGGCCGTGTAGTTTCGTATTATAAAAGGCACCCACGCGTGCCGCGAATTGATCCGGACAGGAAAACTCACTGCTGCCGTTCCGGGTCAGCACGCCGTTTGTTTCCTGATAGTTGACCAGGTAGTACAAATTGGTGGTCAGCATAAATGCTGCAGACAGAGAATGATAGCCTTGCAGACTGAGGGTAATGCCGGTGCCGCCATCCCCGGGTTGTATGGATTGGTCCACAACTGCCTCCCGGTTCTCATCGCGGTTGGGGCCCTGGTTGTAAAAGGTGTCAGTATAATCGTATTTGCCGGTGGGCAGTTTGACTCCCAGTCCGACTGCATAGTTGAAGTAGTGGTGTTTGAAGGGATCGAACAGCCAATATCCGGCCTCTACACGGGCATCCCCCAACCCGGCAGAGCTGGTTTCATGACGTTCCCCCAATCCGTTAGGCGGATTTCCACCATGCTCATACATAGATGAGCGGTTGTGATATACCACTGGAAGGATAAGGGTTCCATAGATCCGGCTGGTTATGCCGTACGTGAGGGAGAGATCCAGGAAATAAGAGTGGTTGATCACCTGGGTGCCTTCCTCAATCCGGTAAGTTTCTTCCTCCGCTCCCCGGAAATGCCGAAAGGATTTGAAATAACGAAAACCGGCGCCGGCTATGAATTCGCCTTTTTGCAGCGTGTTGCTGGTACCCAGGCTGACGCTGCAGGAGGCTGACCCCCGGATCGCTACGCAACCCTGGGAATAACCGGGTGCAGTACAGGCAAGACAGCACAATACTATACTGGTAATGGTAAAAAATCGCATGGTGAACGAATTTGTTGTAACAGGTAGTTGTTTGTCTTGCATTGCCAAAAAGGGATTAAAATAAAAACAGGAGGTGTACTTTTGGGCAACATGCAGGATTGCTGACAAAGGTTAGTATTTACTTAGTCTAAACATAGTCAGTCCGAGCCTATTAACATAAAAGTGTCGCCGTGTATTCGGAAGTAAATTGTTGAGACAATACCGGCAGTTTTTTGCCCGATTAAACTTCCCAGCCATTAAAAATACCATGCAGGAATTAAACTGGACAAACAAAGAAGATATCACCATTCAGGCCAGGTACTGGCCGGTTGACCACCCCATCGCAGTTATCACCCTGGTCCACGGGCTTGGTGAACATACCGGCCGGTACGATCACGTGGCCGATTGGTTCAACAGCAGGTCCGTGTCTGTCCTGGGTTATGATCACCAGGGTTTTGGCAGAAGCGGAGGCAAACGCGGGCATGTCCGAAGTCTGGATGCGTTATTGGATGATATCGGGCAGGCACTCGGCGAAACTGCACGGCGGCAACCGGATGTTCCACATTTCCTGTACGGACATTCCATGGGGGGTAACCTGGTATTGAACTACCTGTTTCGCCGGTTTCCGGACCTGGCAGGCGTCATATCTACCGGTCCCTGGGTCCGGTTGGCGTTTCCCGCTCCCCTGGTCAAAGTACTGGCCGGCCGGCTGCTGCACCGGCTCTTGCCGGCCCTTCAAATGCCCAATGGCCTGGACCCCACCCGTATCTCCCGTGATCCGGCTGTAGTGGATGCATATACGTCTGACCCGCTGGTGCATGACCAACTCAGCCTGATGGCCGGGATACAGTTGTTGGATGCGGCCAATTGGCTGGACCGTTTTAGCGGAGAGACACCCTTGCCGGTGTTGCTGCAACATGGCGGAGCCGACCAGATCACGTCAGCGTCCGCCACACATGCATTGGCCGGCCGGCTGTCGGGCAGGGTCGATCACCGGGAGTGGCCGGACCTGTACCATGAAATTCACCAGGAAGCGGAAAAAGAAGAAGTATTTGCTTTCACCCTGGATTGGATGAAAACCACGATGGGGACTAAATGACCCTAAATATCTACCTCTGATTTCCACTTTTTCGATGGCTGTTTATAGAGTTGCCAGAATTCGTTGGCGATCAGATCAGGATCGTACTTGGTGCCTGGTTTGACCATCCCGTGGATGGTGATCGTTGCAACACGGATACCAGCCGGTGCACATTCTTTGGCCACGCTGAGCGCCAGGTTGCGCATGCCGGCCTTCCCGATACTCAGGGAAAATAGTTCGGGCGGTGCTTTGAACGCCGAACCGCCACCGGTAAAGAAGATAGTGCCTTTCCCACGCTTTTTCATCAGCGGGACAAAAGCCTGAACGGCCTGAAGTGCGCCGCCTATATTGATCTGCAGGTCCTCCTGGAAAACAGAATAGTCCATTTCCGAAGGCAGAGCCGGATTATATGCGCTGGCATTGTAGTGTAATACATCCAGGTCCGGATGCTCGGATGCCAGTTGTTTTAACAGGGCACTATATGCTTTTTTACGACCGATATTTACCGCATAGCCCGCATGGCGGATACCTGCCATCATGAGTTCTGCTCCGTATTGCTTTAATTTGGTTTTATCCCGGGCGATCATGAGCACTTCAAAGCCTTCGCGGCCAAACCGTTTGGCGATTGACATCCCGTTGCCGGGGCCCATACCGATTATCAAGATTTTCATGTACTAGGCTTTAGGTTAGGAAAATGTTGCTTAAAAAGATTCTGACGGCATGCGAACATGACGTAGTATACCATGCCAACTAGTGCTCATGCCCGATTATCTGCCGCTGGTCCGGAATAGTGACGGTAATTTCGGCATTATTATCGAGAATGACACACTGACATCCCAAACGGCTCTCTAACCGGGGGTTGATCGCGCGATCGATAAAATCCTCTTCCTTGTCGGAGAGCTCTTCCAGATACTCTTCACCGCTTTCTATATACACATGACAGGTAGAGCAGGCACAAACACCGCCACAGTTGTGGTTCAGGTGTACATCGTAGTCTTCAGTGATTTCGAGGACTGACTGGTCTTCAAAATCACCGGTGACGGTCTTTTCCGGAATGGACTTATCCTCGAACTGAAATTTTATGGTAGCCATTTAGTTTAAACAGTGTGGTTGATGTGATTAATACAGGTTACTGGGACTGGTCGTGGATTTTACGGGAAAAATGGATGGATGCAATTTGAAAGCCTTTATTGAGGTAAAGCCGGTGTGCATCCTGGCGGTGAAAGCCGGAATCCAGTGTAATTACTCCATACCCTTTTTCCTTTGCCAGTCTGGCGACAAAATCCAGCAGTTGACTGCCGTAGCCTTTACCCCGGTATTCAGGAAGGGTGCTCAGGTCGTCGATATAAAAATGCTTACCAGAGAACAAAAATTGCTGATACCGGAAACCGATTGCAGCAACAGCCTTGCCATCTGCCTCGATATAGGCCAGTTGGTATCCTTCTTGCTGCATTTCCTTTACCTGGGGCAGGAATGCATCCTGCGGGATATGTGGCCGGAGCGCCAGCATAACCGCGCGGCAGTGCAGAATGGCTTCGTCTGTATATGCGAGTTTGATCTCCATGCCCTGAATAATGGCGCAAAACTAGAATTTGTCCAAACAACAACCAGTATAACAAAGGGTTTATCCGGTTGCAGAAGAATTTTTTCACCGCTTGCCGCCCGGAATTGTTTTAATTTTGGCGGAACACTGCTTACTTTGTCCGTCAGGTAACGCCTCGTTCCTGTACCGAATATAATTTCCAAGATACGCAACTTCGAATCAGACCTTCATGTATTTCGGATCGCATCAATCACAAACACCGGAAGAAAACCAGGATTCCAAACGCTGGAAATTCCGCGAGCTGAAGATATACGCTTCCACCGAATGGCTTGCCGACAACAAAAAAAAGTACCGTCAGGTGTTCGATCGGCATGAAACCACTTATATCTATGCCGAACTCTCTTTTTTCAACAAGTTTTTTGACATTGAAGACTGGGAGATCAATGTGGAACTGCGGTGCTATGCAGTAAAAAAACAAAAGAAAGAGATCTGTGTGCTGCCCTTCCGTCGGAAGGTGAGCAAGTATGATCCGGTGGGGTATATCCGGGAAGGCTGGGGCAACAAGCAGGAAGGGGTATTCTGGAAAAAAGGCGCCTATTACTGGGAGGCCTGGATCGAGGGCGAGAAAGTGGCTTCCCGCTATTTTTATGTGGAAGACGCCGGACGGCAGATCACCAAAACAGAAAACCCCTATTGCCAGATCACTTCCCTGCGGATGTACGAAGGGCCGTATGATGATACGCCGGAGTTCGAACGGGTTTACCTGCGTCGCTTTAATGGGGAGGAAACCCGGTATATCTATGCTGAAGTCGTGCTGAAAAATGTCCTGCTCAGCAAGCAGTGGCAATGTGAACTGTTTATCAAGTTTTACAATGATGCCCGCGAACTCAAAGGGCAGGTTGTGCGCCTGCACCGGGTGGAGAAAGGCGATGAAGGGGTAAAGATCACTGCCGGTTGGGGCAGCAATGTGAAGGGGTCCTGGCGGCACGACCGCTATACTGCAGAGATCGTATTCATGGACCAGTTGTTGGCCGTCATGCCATTTGAGGTAAGTACAGACTGGGAGGAAGGGATAAATGGCGTATGGCTGCCGGATAAAGGCCAGCAGATCTACCTCCAACCTGAAGAAGAAGACCTGGAAAGCTTCCAGGAAGTGCTCACCCGTCTGGATGCCCTGATCGGACTTACTGAGATCAAGGAAAAAGTCCGTGAGCACGCCCAATACCTGCAATTCCTTCAACTCCGGAAAGAGAAAGGGTTCGAGGAAAAGGAAAGCATCAATGTGCATTCGGTCTTTATCGGTAACCCGGGTACGGGTAAAACCACCGTCGCGAAGATGATGGGCCGGCTCTACAAAAAAATGGGCCTGCTGACCAAAGGCCATGTGCATGAGGTGGACCGGACTGACCTGGTCGGTGAGTACATTGGACAGACAGCACCCAAGGTCAAGGAGGCCATTGAAATGGCGCGCGGCGGTGTGCTGTTTATTGACGAAGCTTATTCCCTCTCCCGTTCTACGGATGATTCCAAGGACTTTGGCAAGGAAGTGATCGAGATACTGGTCAAGGAAATGTCGAATGGCCCGGGCGATCTGGCAGTGATCGTAGCCGGATATCCAAAGGAAATGAAGACATTCCTGGACTCCAACCCCGGCCTGCGCAGCCGGTTCAAAATGACTTTCGAGTTTCGCGACTACCTGCCGCAGGAACTCAGCGCGATTGCAGAATATGCCTGCCGGGAAAAAGAGATCGTGCTTTCCCGGGAAGCCAGCGACATGGTGGATACCATTATTACCGAGGCGTTCCGCAATCGGGACCGCTCTTTTGGTAATGCCCGTTTTGTATATGACCTGCTGGACAAGGCCAAGATCCAGCTGGGGTTGCGCCTGATGGCCAATCCGGATGTCCGCAACCTGCCTCCGGAATCGCTCAAGATCATCCTCCAGGAGGATGTCGAGAAGGTACAGGTGCTGGCCAAACGGCCTCTGCCGGACATTCCGGTGGATGAAAATCTGCTGACACAGGCCTTGCACGAACTTGACAGCCTGATCGGTATGCCGGATATCAAAAAGGATATCCGCGAACTGGTACACCTGGTGCGGTTCAACCGGGAGTCCGGCCGCGACGTACTGGGGCGCTTTTTCCTGCACACCGTGTTTGTCGGAAATCCGGGTACCGGTAAAACGACAGTCGCCCGCATCCTGGCCAAGATATATAAGGCCCTGGGCGTCCTGGAACGCGGGCATATGATCGAAACGGACCGGCAGGGGCTGGTTGCCGGATATGTCGGCCAGACCGCTATCAAAACGGCCGAACGGATCGATGAAGCGATGGGGGGCGTCTTGTTTATTGATGAAGCTTATGCTCTTACCAGCAGTGGACGCGGTACGCATGGCGACTTCGGGGATGAAGCGATCCAGACCATTTTGAAGCGGATGGAAGACAACCGCGGTGAATTTTTCGTCTTTGCCGCAGGATACCCGGAGAATATGGATGCCTTCCTGAAGGCTAATCCCGGTCTGGCGAGCCGTTTCGACAAAGTGCTCCGGTTCGAGGATTACAACCCGGACGAGCTCCTGGAAATTGCGTTGTTCATGTTCCAGGAAGAACACTACCGGGTAACGGAAGATGCCCGGGAATATCTCGGAAAATACATGGCCTTCTTGCATCAGTTCCGCGATAAATACTTTGGCAATGCCCGGACGGTGCGTCAGGTGGTGCTGGATACGGTCAAGAACCAGAACCTGCGGATCGCCCAGATGAAACGGAAGAGATCGGAGGATGCAGATGTACTGCACACCATCGTTCTGGATGATGTCGCGTCCTTTACGTTCGATAAGGATAAATTGTCGGTTTACCAGCGCCGGGGCATCGGCTTTGCCCGGTAAAGCTGTCCTGGTATTACCGGCCGGTTACTCCTGTTTTCCTGCAATACTTTTTCCCTGCCGTCTCCAGCCGGCAGAGGACACTCTTTGGGGGTTGTGCAGTGAAAACCTGATATCAAGAGTGCTGGCAGACTGTATATCAATTGCCCGCTTGGTAATGGTTTTGCCCTTCATATCCAGAACAGAAGGTCCTGTTTATTACTTTTGATCCGGCGGTACCCGGTTAACGCCTTTAACCAAAAATGGCGTAAAACCCGCTGGTACCAATTATCTTGCATCAGGTATTATAATTCCGGCATGGGAAAAAAGCGTTATATCACCTTTTCAAAAATGCGTTGGCTGGGAGGCGGGCTATTCTTGCTGGGAGCCTTGGTCTGGCTGGTCAATTTCCGGTCGGCTGTGGCGGTTGCCGGCGAACAGATTCCCGAAACGGTGGATTTTAACTGGCACATCCGACCCATACTCAGCGACCGGTGCTTTGCCTGTCACGGCCCTGACGCCAATAAACGCCAGGCCAACCTGCGGCTGGATACCGAAGCCGGAGCCTTTGCCGCACTTGATTCCCTGGGTACCCGGTTTGCGATTGTTCCCGGAAACCCGGATGCCAGCATACTGGTGCAACGCATTTTTACGGCACATCCGGATTCAATGATGCCACCACCGGACTCCCACCTGTCGCTCTCCGAATTTGAAAAAAAACTCCTTGTCCGCTGGATACAACAGGGTGCCCGCTGGAAACAGCACTGGGCCTACCTTGCACCGAAACGCCCGCAGGTGCCCGATGCCGGAGACTGGTCCCGTAACCCGGTAGATGCTTTTGTATTGGAAAAAATGCAAGCGCATGGACTTGCGCCGGCTCCGGAAGCAGAAAAAGACCGCCTGTTGCGGCGCCTCAGTTTCGTGCTGACCGGCCTGCCACCTACGCCCGAACAAACCCGCCGGTTTTTGCAGGACGAGGCACCGGATGCCTACGAGCGTCTGGTGGATACGCTTCTTGCCAGTCCGGCTTATGGAGAGCGTTGGGCAATGAATTGGCTTGACATCGCCCGATATGCCGATACGCATGGTTACCAGGACGACCTGCCGCGTACCATGTGGCCCTGGCGCGATTGGGTGATCCGGGCCTTTAATTCCAATATGCCGGTTGACCAGTTCGTGCGCTGGCAGCTGGCTGGAGACCTGGAGCCCCGGGCAACCCGAGCGATGTTGCTTGCCAGTGCCTTCAACCGCAACCACAAGATCACGCAGGAAGGCGGCGTGATTGACGAGGAATACCGGATCGAGTATGTGGCTGACCGGACCAATACCCTGGGTAAGGCATTTCTGGGGATTACCCTGGAGTGTGCCCGTTGCCATGATCATAAGTATGATCCGGTCACGATGCGGGAGTACTACGGCACATTTTCGTTCTTCAACCAGGTACCCGAACAGGGATTCGTGCCCAATCTGGAAACTCCCAGGCCCTATATGATCCTCAGCCGTGCGGATCTGGAACAGGAACTGCCTTTTCTGAAAAACCACCCGGCATTTGCGGCAGGCCCTGATTCGATCCGGCAAATGATCATGCGGGACAGCGCCGGCATACGGAAAACCTGTCGCCTTAACCGTGGGCAGTATGATCAACCGGAAGAAGAAGTTCCCCTGGCAACCCCTGCGGCGATCCTGCCATTCGATACCACCCGTTTCGCCCCGAACCGGCTCGGTCTGGCCCACTGGCTGTTCGCCCCGGAAAATCCGCTTACAGCACGGGTCTGGGTCAACCGGCTCTGGCAAGAGATATTTGGTACCGGTATCGTATCAACAACTGAAAATTTTGGGGTGCAGGGCGCACTTCCGACTCATCCGGAACTCCTGGACTGGCTGGCGGTGGAGTTTCGGGAAAACGGCTGGGATCAGCAACAAATCCTTCGGCTGTTGGTGCGATCCGCCACCTTCCGGCAATCGTCAATTATTGTAGACCGCCACCGCCAGTTGGACCCGGAGAACCGCTGGCTGGCCCGGGGACCCCGGTTCCGGATGCCGTATGAGTTTATCCGGGATAATGTACTGGCATCCAGTGGGTTATTGAATCCTTTGCTTGGCGGCCCTCCGGTAAAACCCTGGCAACCACCTGGTATCTGGGAAGAATTGGCTACGGAGAAAACGGCCAACAGCTCCCGGGGCGAGTTTACCTATGTTGCCGATACATTACCGGGAAAAATATACCGCCGTAGTTTATATACGTATCAGCGGAGAACGATACCACCGCCTGCACATTTGAGTTTTGATGCACCGGTACGCGACAACTGTGAGGTACGGCGTATGCGATCCAATACGCCCTTACAGGCGCTGGTCATGCTGAATGACCAGCAGGTGTTGGAGGCATCCCGGGTATTGGCCGGACGCTTGTTGTCGGATCCGGCGTTGCCAGATCCAATGGCATGTATTTCCCGGGCATTTGAACGGGTTTTGACGCGATCGCCGGAAAAGCGGGAACTGCAGGAATTGTCTGGCTTTTTCAATACGGAGTATCAGCGTTTTCAGGAACGGCCGGACGCGGCGCGCCAGTTGATGGCGGTGGGCCGGTTTCCCCAAGTAGAAGCCCGGAACCCTGCTGCACAGGCAGCGCTGATGCTGACGATCAGTTTGCTCTATAACCTTGATGAGGCCCTGATGCTGTAGTGCATCTGGGCGATTGAATTATATTTTTGCAAAAAAATATGGAACCACTTAACACCCTGAATCGCAGAACCTTTCTGCACCGCTCGGCCATCGGTATTGGTGGCCTGGCCCTTGGGGCGCTGCTGGGAAAAAGTTGTACCAGCAACAGCGATGAAACGGGTATGGCCGGACTGCTGCCGCATTTCGCCCCGAAAGCCAAACGGGTGATCTATCTGTTCCAAAGTGGTGCGCCCTCCCAGTTTGAATTATTTGACTGGAAACCTGAAATGCGAAAACGGCACGGGCAGGAGCTGCCCGAAAGTGTGCGGATGGGACAGCGCCTGACGGGAATGACGGCCAACCAGCGTTCGTTTCCGTTGATCGGCTCGCGGGTTGATTTCAGGCAGTATGGTCAAAGTGGAGCCTGGATCAGCGACCTTTTGCCACATACAGCGCGCATCGTGGATGACCTGTGCATTATCCGGTCCATGCATACAGATGCGATCAACCATGATCCGGCTGTTACCTTTTTTCAGACCGGCCACCAGCAACCGGGGCGCCCTGCGATCGGGTCGTGGCTGAGTTACGGCCTGGGAAGTGCCAACAGCAACCTGCCGGCATTTGTTGTGTTGTTGTCTAGGGGAAAAGGTAATATCCAACCGTTGGCGTCCCGGGTATGGGGGAGTGCTTTTCTGCCCAGCATACACCAGGGGGTTCAATTCAGGGGCGGAGCAGACCCGGTGCTGTATTTGCGTGATCCAGGGGGGCTGGACAGCCTGAGCCGCAGGAATATGTTGAATATGCTGGCAAAGCTGAATGAACAAGCGGCCCGGGAGTTTGGTGATCCGGAGATCCATGCCCGGGTGAGCCAGTACGAAATGGCCTATCGGATGCAAACTTCTGTGCCTGACTTGACTGATCTGAGTGATGAGCCTGACAGCACATTCAGGCTGTATGGTGCAGATGCTATGATTCCCGGCACATACGCCGCGAATGCCCTGCTTGCCCGCCGGTTATGTGAGCGCGGGGTGCGTTTTGTACAGCTGTATCATATGGGTTGGGATGCACATTTTGACCTGTTGGGTATGACATCCCGCTTGGCGAAAGATGTGGATCAGGCATCGGCTGCCCTGGTGACCGACCTCAAGCAGCGCGGATTGCTGGATGAGACCCTGGTTATCTGGGGGGGCGAGTTTGGACGAACCACATACGGACAGGGGACACTGGATGAAAATTACGGGCGGGACCATCACCCCCGGTGTTTCACGATCTGGATGGCCGGTGGCGGGATCAAACCCGGCATGGTATACGGCGAGACTGACGAGTTCGGGTATAATGTCCTGGAGAACCCGGTGGATGTGCATGACTTTCAGGCTACCTTAATGCATTTGTTCGGTATCGACCATGAACGCTTTGTGTATGCATACCAGGGCCGGCGTTTCCGGCTGACCGATGTGGCAGGAAAAGTCGTGCAGGATATATTGGCCTGACGGTCAGGCCTGCAATGATATGCCTGCTTTAGTGGGCATTTTTGTGTAGGAAAAGATCAAATCATACGATATGAAAAGAAGGGCCTTTCTAAAGGGGGTGCCCGTGCTCGGTGCGGGTATGCTGGCCGGTTTTAAACGGGATCCGGTGATCGGCCACGGTGCGTTCCGGTACCGGATAAATCTCCGTTGGTGTCACGCCAACTCCGCTACACATCCGGTTAAAAACTGCCATGAAATGGTGATGGACAAAGCCGGGCGGATCTTTATGACAACCGATGATACCCGAAACAACATACTGGTCTTTAACAAGGATGGCGACATTGTAGATGCCTGGGGCCATGATTATCCTGGTGCACACGGCCTTACGTACCATGACGAGAATGGGACGGAAATGTTATACATTACGGATTATGAACGTAACCAGGTGATCAAAACCACCCTTTCCGGCCGGGTGGTCCGTACATTCGGATGGCCGGAAGATGCCCGTGAATACACCCAAAAAACGGAATTCCGGCCGACCGAAACGGCCATTGGGCCTAATGGAGATGTATTTGTGGCCGATGGATATGGTCGGGACTTTATCATTCAGTATGATCCGGAGGGTAAAGTGAAAAATGTATTTGGGGGGCCGTTATTGTTAAAAAATGCACATGGCATTGCGTTGGATACCCGGGTGCCGGACAAGCCCGTCTTGCTGGTGACTTCCAGGGCGGAGAATAAACTAAAACGGTTCTCACTGCAGGGGGCCTGGCTGGAAACGATCCCTCTGCCTGGTGCCTATATCTGCCGCCCGGTCATCAAGGGGCCGAACGTATATTTTGCGGTTCTGATCAGCCAGCTCCCATGGGACAGCGGTACCGGTTTTATCTGTATACTGGATGAAAACAACCGCGTTGTATCCGCGCCATGCGCCAATACGCCACGCTATGACGCCTCTGGTATGCTCCAGCCGCTTTACCAGACCATCCAGGCGTTCCGGCATCCGCATGATGTATTGGCAGATACAGAGGATAACCTGTACGTGGCACAATGGAACAGCGGCGGTGTTTATCCGGCCCGTATGGAACGAGTATACTAAACCGGCCGGGTTCAATCAAAATCCGAATTATGCGAAAACTTATCCTGTTCCTTTATTTGACAATACCGCTATACGTAGCCGGCCAGCCGTTTCGCCTGGCAGCTCCACAGATATCGGTAGACAGCGTTTTCTTCCTGAACCAGGCAAAAATCAGCCTCGGGTTTGATCTGGATAGTGCATTCATTCTGTATACGATTAATGGCGGGTATCCGGATTCCCGGTCACCTATGTACGAAAAATCATTAACGATCCGCGAGTCGGCAGTAATACGGGCGAAAGCCAATCATCCGGATTATCTGCCGGGGCCTTTTGTCGAGCAGGAACTCCTGCAGGTACGGTACCGCCCTGACAGTACGTGGTTGCGTACGACACCAGATAGTCTCTATGCCGGTAAAGGTAATGCTACGTTGTTCGACCTTCAAAAAGGCGGGCAGGACGTTAAAAGTGGAGCCTGGCTTGGCTTTCGTGCGGATACAGTGGTAGCGGAGGTGTTTTTTAAAAAAAAGGTCAAGTGCAAAACCCTGGTCGTCAGTACATTGCTGGATGTAAACGCCTGGATCTTTCCACCTGCAGGCATTGAAGTGTTGGGTGCTTCGGGAAATGATCCCTGGTTTTATATCGGGGTTTGGACGGCTCGAACGGATATAGATCTCCGGGGAAGTACCAGTGATTATACACAGTTTCGGAAAATGCACCTCTTCCCAATGGAAGTCGACCGGATCCAGGTCCGCGTGCGCCCGTTCGGGCCCTTGCCGGCTTGGCATTCCGGTTCGGGGCAGCCGGCCTGGTTGTTTATTGATGAAATTGCTTTCCAGTAGTTATGGCGATTGATTTGACTTTGTTTGGGCGGCTTCACCCACTACTCGTGCATCTGCCGATCGGTATCCTGATCCTGGCATATGGTCTGGAGTGTTTAGTCCGGTGGCGGCAACGCCATGACCTTAAGCCCGCTGTCCGGCTGGCCCTTCAGGCAGGAGCATTTTCTGCAGTGTTGACAGCAGCCTCCGGCTGGATCCTTGGCCAGGTGGGCGATTACGGACCTGCAGCACTGCAGTGGCATCAATGGACAGGCACCGGTGTGGCAGTCCTTTCTGTTCTGCTATGCCTGCGAGCCCTGGAGCGTTGGTATTTCCCACTGTTTACGGTATTGCTGGCGGGATTGGTATTGGCAGGTCATTTCGGTGGGACGCTCACACATGGAGCGGGTTATGTTTTGGGTGGTGCAGGGGCAGTGCAGGATACTGCTGCCGTTGACCCTGATACTGCCGATCCCGATGCTACTGTTTATTCTGCACTGGTCCAGCCGGTATTTCGACAAAAATGCGTGTCTTGTCATAATGCTAAGAAGCAAAAAGGCAAACTCCGGCTCGATGACCCACAACTTCTCCTTCAAGGCGGCAAGCATGGTCCGGTGTTAGATAAAGATATTCCGGAACAGAGCCGTTTGTTTCAACGTATCCGCCTCCCGCTTCAGCACGACGAGCACATGCCGCCGGCGGGGAAACCACAACTGACCACTCATGAACAGGCCTTGCTCGAATGGTGGATACAGGCAGGTGCTGATTTTACCGTAAAACTGAATGATGTGCAACTGCCGGATAAGATCAGGGCCAATCTGAATAACAAGCAGGAGGCCATCCGGAATCCGGTTTACGCAATAAAACAGCCGGCCGCCGACCCCGTGGATATTCAGCGTCTGCAGGAACAATTGGTGTACGTGGAGCAGCTTGGGGCAGAGGTGCCCTGGCTGGCAGTTTCCTTTGCCGGTATTAGCCGGCCGGGACCCGGCCGCTGGGAAGCCCTGAAAAAGATCCGGTCCCGGATAATAGATCTGGATCTTGCTAATACGGAGTTGGAGCCGGAATTCTGGTCCGACCTTCAGGAGTTTACCCATCTGATTCGCCTTAACCTGGCCCATTCAAACAGTGGTGATGCCCTTCGTTCAGTAATACCCCGACTTCGTTTTCTGGAAACGCTTAACCTGACAAATACGCCGGTTACGGATGCATTGATCGAGGAACTGGTCCAGCTGCCGGAATTAAAGCGGTTGTTCATTTGGCAAACCGATATTACTCCGGCCGGCGAGGCCCGCATCCGGCGTCAGCGGCCTGACCTTGTTTTGGAAACGGGTACATCTCTTGTTGATACACTTCCATTGGCGCTACGTCCGCCCCGGATCGTATATAACCGTTCGTTCTTTACCGATACTATACAGGTTCGACTGGATTATCCGGCTTTTAATGGAGTGTCGCTCTATTATAGCCTCGATGAAGCGGCGTCGCCTACGACTTCATCTGCACGTTATTCCGGTCCGATCGTATTGGATCAAACAGCACATGTACGGGCTTTTGCTGCCAAACCCGGCTGGTTGTCTTCACCAATTACAGATGCTGTACTGGTGAAAAAGCGGTATACGCCGGTTGGTGCGGTAGTATTGAAACCGCCGTCTCCAAGTTACCCCGCCGCGGGGGCTTCTTCTCTGATCGACGGAAAAATTAGCGCGCTGCAGGGGGGTGATACCTGGCTGGGTTATCAGGGCGAACACCTGCAGGCGACATTGGATATGGGACAATCCAGATCGCTCCGACAGGTATTTGTACACTGTCTTGAAAATAACGCTCCGTGGATATTCAAACCTGTGGCGATCCGGGTAGAGGTTTCGGCGGATGGTCGTGCCTATACTGTCGCCGGCTACAGGCGATTTGAGGAAAACCGGCAAATGGGCGATCAACAGACCCATTTGCTCCGGTGCCCGCTGGACCGGGAAACTGAAGCACGTTACGTCCGGGTAACTGTTCTGAGCCCGTTGCGCAATCCGGCCTGGCACCCGTCAAAAGGAGACAAATGCTGGATCTTTGTGGATGAGATCGTGGTAGAATGAAAAATTGGCCGGGCTGTTAACAATTTGCCCGCAATCGGGTTATAGGTGACATGAATAAACTGGTCGTTGCAATTTCGGGCTCCTCCGGCGCCATTTATGCGAAGGTGTTACTGGACAAACTGGCTGCTCTTTCCAGCCAATGGGAAGCTGTTGGGGTCGTCTTGTCCGATAACGCGCGGCTGAATTGGGAACTGGAACTGGGACCAGTGGATTTTAGTCAATATCCTTTTGATTTTTACGAAAAAAACGACTTCTACGCCCCATTTGCCTCCGGGTCGGCCCGGTACAATACGATGATCGTTTGTCCATGTTCGATGGGAACGCTGGCGCGTGTGGCCACAGGTGTCAGCACTGACCTGATCACCCGGGCAGCAGATGTGATGCTCAAGGAGCGGCGCAGGCTGATTCTCGTTACACGGGATACACCGCTCAGCCTGATCCATATCAATAATATGAAAACGGTTACGGAAGCAGGCGGGATCATTTGCCCGGCATCGCCGTCCTTTTACTCCAGGCCGGTAACCGTGGAAGATCTGGCCGCGACGGTGGTTGATCGTGTACTGGACCTGGCTGGTTTTGACCTGAAGAGTTTCCGTTGGGGGGAATAGGGCAGGGTAGTGCGAATCAATCGAACAGTTGGTGGTAATCGCTGTCATCCTTCAGGATCTGTTTGGGTGGTTTGTTCAGGTCCAGCGATTTTTCCTTTGCTTTTTTCCCCTCTGTAGTTGTAGCCATTTTCAGAGGGAGCTGTTGTTCCATCTTTTCCAGCAGTTGCAGGCCCTCTTCTTCCAATACGCCATTCTGGAGATCGATGGTATCCATCAGGTGCCGGCTGGTATCCATGAAACGTTCCATGTCGCCTACTTTCTGGCTGACCTCCTCAGCCATTTGTTCCAGGGCCTGGTCGAACATGGCACGTTGATCAGGGTTGCCGCTCAGGATACTTTGCGCAGAACGAATGGCATTGTGGCTGGCCTTGATCGCCTGGTATTCCTGTTCTTTCAAGACCACCTGATCACGTGTGTCTTCCAGAACGATCTCGGAGTTTTCATACATCTTGGTTAGCACCCGATACAACACTTCCATTTTACGATAGAGTGCATCGTATTTGGTATTGGCTTCATTGAGGCGTCCGATCCTTCGGGTAGAAAGGGCCAGGTTTTTTTCGTCCCCCTGTTTTTTCGCCCTTTCAGCAATGACCATATTCTTCTGGATATCGGAGGTGTTGCCGTCCATGATCCCCTTCAACTGCCGCATTTGTCCGCGCAACGCTCCGATCTGTTTGCTTAGTTTGCGCAGGTTTTTCTCCAGGTTTTCGATATAGGATTTCAGGATGGCGATCGGGTCAACCGCTACGAATAATCCGGTGATCCAGCGCATGACAGATTTGTACATATACCAGATCAGGTTACGGGTCTTCGGGTCCATCGCCACATATACAATAACACCCAATGCTGCCAGCATGCCGGCCAGGTAAAGTGTGTTTTGGGCCAGCCCGATCAGGAGTGGCAAATACTGATTGAGCAAATAAATACCTCCGGCCAGCAGGGCTACCAGTATAATGCCCCCGGTTACCCCTTCTTTTCGCTGCCAGAATGATTTTGAATTCATATTCTTTTATGTGTTTGGTCCTGTCCTCCTGTAATAGTATCACTGCCCGTGCAGCATCGTCTACAGGTACTGATGCATGTTTTCAACATCCTTATCAATCTGAAGGAGCACGGATTGGTGTGTTTTTTCAAATTCAGATTTAGTCTTTTCCAGTTTTTCGGCTTCCAGTTTTACGGTGGTTTCAGCCTGGTCGATCTGGTTCAGGTAGCCTGCCACTTCGTCCTGCAGGCGGTTGATCTCTACCTTATGACGTTCGATCTGATCCTTCAGCCGTTTGATCTCCTGTTCTTTCGAGGTGACCTTGGCGTCGTTCTGGCTTGCCAGGGCTTTGTCAAACTGTTCCTTTTCTTTTTCCAGTACATTCCGGTAATAACCGGCGGTTTCTACCAATTTTTCCTTGGTCAGGCCAACTGTGGCTGCAGTGGCAAACGCACTTTTATAACAGGTCGCCTCATCGAGATCCATTTGCCGGAGTGCGGCCACCGCGCGTTTGAACTCAAAATAGTCAAATCCGGGCAGATTGTTTTTTTCAATGGCATTTGATAAAAACTCCAGGCTTCGTTCGTCGAGCCCTTCAGCTGAAAAAAGCGATTTGGTAGTGACCATGGATTCAGATAGGTGCTAAAGTGGTTAGTTAGAATATGTGGAATGACGGCATTTTCAGCCGCCTGGAATAATACTGCGAAAAACAGGCATCCTGACCGGAAAAGCCAAAAAATGCGACCAACAGCCGCAAATTTCCGAAAAACCATAAAAAAGCCTGCACCGCGTTTAATTCAACGACAGGTGCAGGCGCAAAAACAAAAACCCCTTAAATTTTTATTTCTTCAGTTCCCGGCCGCTTAGTGGCACTCCAGTGATGCCGGGGGGGCAGCAGATTCGAATAACGACAGATCAAGGTGCAGCCCTCTGGACAGAAGCAGAACGCCGGCAACAGCAAGCAGGGCTGGTTGGACCAGGCGGAAGCGTTTGCGCCAGGTTGGCCGAAATCGCTGACCGGTACTCATCAATATCAGCAACAGTGGGAGGGTGCCCAAACCAAACAGTGCCATAAACAGGCCTCCTTCCCAGCCTCCGGTGGTACTGATAGCACCGGCAATGGCGGCATATACCAACCCGCAGGGTAATAAACCGTTGAGCATGCCGATGCCCAACGCTGCACCATCCGGATACTGCCTGAGCAACGTTCCAATGCGTTGTTGCACCCATTGTGTCAGACGTCGCATGCCTGGAACAGCCAGTGCGGCGCGCTCCCATTCCACGGCAAAAAAAGCGGCTGTTAACATCAGGATGCCGGCAAAAATGGACAGTGCCTGCTGGAATCCGGCCAGGGCAATGCCTTTGCCCAGGAGCCCGAACAGTACACCCAGCAGGATATAGGTCAGGATCCGGCCGATCTGATACACCAGGGACTGTCCGATCACCCGCAGGCGATCAGTACGGCTCAGTGGCAGTGCCAGCATCAGCGGCCCGCACATGGCTACACAATGCAGGCTGCCCGCTACTCCTAATATGAATGCCGTCCAGAGCATAATGCTTTAACCTTTGATCGCGTCAGGCATGGATAATGGTGACCAATGCTTCATTGAAAAATTTGGTACCATCTGCCTGCCAGTCGATCTCCAGGTTCCACAAGCCGGCCGTCAGATGTCGGGCGGGAATTTCCATGGTGCCTTCCTGGTCAGTATTGATCTCCAGGGTGGTATCGCTGGCTACGGTGTCGTTTCGATAACACTTGATCGACCCGGCCGGAGCACCCACATTTTGGGGGAACTTAACCAGGATGACCTGCCTGACCGCATCAAATTTTACGGAAACCCCGACTTCCAGGTTGGCAGCATTTTGCTTTTTGTTGTAATGCTCCTGGTAGTTCAGGTCAAGGTTGTAATAATTTTTACTGACCAGCCCCGGATCATGTGACTGCGACAGAATAACCACAGACACCATTGTTATGGCAAACAGTCCGTATACCAGGGCGATTCCGGTTCCCCAATTAAATTTCATAGCGAACTTTTTTGACCTGCTCCTGCGCGGTACGTTCAGTAGCGGCAGGGATGACAGGGGATGATATCTAGTCGCTATTGCCCGGGTGACAAAGCGGCTAAGAAAAATTATTTTCGTTTTCCCGGTCCCAAAAAGTTGGTTTTTACCTCGTCTATTTTTTTACCTTCCGACAGTACTTCGATCACTATCGGAGTTTTTCGTCCTTGTATAACATCGGTAGAGAGTTCCAGGAAAAATGCGCCCTGGCTTTTAGCGCCTTTCTCCAGTACGCCCGGCTCCTGGCCAACGATTTGGATAACCCCTTCAGGGGATACCAGGTTGAGTTGTACAGGCAGTTCTCCGGAGGATTTATTGATGATCGTATAGGTGTACAGGTTTGTCAGATGTGTTTCATCTTTCTTCTGGTACAGCTGGCCGGGCGATCGCAGTATGATCGTTTCTATTACACCACGGTTTGCGATCAGCACGATATCCAGAATGAGCAGCGCCAGCAGTACGCCGGTGTAAGCCCATACCCTGGGAGAGAAGATCCGGCGTTTGCCGCTTTCGATGCCACTCATCGAATCATACCGTATGAGGCCCCGGGGCCGGTCTACCTTATCCATAATAGCATCGCAGGCATCCATACAGGCGGTGCAGTTGACGCACTCTAACTGGGTGCCATCGCGAATGTCGATCCCGGTAGGACAAACTGCAATACACAACTTGCAGTCTATGCAATCGCCAAACTCAGGTGTCTGGTTTTTTTGTGCCGAACTGGCCTCCTCGCTGACAGCGGACCGGATCGTTTCAACCGGGTTCGGCGTTTTATGCTTTTTGAGTTTGCCCCGCGGCTCACCCCGCAGATGGTCATAGGCGACCACTATCGAGTCCTTGACCAGCAGCACACCCTGCAGACGGCCATACGGGCAGATAGTCGTGCATACCTGTTCGCGCAACCGCGCAAATACAAAGTAAAAAATACCGGAGAAGACTACCATGCCGGTAAAGCCGCCCATATGTGCCGACAGGGGCTCCCGTATAATCCGGATTACTTCGTCCATGCCGATCAGATAAGCCAGAAAATAGTTCGCTACCACCACGGCAATGGCGAAGAAGATACTGTGTTTCAGGACTTTTTTCCGGATCTTTTCAGTGTTCCAGGGCGCCTGATCCAACTTGCGTTGGGCGTTGGCGTCTCCTTCGATCCAGTATTCGATCTTTCGAAAGAACATCTCCATGAATACTGTTTGCGGACAAACCCATCCGCAGAACAACCGCCCATAGACAACGGTAAAAAGGATTATAAAAACAATGAAGGTCAGTGTGGCCAACACGAACAGGTGAAAATCCTGTGGGGTAAAAAGCAGGCCGAACAAGACGAATTTCCGCTCCAGCACGTTCAGCAATAAAAACTGCTCGCCGTTCACTTTAATGAAAGGCATGACCAGAAAGATTACAAGGAACAGGATACTCACCCATGTACGTGCAGCATAGTATCTTCCTTTTGGCTGTTTCGGATAGATCCAAATGCGCTTACCGGAGTGGTCTACGGTAGCGATTTGGTCGCGAAACGCCTCCGTGTCTTCAATAATGTTGTCCCAGTTGTTTTGGTTATTAGTCATCGCTGTTAGCGGTATTCGAAAATTGAATGCAAGATGCAAGGATCGAACAGGCATGCTTATGACAACTGTCAGACGGCTTCCTGATGTTAGTCAACAGGTATAGGTGCTGGCATTTGGAAACAGGGTTTTCAATTACTATCAACGAACCGGGGTTTTCGGCCCTATTATTGACGCAGGATCAGCGGGCGAAAAAAGCGATCAAGGAGGAGCCTTTGCTTCCCCCTGATCGCCTTGTACTTGGTTTCACAGTTGAACACATTCTTTTATTCGCCTCCACTCCCGGGCGTGTCGGTAGCCGTCGAATCGGCAGCTGCCTCCGGTACCCAGATCTCGCCCTGCGGCTCTTTGCCGTTAGGCGGATTAGTGCCTTGCAGGGTAAGGATATAGGACGAGACTTTTTGTATGTCGGACGGGGTGAGCTGGCTTTGCCAGGAGATCATCCCTTTTTCCGGGACACCGTATTTGATCGTTTTGAAAATGTTGTTGATGCCGCCGCCATGCAACCAGTACTCGTCGGTCATATTGGGGCCGACTGTGCCTTCGCCATTCGGTCCATGACAGGCTACGCAAACATTTTTAAAGATCAATTCGCCTTCACTCAGGGCACTGCTTTCGGTCAGGGCCACTACATTGTTTTCATCTACAGCATTGGCCATACCAGCAAGTGCGATCGATTGCTCGGCTTCAGCACGCTCCATTTCGATCTTATATTCTTCCGCAGATGACGGTCCGCCACCGCCGAAGTGGTAGTAATACATATAGATGCCGCCCCAGACAACAGTCAGGATAAACAGGTTGACCCACCAGGGTGGCAGACGGTTGTCCAGTTCGCGTATGCCGTCGAAATCGTGATGTGAGAGGATCTCATGCTCCCGTTCGATAGGCACAGCATCCTCCCAGTATTGCTTCCGTATGCGCGTCCAGAAGCTGTCGCCTGCTTTTTTAGCGGTTTCTGCAGCGGCTTCCGGCAATTTTACGCCGGATTTGGAAGCCTCGAGGTCCAGCACCCGGCTGTACAGGAACTGGTTGACTTTGACCACGTATATCATCGCCACAATAAATAATACCGCTCCGGCAATAGCCAGTATATAGGTCATTACCTGGGCGAAGGAATCGGTATTGGCGGGCTCTGCTACTGCTGCTGCCGACTGGCTCCAGGCACTGGCTGCAACGCCCAGCAGAAGAAAAGTGAAAATATATTTGGCGAATTTCATTGTCCAATAAGATTTAGAGTTCTAGGTGTTGCTCAGTCATCCAGCGGCAGCCGGGAGATCTTGTCCAGGTCACTGTCCTTGCTGAAGAAAATACGCACCAAGGCAAAGCAGAACGTACCAAAAAAGATCAGGAGGGCAATTATGCCAAACCACTGGATGCCTTCGACAGATTCAAGAAGATATTTATACATAGAATAGAAAGTGTCAGTCGTTTCCTGCCTGCCACCGGCCTTTCGGCCCTTTCGCCGGTCTGGCCGGTGACAAACAGGTATGGATGATTATTGATTTGTGGCTGATTTCTCTACTTTGATATCGGTTCCCAAACGCTGCAGGTAAGCGATGATCGCCGTTATCTCCTTGGTTTCAAGTCCTTCATCCTGGACGCCCTGCTCCTGCAGGTTTTTAGCGATCTGTTGTGCCTGCGTTTCCGCGTCGGCGATCGCACGGTCTTCAAATCCTTTCGGATATGGAGTGCCCAGTTGCCGAAGTGCGTTGATCTTGGCTGGCAGCTGGCTCAGGTCCAGTTCGTTGTCTGCCAGATACGGGTACTGCGGCATAATTGACCCCGGGGAGGTGACGCGTGGATCGATGAGGTGGTCGTAGTGCCAGCGATCGAGGTTTCTGCCGCCTTCCCGTTGCAGGTCTGGTCCTGTACGCTTACTACCCCAGAGGAAAGGCCGGTCGTAAACATATTCACCGGATTTGGAGTATTCGCCGTACCGTACTGTTTCGCTGCGGAAGGGGCGCACCAGTTGAGAGTGGCAGCCAACACAACCTTCCCGGATGTACAGGTCGCGACCTTCAAGTTCGAGCGGAGTATATGGTTTGACCGATGCGATCTTAGGTACCTGGTTTTCGATAAAGACCATTGGAATGATCTGTACAATTCCACCAATGGAGATCAGGATTGCGCTCCAGATCAGCATTTGGATCGGACGGGCCTCAATCCATTTGTGCCAGTATTCGCCGGCAACCGCTACCGGTTTGGGTTCGCGGGCCGGTGCTTCAGCCGCTTCTTCGGCCATGAAAGTACCCTGTTGGGCTGTTTTAACCAGGTTGTATACACCCAGTATGGCACCTACAAAGTACAGCGTACCGCCTATTGTCCGCATGGCGTACATCGGGATGATCTGCTTGACCGTATCGAGGAAATTACCCCAGGCCATAGTGCCTTCCGGTGTGAACTCTTTCCACATCAGGCTCTGCGTAAAGCCGGCCCAGTACAACGG
This sequence comes from Bacteroidota bacterium, assembly GCA_006226345.1. Taxonomy (GTDB): domain Bacteria; phylum Bacteroidota; class Bacteroidia; order Chitinophagales; family Saprospiraceae; genus M3007. Next base: position 8,798 of record SBHD01000239.1, on the reverse strand, counting down.
GATAGCATAGAAAATGATACCAAGCGTACCGATCCAGAAGTGTGTATTGGCCAAACCGGTGGAGTGCAGTTTGGTCCGGTACATGCGGGGCCACAGCCAGTACAGTACACCAAAGGTCAGGAACCCGTTCCAGCCCAGTGCGCCTACGTGTACGTGAGCGATCGTCCAGTCTGTAAAGTGACTGATCGCATTGACGCTTTTGATCGAAAGCATGGGACCTTCAAACGTCGACATACCGTATGCCGTAACGGCCACCACCAGGAACTTCAATACCGGGTCCTGCCGCACCCGGTCCCAGGCACCGCGCAACGTGAGCAGACCGTTCAACATACCACCCCAGGAAGGAGCGATCAGCATAATCGAGAATACAGTTCCGAGGGACTGCACCCAGTCCGGCAGGGAGGAATACAACAGGTGGTGCGGGCCGGCCCAGATGTAAATAAAGATTAGCGCCCAGAAGTGGATGATCGACAGTTTATAGGAATAAACCGGGCGGTTGGCCGCTTTGGGCAGGAAGTAATACATCAGGCCCAGATACGGTGTTGTCAGGAAGAAGGCTACGGCATTGTGTCCGTACCACCACTGTACCAGGGCGTCCTGTACACCGGCAAACAGTGGATAACTACCGAAAAGCGAATAGGGTAGTTCGAAGCTACGCACAATGTGTAGCACGGCAACCGTTATCCAGGTGGCTATGTAGAACCAGATCGCTACATACAGGTGGCTCTCCCGGCGCTTGATAATTGTGCCAAACATGTTGACCCCGAAAATTACCCATACGAGTGTGATGAGGATGTCGATCGGCCAGATCAGTTCGGCGTATTCGCTGCTGGTAGTCAGGCCAAATGGCAGCGTGAGTGCCGCACATAAAATTACGATCTGCCAGCTCCAGAAATGGGTCCAGGATAACATATCGCTGAACATGCGGGCCTTTAGGAGCCGTTGCAGGGAGTAATAAACACCCATGAAAATGCCGTTTCCGATAAAGGCGAAAATCACGGCATTGGTGTGCAGGGGGCGCAAACGGCCAAAAGTGAGGTATGGAATACCTAATTGGCTGAAGTTAAGGGATGGGAAGATCAACTGGAATGCCAGAATAAGACCTACCAACATCCCTACGAGGGCCCAGATAAAGGCGGCCATCCCAAACGCCCGCACAATGCGGTTGTCGTACTGAAATTGTTCGATGCGGCTCATACGTTAGTTAATACTGAGTTGCAAGTTTCGTTTTACTTAGACGGATTGGATTCTCCTGTATTGGAACCAGACTGATTTTCGATCAACTCATCATCAAACAACATACGCACCGACGGCGTATAGTCGTCATCAAACTGCCCGGACCGGGCAGCCCACAGATAAGCGAGCAGAAAACCTGCTGCGACTACAAGACTGATAAGAATGAGGAGAAAAATTATTTTCATATCCAACGGTTAAAAACCGGGCGCAAGGTCGGGGTGCTAATCAGCGCAATAGATGACAATTGTCAGACTTAGCGGTGATGTTTATCAGACTTAGGGTGACGGATGTTTCGTCAAACCGGTAAAAATGTTTTAATTTGTAAGGTTTATTTGCACTACCGGATATGCTACGTGTGTATATCTCCTATGCCGTGGCCGACAAGCCCTACCTGGATACGCTGCTCAAATGGCTGACGCCCTTGAGCCAGAAGTATTATTTGCAGATCTGGCACAACCCGGTGCCAAGGCCGTTTGCCAGGTTGCCGTATAAATGGGACGAGATGATCGAACAACTTGAATCGGCCCATATTTACCTTTTCCTGACTTCTTATCATTCCCTGAGCACTGCTTATATCGAACAGGAAGAGGTGCCGCGTGCCGTGGAGCGCTACATTGAAAACCGGGACAGTTATGTGCGGATATTTCCGGTACTCCTTTCCCCTTCACACTGGAAAAAGCACTCCGGACTGGCCGGGTTCAAGCCGCTTGGCGGATCAAAAACCCTGTCCGAAACCCAGCCGCCAGAAAACGGCTATCTGGCTATCGTGGATCAGCTGGAACGTGTAGTGGTGGAGTTGCGCCGGAACTGGATGGAGGAATACCACCGGATCGGACTTCCTGCAGAAGACTTTATCAAGCCACCGCTGCCCCCCCCGGCGGAATCAGAGCTAAAGCCGATTCCCGGCTGGGCCAGTGCAGTCCTGCTATTCGCGCTACTGTACATCGTCACAAGTGTGTATATCAGCAGCTGTGCCCCACGGATGTATCATATGTATACTCCGGAATCGATGCCTTATCAGCCGTTACCTGCCCCGTACTTCAGAGAGAACCCTGTTACGGCCCCGGCCGACGTGCCGTTCCGTCCCAGGGAGGATACAATCGGCAGTTCTGTCCGGATCCGGTACGAATAAGTTTCGGCGTCAGTCCAGGTAAAGCCATACTTCCGCTGTGGCGTTGTTTTCCTTGAAATCAGGTTTCCGGCAGCCTTGCCGGCCTACCATATAAGGTTTAGTGTTAAAACCTTGTAGTAACTCCTTTTTGGCACGATTTTTTAAACCGTATAATCAAAAAGGGCTTAGCATTTGATTGGTTAATTGTTTTCATGGTTATGTTGTGCCATTCTGTCGAAAAGACGGGATGGCTTTTTTCTTTTGCCTCACCACATGCTGAACAGGCGCACGTGGTACTGCCGCCTGTTACCAACCACAATTCTGTTACAGGATATTCACTTCCGGTTCGAGCCGGATGCCGAACCGCTCGGCAACCGAATCAATAATGTCGTGTGCAAGTTGCCTGACCTCAGAGCCGGTAGCGCCTCCGTAGTTAACCAGCACCAGGGCTTGTTTATCGTAGCAGCCGGTGTTGCCTACACGTTTGCCTTTCCAGCCACACTGCTCGATCAGCCAGCCGGCCGGGATCTTTACGCGCTGATCCGGAAGCGGATAATGCGGAACCGCCGGATGGTGTTCCCTGATCCGCTCCAGCACCTCGATCCCGACTTCCGGATTTTTAAAAAAGCTGCCACAGTTCCCGATCCTCGCAGGATCGGGAAGTTTAGACGAGCGGATCTGCATGACGGCCCTGCTGATGTCCGCAATACCCGGATTGCCTATGCCCATTTCATCCAGGGTCTGTTGGATAGCTCCGTATTCCGTACGGAGCTGGTGTTGATCCGTGCTGAGTGAAAGGGTAACCGTAGTGATACAGTATTTCCCTTTTGCAGTATGTTTGAAGATGCTTTCCCGGTACCCGAACCGGCATTGCTTCCGGTTAAATACCCGGCGTTTACCAGTAGCCATTTCAATGGCTTCCAGCCGGATAAATATATCCTTCAACTCCACACCATATGCGCCGATATTCTGGACCGGTGCAGCACCGACCAAACCCGGGATCAGGCTCAGGTTTTCCACACCACCCAGCTGATGGCGCACGGCCCATTCCACAAATTGATGCCAAACTTCACCGGCACCTATGCGTACCCAAACCCGGTTTTTGAAACGTCGAACCTGTTCGATACCCCTGATCCGGTTGAGTATAACGGTGCCCGGCCAGTCATGTGTGAACAGGATATTGCTGCCGCCGCCCAATATCAGCACTGGTGGCCGGATGCTTTTCAGCGCCTGTTGCAGTTCCTGCACGGTACGGACCTCCCTGATCCGGGCCGCCTTTACATCGATCCCGAAGGTGTTGAAGGGTAGGAGCGTGGTATTTTCGCCGGAGGTTGTCATAAATCGGGCTGTGGTAAAAAGGAGGTCAGCTTTTCAGCAAACAGTTTAGTTGCCGCATGAAAAAATCAATGTTGTAAATTTCATAATCCTCGTATCCGGTGCTCCAGGCTATCCGGATCTTATCGAAATAGGACCGTTGCATACGTTTGAACATTCCGGTGTTCAGCAGGTACTGCCCGTGATATGTATAGCTTTGGCCGTCATCGGCAGCTTTCCCTTCATCAAGTTTGAGGTTGTATACGGTGTAGGTTTCACCGTCCAGCAGTTTCAGGATCGCGATCCCGTTCTTGGGCAGGTTGCCAAACGCGCGCGGTGCATTCGCATCATTGACGGTAAAGTATAAATGGAGCACGTAGGAACCATTTCGGGTACTTAGCGCGGCCTGGCAGATGATGTGCTCCCGGTCGCGGAAGTAAGACCGTAAGGCAGGGTTGGTAAACCGGAATAACTCTTCGGCCTGTACCTCCCGCTGGAGTTCTCCGGAAAAGGCATCACGGGTATCTTCTGTGAGGACACATGGCCTTGCAGGTGGGTTCAGCAGCACATCCTCCTTCGGGTCATACGTTTTGATAGGCGGACGTTCGGGCTGTTGGGGTTTGGATTTCTTGGAGGGTTTGTCTGATGGAGGCTCCTCGGCAACTACAGCAGTGGAATCTACAGTTGTTTCCGTGGAAATGAGATCCGTCGGTTCGGATACAGCCACTACGCCGATCATATCGGCAATAGGTTCTTCCAGCACTTCGGGTTCGGGAATAAGTGCCGCCACGCGTTTGTATGCTTTCGGTAACTGCCGGCGGAGTTCGGCAGAGTCCAGCACCGCTACTGATTCAGCATATTCGGATACGTCAATTGCTTTTCGTAATTGTTTGGCTGCTTTTTTCTCTTCGGATTTGGCTGTTTTTAATTTCTTGCCAAGAATCTTCCGTTCGTCTGCGGTGGCGGACGTATCCGCTTCCGAGGCAGCTAGCTGGTCTGTGGCGACATCGCGCTCGAGGGTAGTGCGATCTGCCTGTTGCTGGAAGATATCGCGCACTTCAAGAGCCTGGTCGGCCAGCCGCCGGGCAAATGCCTTGACCTCGTATTCCGGAAGGCTGTCCAGTTGGCTGGGTAAGGAGTCGAGTACCGGAAATTCAGGCAGTTGAGCCTGCAGTTGAACGGTGACCAGCAGGGCAAAACCGATCAGGGAGGCTGTTTTCAGAATGCGAAAATGGCTTTTCATGCTCATAATTACGATGTAAAGCGAATTTGACTGGCTGGTTGGATGGATAAGCTGCTTATTTGTGCCGGCAAAAGTACTTTTCATAAAGATTCTAAAGATGCGAACGAGAATTTTAAAAATTTGTTGGTTTGCAGGTGCTCTGTTTATGCTGGCTTCCTGCGGGTCATCCAATGACGCTGATTCCAAAAACAATTCCATGACCTTTAAAAAGATCCCTGTTACCTATCCGGATACCCGTCAGGATTCGACGGTGTCCGATACCTATTTTGGCACCACCGTCCAGGATCCATATCGCTGGCTGGAAGACGACCAAAGCGAAGAAACAAAGAAATGGGTGATTGAGGAGAATAAGGTGACGTTCGGTTACCTGGACCAAATCCCGACCCGCGCCAGTATTAAGGAGCGCCTGGAGGCAATCTGGGATTTTGAAAAATACAGTACTCCTTTCCAGAAAGCCGGCTATTTCTATTTCTTTAAGAATGACGGCTTGCAGAACCAGAGTGTGCTGTACCGCCAAAAATCGCTGGATGGCGAACCCGAGCTGGTGCTGGATCCGAATACCTTCAGTGCAGATGGTACCACTTCGCTGCAGGAGTACGGGTTTTCAAAAGACGGCCGCTACCTGGCTTACTCGATTTCGGAGGGCGGATCGGATTGGCGGACGATCCTGGTAAAGGACCTGGAAACCGGTGAGATGCTGCCCGACCGGATCAAATGGGCCAAGTTCACCCAGATCGGATGGGCTGGTAACGGTTTTTACTATACCCGTTACCCGGAGCCGAAAGAGGGGGATGCGCTCAAAGGTGCTAATCAGAACAGTGCGATCTATTTTCACCAAATGGGTTCCGCACAGGCGGATGACCGGCTGGTGTACAACGATAAAGCCCATCCGAATTATTATTTCAACGCCAGTACTACAGACGATGAGCGTTTCCTTTGTCTGTTTGGGAGTGAAAGCACCAGCGGTAATACGCTTTATTTTAAGGATTTGTCAAAAGCCGGCGCAGGCCTGATCCCGGTATACACCCGGTTCGACTTTGATTTTAACGTAATTGACAATCTGGAGGGAAAGTTACTGGTACTGACCAATCATCAGGCGCCCAACAAGCGGCTGATCCTGATCGACTCGGCCAAACCGGCAGAGGCAGCCTGGGAAACCCTTATTGCGGAAGATGCTTCTGATGTGCTGGAAAGTGCCGTGGTGTGTGGGGATAAAATCGTCTGCACGTACCTGCATAACGCTAGCAGCACAATACGGGTGTTTGGTCTGGACGGGAAGCCCGTAAAAGAGATCGGCCTGCCGGAGATCGGTACCGCCAATGTGGTGCGGGGCAAACCCGGTGAAAATCAGGCATTTTTCTCCTTCCAGTCGTTCTTGCGGCCCACCACAATCTATTCTCTGGATATGACCACGCTGGAGTCGGCTGTATTCAAGGCGCCCAAACTGGATTTTAACTCCGATGCCTTTACCACAGAGCAGGTGTGGGTTGCCAGTAAGGATGGTACCAAGGTGCCAATGTTCATTACGCGGAAGAAAAATATTAAACTGGATGGCCAGAACCCGACCCTGTTGTACGGGTATGGAGGATTCAACATCCCCATTACTCCGGGCTTCTCCGCTTCCCGGGCAGCTCTGCTGGAGAATAATGGCATTTACGCCGTGGCAAACATCCGGGGCGGCGGTGAGTTTGGTGAAAAGTGGCACAAAGCGGGCACGAAGTGTCAGAAGCAAAATGTATTTGATGATTTCATTGCAGCAGCAGAGTACCTGGTTGCGGAAAAATATACGGCGCCTGAACGCCTGGCTATTGAAGGTGGATCAAACGGTGGCCTGTTGGTCGGCGCCTGCATGACTCAGCGGCCGGACCTCTTCGGCGTTTGCTTCCCGCGTGTGGGTGTGTTGGATATGTTACGTTACCATAAATTTACGATCGGCTACGCCTGGGCGATCGATTACGGGCGCAGCGATGTGGAAGCGGAATTTCCGTGTCTCTACGAATATTCTCCGCTGCATAATATTAAAGACACAGCCTATCCGGCAACCATGATCACTACCGCTGACCACGATGACCGTGTAGTGCCGGCGCACTCCTTTAAGTTTGCAGCTACTCTTCAGGCACATCAACAGGGAGACAATCCGGTTCTGATCCGGATCGAGACCAGTGCCGGTCATGGCGCAGGCAAGCCGACCAGTAAGTTGCTGGAAGAGGCAGCGGATATGCTGGCTTTCATGTTGTATCAGATGAAAATGCCGACGGTATACTGATGCTGCGGCCCGTGAAATGGCAGGATGGTCACGTGTAGACATTGCATGTGGCCATTCATATGGGCAGTCTTATGTTAAAAAGGCTGACGATCATTAGATCGTCAGCCTTTTTAACATAAGTGATCCCGGGAAAGGACAAACCACACTCATATCCAGTCCTTTTTGTGGAAATAATGCAGCATGGCTAATGAGGCAGCCGCCATGACACCAAGGACAATAAAGTACCCGTACTTCCAGTGCAGTTCCGGCATGTTAACGAAATTCATTCCGTATAAGCCGGCAATGAAAGAAAGCGGGATGAATATCGTGCTGATAATGGTCAGCAGGCGCATGACATTATTCAGGCGGTTGCTCACCTCGGCCTGGTAGAGCGCTTCCACACTGGTCAGGAGTTCCCGGCTGCTATCGACCCGTTCCAGGATCTGGGTGACATGATCGGCCAGGTCGCGCAGGAAAGGACGGGTGTTTTCCTCCACCAGGTCAGCATCGGTCCGGTACAATTTATGTGTGGCATCGCGCAACGGTAAAATACGATGGCGGAAATGGTTGATCACCCGCTTCAGGGCAAAGATGCGGGCTTTCAACTCTTCCTGAGCCCCCTCGGTCAGAATGGTATTCTCGATATCGGTCAACTGTGATTCGATATCCTCTAAAACGGAAAAGTAATTATCAATTACGGTATCCAGCATGGCATAGCACAGGTAGTCGGCGCCGCGTTTGCGCATCCGGCCAAGCATATTTTCAGCACGTACCCGCACCGGACTCAGGGTATCATCGGCATCTTCCTGGAAGGAAATGACAAAATTCGGACCCAGAAAGACTGCGATCTGTTCACTCAGCAAGTCGAGGGTTTCGACTTCAAGCCGGAAGTTGTGCAGGATAAAGAACAGGCTATTCTCATACTCTTCCAGTTTGGGGCGCTGTTGGGTATTTAGAATGTCTTCCAGTGCAAGAGGATGCAGGGAAAAGTCTGTACCAACCCGTTCCACCAGGGCAGTATCGGTAAGGCTGCGGATATCATACCAGATCACGCCCGTCTCCTTCTGCTGTATCCAGTCCGGACGGTATTCCAGGTCCGAAATATATTGTTCTGGTGTAAACCAAACGGATTGGATGGCAGCGGGTGCATGTTCCCGGTCGCCGGTATAGATCAGGGTGCCGGGTGGTAAACCGTGCTTATGGATTTTCCTGCGCTTCTTTTTGCTCATACGACAAAGATACTGTTCCGACAGGAGTCTTGTACGGATCAGTGTGTGTCCAGGGCCCGATAACCCGACGGGTTTGCAGCCCGGAATTCCGGGAAGGCAGGTTCTGATATGCCGGTGGTTACACCGGAGAACCGGCGGCAGAAGGTATTATCGGGCAATAAAAACATGAATTATTTTAATTAACCGTGGTATACCTTTAAATTGGTACGGTTTTTGGCATTTACCCGTCAAGGCGATAAATACAGAGGCAAAGTACGGCTTCTGCCTCTTAGCGACAAGATTTATTGAGAAAGAGAAACTATGCTTATCTTTTTGGCTTACAGTGTCTTATGATGATTTTGTCGATTTTCGACATGAAAATTAGTTTGAAAGGTTCGGACATTTCGCCGTAAACTTGTGCCGTTTTTTTAATCCTTTAAT
>SBHD01000145.1 GCA_006226345.1 Bacteroidota bacterium | reverse complement strand
TATACAACTAATTTAGACCTGTTCCGCCCCACTTCTGTGGACTTATCATGCTCCGGAACGCAGTGTTTTTTGGGTTACGATTGATAAAAAAACGTAATAAGGGGCGACCTTTAACCTTCAATTTCCAGGCCAATATGAACATTCTGTGGCAATATTTTTCTTTTTTCGGGTTGTTTCTTTTGTTGGCATATTGCACGCCTCCTTCCGAAAAAAAAACAGCTCCATCTGCGGCGGCGGACGGGCAGACTGTTTACCGGCAGTATTGCGTTACCTGCCATGGCGTTGACGGCACGTTGGGGCTCAATGGTGCCGGAGACCTGACCCGTTCCACCCTTTCCCTGGAGGAACGGATCGTACAAGTTACCAAAGGCAAAAATCTGATGACCCCTTTTGAAGGCATTCTGACGCCTGCCGAAATAGAGGCGGTTGCTACCTATACCCTCAAATTGAATAATAATGGCAAATAAGAAGATCTTGCTCACTGGCGGAACCGGCTTTGTCGGATCCTACCTGTTGCGTCGTCTCATCCGCGCAGGCCACACCGTCCGGGCCCTTCGCCGGACCGGCAGCCCTATGAATCTGGTACAGGATGTAGCAGACCAGGTGGAGTGGGTGGAGTGTGACGTAACCGACCTGGTTGGCCTGGAGGATGCATTTGACGGCATTACGCAGGTCTGCCACTGTGCCGCTATGGTATCGTTTCACCCCCGGGATGTCCGGCGTATGATGCAGGTCAACGTGCAGGGCACTGCCAACCTGGTGAACCTGGCACTGCAGTTTGGGGTACAAAAGTTTGTACATGCCAGTAGTATCGCTTCTCTCGGCCGGGCCAAGGAGCGCCCGCACCTGGACGAAAAATCAAAATGGGTCAATTCAGGTGATAACAGCCAGTATGCCATTAGTAAATATTTATCCGAACAGGAAGTCTGGCGCGGCCACGCAGAAGGACTGCCGGTCGTGGTCGTCAATCCGGCCGTGATCCTGGGCAGCGGTTTCTGGGACATTGGCTCTGGCAAGATGTTCAAACAGGTATACCAGGGACTAAAGTTTTGGTCGATCGGCCGTACAGGGGTTGTGGATGTTCGCGATGTGGCAACTTTTATGCACCTGATGCTGGAGAATGACACCATCGGCGAACGTTATATCCTCAACGGTAGCAATGTCGGATTTAAGGAACTCTTTTTCCAGGTTGCCGATGCCCTGGAGGTCAAAAGGCCGTTCATCAAGGTAACTCCTCTGCTGGCGGGTCTGGCCTGGCGGGTCGAATGGCTGAAAGAAAAAATACTGGGTACCGAACCCATCGTTACACGCGAAAGTGCACGAGCCAGCGTATCCAGTTTTACGTATGACAACTCAAAATCACTGACTGTGCCCGGCTTTGGATACCGGCCGCTGGAGGAAACGATCCAACAAACAGCCCGGCAGTTCCTGGAGGCAGCCCGGGATGGGTTTAGCCCACGGGTTTTGGATTTCTAGCGACAAGTAGGTGCTGCAAGGCGCTTTCGGCCTGTGGGTTGGTTTTAAATTTATTCTAAATAGCCGGGCACCACCACGGGAAATCCGGAATTCCGGGGCAAATAGTTGACACGTGTTACGGCAGCCTGTACTTTTAAAGGCAAATGTAGTGGCTATAGAGGCCACAATTTTCCCTAGCGATGAAACCAAGAAAAGTACTGGTAACCGGCGCCAATGGATTCGTAGGTTCCTACCTGACCCGCCTGCTCGTCCGGAATGGCTATTCAGTCCGCGCCATATATCTCGACGGCACTCCGAAAGATTTAGTGCAGGAAGTAGAAGCAGAAGTGGAGTGGGTGCCCTGCGATATCCGGGACAAGGCCAGATTAAAAACCGCCTTTTCGGGCATTACGGATGTGTGTCACTGCGCAGCCCTGGTCTCCTTCAAGGCCAGAGAAGTCGATCGTATGATGGAGATTAATGTCGGAGGCACCGCCAACCTCATCGATCAGGCGCTGGAATCCGGCGTACAAAAATTTGTCCATGTCAGTAGCGTGGCAGCACTGGGGCGTTCAACGGAGCGCCCACACCTGGATGAGCAGTCTGAATGGATACCGAACCCAAACTACAGCCAGTATCAGATCAGCAAATACCGGTCGGAACAAGAAGTATGGCGCGGGCATAAGCAGGGGCTCCCGGTAGCTATCGTAAACCCGACGATTATCCTGGGCAGCGGGTATTGGGATATTGGTTCCTGCCGGATGTTCAAGCAGATCCACAAAGGCCTGGCACTATGGCCAATCGGACACAACGGCGTAGTGGACGTCCGGGATGTGGCTGGATTTATGTTCCGGATGCTGGAAAGCAACGCTACCGGCCAACGGTACATCCTCAATGCCCGCAATATCAGTTTCAGGGAACTTTTTTTCCAGATTGCAGATGCCGTGGGTGCCAAACGGCCTTTTATCCGGGTAACACCGTTTATGGTCGGCCTGACCTGGCGGATCGAGTGGCTGAAAGAGAAAATCCTGGGCATGGAACCTATTGTAACGCGCGATAGTTCCGTTGCCAGCATATCCCATTACACATTCGATAATTCCAAATCGCTGACCGTTCCCGGCTTCAGATACCGGGCACCGGAGGACACTATTAAACAAACATCCCGGCAGTTCCTGGAGGCTGTACAGGAGGGGCTTTGCCCACGGGTTTTGGATTTTTAATGCCAGGAAGGAATTTTCTCTGGCAGGGCCCGTATATTTAGGCCCGACTTTAATCCGCTTTCGGTTATGAATGACTATTTGATCCAATTCGCGCTCCTGCGCGAGCGGGTATTTTGTGAGCCGGACAACCGCGACTTGTTCCGGCGTCTCCTGTTGTGCATGGAGTACCTGGGCAATTACGCCGAGTGCCGCGACCTGTATGCAGCTTTACTCGATGAGCAGCCCTATTGCAGCCTTGCCTGGTACAACGTGGGCTGGGCTTACGCTCAGCTTGGCGAAACAGAAGAAGCCCTGGAAGCGTTTGAATACGCTTATATCACACAACCTTATTTTGAAGATGCCTATAAGGCCTGTGCGGAACTGGCCGTAGAACGCGGCCTGCACCGTCGGGCGCTGCAGTGTTATACCGAACTGGACAGCCATACGGCTGCCGATAGTGATGTCCTGGCCCGCATGGGGGCATGTTACCTCCAACTGGAAGATGTTCCTCAGGCAAAGGCCATGTGCTGCCGGGCGCTGCGACTGGACCCTTCCCACGCTGAGGCGCATTACCAACTGGGCGCCTGCTATGCTGCCGAACGTAAATACGGCCGCGCGGTCCGCCAGCTTCGCGAGGCGATCCGGGGGGAAGAGTCCCGCGCGGAATATCACACCCTGCTGGCCGTCCTGTACAATTATCTGGGCAAACCCCGAATGACCCTGCGGCACTTGTGGCATGCAGTTGAACTGGCCCCGGAAGAACCGGCTGGCTGGTTAAAACTGGCTGAATTTCTGCTATTTGCCGGCCGCCTGCACGACGCCCGGGAGGTGTTGGAGCAAGCCCTGGAGCACACTATAAGTGTAGAACTGCTGTATTGCAGCGCAGCCTGTCTGTTCCTGACCGGCGACCGGGAAGTAGCCGTAGATACGCTGCAAAAAGCCCTCACCACCGACGTGAGCCGGCACCCGGAGATCTTCCGATGGGCCCCGGCACTGCGCGATGACGCCGAGGTGCAAGGCATGCTGCAACATTACCGCCTCTAAAGGCATGCAGATTGTGCCCGATCTTATTTGTTTTTATTCAGAACTCATTGTACCTTTGCCCGCCTTTTAAAAGGCACTATTTTCTTTTTTCAAAAATTTGATGCTCAACATGTTCGCAATCGTTTCCATTGCCGGTCAACAATTCAAAGTTGAGGAAGGTCAACAGATCTTCGTCCACCGGCTGGCAGCCAATGAAGGTGACTCTGTTACCTTCGACGCCGTGCATCTGCTTGATCAGGACGGCAAAGTATCGATCGGAGCGCCCAACGTAAAAGGCGCCAGTGTGAAAGCCAGCGTGCTTAGCCACGTTAAAGGCGACAAAGTGATCGTATTCCACAAGAAACGCCGCAAAGGCTACCGGAAGAAAAACGGTCACCGGCAATCGTTCACCCAGATCAAGATCGATACAATCAACGGATAATCGCTGATTCCGTTCTTTTCACTTCAATTGTAAAATTAGATCCGCCTTCGTCAAGGCATCGGCGGGTAAAAAAGTCAAAACTGAGTTATGGCACACAAAAAAGGTGTAGGCTCTACCGATAACGGCCGGGACAGTAAAAGTAAGCGGCTCGGCGTAAAGATCTTCGGCGGTCAGAAAGCGACTGCCGGTAACATCCTGGTCCGCCAGCGCGGTACCAAATTCCACCCCGGCGAAAATGTGTACATGGGCCGGGACCACACGCTGCATGCAGGCATTGATGGTGTCGTTACCTTCAAGCGCGGCCGCAACGACCGCAACTACGTCAGCATCCTGCCGTTTTCGGAAGTAGCGGAAACTGTTGCGCCGAAGTCTGCCGCCAAATCGGCTAAAAAAGCAGCTCCCGCACCAGAAAAACCCGCAGCCAAAAAAGAAGCAGCCGCTCCGGTAGCCGAAGCTGAAACACCGGCTGCAGAAAAAGCAGCTCCGGCCGAAAAACCTGCTGCCAAAAAAGCAGCTCCTAAAAAGGCAGCCGCTGAAGAAAAAGCAGCTCCGGCTAAAAAAGCAGCAGCCAAAAAAGGACCGAAACTCAACGACCTTAAGGTAATTGAGGGTGTTGGCCCGAAAATTGAGCAGTTGCTGAAAGAAGGCGGCATTGCTACTTGGGAGGATCTTGCCGGCGCATCTGTTGACCGCCTCAATGAGATCCTGGAAGCCGCCGGACCGCGCTACCAAATCCACGATCCAAGCACCTGGCCTGCACAAGCAAAGTTTGCTGCTGAAGGCAAATGGGAAGACCTGAAAGACTATCAGGATATGCTGATCGGTGGTCGCAACGTGACAGAATAATAAATTTTTAAGGCGCTGCCGCTTGTTTGGTGTCCCTTTTTACGTTATTCTTGCAACATCATTGTTTCGACAAAAGAAGTTTTTGTTTTCATAGCTTAATTTTTTAGTTGTTGCCCCGGCTGCAATCAGTCGGGGTTTTTTTATTGTTTTCAGTAGCATTGTGGTGATTTCCAATCACCACAATACGCTGTTCCGCCAATATGCAATCTGCCTTTGTGCTCATACTGGTTTTTATCGGCGGTGGCCTGGGAAGCATCTGTCGCTATGCCGTCTGGCTGGGATTGCGCCCCTGGCAGGAAAAATTTCCCTGGGCAACACTTACCGCCAATGGACTGGCCTGCATCGTGCTGGGTCTGCTGCTGGGCTGGCAGGCGCAGGCACTGCTTTCCGACCAGCGCCGTCTGCTGCTTGTTACCGGCTTTTGCGGGGGCTTCAGCACCTATTCCACTTTTACCGCTGAAACCTGGGGACTCTGGCAAAACGGCCAGGCCGGAGCCGCTGTAGCAAATGTGCTGATCAATCTGGCGGTATGTGTAGTCTGTCTGCTGGTTGGCCTCCGGCTGGGCAGTGCCTGAACTTTTCCAATTGAAATTGGAAAAGAAAAATTTGAAATTGGAAAAGTACCGCTTGGCAGTACCTTTGCAGCCTACCATGTCCGACATCATCCGTCCACACGCTGAGTCCGCATACGCGGAAGAGTTGAAAGTCCTGGGTAAGGCCGATGACCGGCCCCGCCCGCCAGGCTGGCAGTTATCGCCCTGGGCTGTAGTAACCTATCTCATTGGCGGAAAAGCCGGAAAGAAAGACATCGAGCCCAAATACTTCGGCAACCGCCGGCTTATGGAAATCGCCGTAGCCACACTGGCAACCGATCGTGCGCTCTTGCTTATGGGCGTACCCGGCACAGCCAAAACCTGGGTGAGCGAACACCTGGCCGCTGCGATTAGTGGCGACAGTACGCTCCTGGTGCAGGGTACCGCCGGGATAAACGAAGATGCCCTGCGTTATGGATGGAATTACGCCCGCCTGATCGCGGAAGGGCCTTCAGAAAAAGCACTGGTGGCCAGCCCGGTCCTCACGGCCATGCGTTCGGGCAAGATCGCCCGTGTGGAAGAACTTACCCGTATCCCCGCCGATGTACAGGACACACTGATCACCCTGCTTTCGGAAAAAACACTGCCGGTGCCGGAACTCAACACCGAGATACAGGCCCAACGCGGCTTTAACGTTATTGCCACAGCCAACGACCGCGACAAAGGGGTCAACGAACTCTCCGCCGCCTTACGACGGCGCTTCAACACAGTGGTACTACCCCTGCCCGCTACACTGGATGAAGAAGTCCACATCGTACAAAACCGTGTGGCTGCCCTGGGCAAAGCGCTCGAACTTCCGCCGGAAGCCGCTCCGCTTCAAGAGATCCGCCGGTTGGTGACCATCTTCCGGGAGCTGCGTAACGGGAAGACCGAAGACGGTCGCGAAAAACTTAAAAGCCCCACCGCAACACTCAGTACCGCTGAAGCGATCTCGGTCATGCACCAGGGGCAATCCCTGGCGGTTCACTTTGGCGACGGCGTCCTGCAGGCACATGACCTTGCAGCAGGCCTGTCCGGCGCTATTGTCAAAGACCCCGGCACCGACAAGGCCGTCTGGTCTGAATACCTCGAAACAGTTGTGAAAAAACGGGAAGGCTGGCAGGATCTCTACCGGGCGTGCAAAGACCT
>SBHD01000240.1 GCA_006226345.1 Bacteroidota bacterium | reverse complement strand
GCTTTAATGTCCAATTTGAAATTTGAAAAGAAAAATTGGAAAAGGCTTGTTGTGGTGTACTGCGCCCTTACAGCTCCTGCCGCAATACCTCCAGCGGTGGCTTCCGCACCACTTCCCGGCTGTTGAGCAAACCAATGAGTACCGTCAGCGCCGTGATCACCACGGTCGTGATCACCAGCGGCAGCCACTCCGGCTCGAAAGGAATTTCAAAGGCGAACCGCGCCAGTGCCCAGGCGCCCGCCACCGACAATCCCACACCGGCCAGGCAGGCCAGAAATCCCAGCAGCAGGTACTCCAGCGAAATAATGCGCAGGATCACCCGGCGCGAAGCGCCCAGCGTGCGCAACAGCACGCTCTCCCGGATGCGGGCAAACTTGCCCTGGTAGATCGAACTCAGCAGCACCAGCAGACCGGTAAGTATGCTGAACAGCGCCATAAACCGGATCACGAACGACACCTTGCCCAGTATCTCATCCACCGACTTCAGGATCTGCGTCAGATCGATGGCAGACACCGTAGGGTACCGCCGCACCAGCTCCGACTGAAAGGCTGCCGACTGCGCCGCACTGTTGACCCGCGAAATGATCACATGAAACTGCGGCGCCGGCTCCAGTACGCCCTTCGGGAATACGACCATGAAATTGGTCTGCACGCGGTTGAAATCCACCTTGCGCACACTGCCTACTTCGGTCTCCAGCCGGGTACCCTGCACGTTGAACACCACCTTGGTGCCGATCTCGGCATGCATGCCCCGCTTCAGGTTTTCGGAAATAGATATTTTGATCGGCTCGCCCGGCCGGTGCACGCCGGTCCATTCGCCCTCTACAATTTCTTCGGTGTCGATCAGGGTATCGCGGAAGGTGACGCGATACTCACGGTCCCACACCCAATTGCGGCGTGACGCCGTCGAGTCAGCCTCGTCCTGCATCTTGGTCATACCATCGATCGTTTCCACGCGGGTGGTCACGATGGGCACCTGCTGGATCACCGGCATACCATTAGCCCGCACCATGTCGGCGATGCTATCTTTCTGGTTGGTCTGGATATCGAACAGGATCATGTTGGGTTGATTGCCACTACCCGAAAACTCCACCTGCTTGAGCAGCAGGTTCTGGATCAGGAACAGGGTGGACAACAGCATCGTGCCCAGCCCGATCGTAACCACCAGCAGTACGGTCTGGTTTTCCGGCCGGAACAGGTTGGCGATGCCCTGCCGCCAGACGTAGGACCATTTTTTCGGGAAAAAACGCCGCAATAGGAGCATCAGCAGGTGTGCGACACCAAACAACAGCAAAAAGGCCGCTGCAATACCGCCCATGAAGTACAGGGTTTCCTTCCAGTCTCGGATCAGCCACCAGGTAAACCCAAACAGCGCGGCCGCGATCAGCGCGTATACCGACAGGCGCAGCCAACGGCCGGTGGTTTCCTGCTCGCCGTAGGAGGCGCGCAGGGTGCGCAAGGGCGAGGTTTTCAGTATGCCGGAAAGCGGCAGCAGTGCAAACAGCACCGCCACGGAAACGCCCAGCAACACACCTTGCGCGGCCGAAGCCGGTGAAAAGGCCGTACTGACCTCCTCGATGGGCAGGAGATCCCGGGTGATCCAGGGCAGGACCTTCTGGATCAGGGAGCCCAACACCGCACCAGCCACCGCACCCAACAGGCCGATGCCGGTCACCTGCACCAGGTACACGTAAAACGCCTTGCGGCCGCTCGCACCCAGGCAGCGCAGGATGGCCACCGTAGGCAGTTTGTCTTTGATGTAAATATGCACCGCGCCGGCCACACCGATACAACCCAGCAGCAGCGCCACAAAACCGACGAGGTTCAAAAAGGTGGAAAAATTACCGAACGCCCGGCCGATCTGGCGTTTGTTGCTCTCCACAGTTTCATAGTCGAGATTGGCCTTTTCCAACGGCTTTTCCAGCCGGGTAACCAGGGAGTCCAGCTCGCGGATGTCGGGGATGCGGAAATAATACTGATACCAGATGCGGCTGCCTTTCTGTACGAGGTCGGTGGAGTCCAGCCACTGTAGGGGAATAAACGCCACCGGGGCGATTGCCGAACCGATGCCGGCGCGACCGGGCCGGGAGAGCAGTTCGCCTTCTATGGGAAAACTTTGCGTACCGATATACACACTGTCGCCGGGCTCGATGCCGAACTGCAGCATCAGGCTGTGCTCGACGAGCGCAGACTTGTCCTTCTGGTAGTCGCGCCAGGCATTTTCCGGCACACTGTTCCATTTCCCGAAAAACGGATAGCCCGGGTCGGCCGCCCGTACATTGGTGAGCCGTGTGCCGCCGTTGCGGGGAAAGTAAACCATGCTGAGCAGGTTGAACACCCGCGCACTTTGTGCCCCCGGGGTAGTCATTACTTCGTCAAAAAGGGAGTCGGGTATGGGTTGGTTGCCCTGGATCAGCAGGTCGGCGCCGAGCAGGCTTTTAGCTTCCCGGTCGATATCGGCAGTCAGGTTGACACTGAACGAACGTACCGCCGTCAGGGCAGCGATACCCGCGACAATGGCAGAAATAAACAGTAGCAGACGGGCGCGGTTGCGGCGGCTGTCGCGCCAGGCCATTTTCAGGATAAAAGACATTTGAACGAAGTAAGGGCGTATTTGGGCGTTTTTAGCAGGGCCCAAATACGCTTTAGGTACCGCTAAGTAACAACAGCATTGCCGGTACGTTGAGCAGAACGCCGGTTTTTCGATAGAGCCCGGTTAATGGCCGATCAATCCTGTTTTTTACCAAACAACTGTATCCCGATCAGAAGCACGGCGCCGGTGGTGATCCAGACATCTGCGACGTTGAAGATCCCGGTGCGCAGGGTATCGGTACCCAAGATCATGAAGTCCGGCACCCGACTGTCGTACAATACGCGGTCGGTGAGGTTGCCCATGCCGCCCGCAAAGACCAGTCCAAAGGCAAACAATTGAAACCACTGGAGCTCACTGGCATGCCAGATGGCATAACCCAGCATCAGGATCAGGGTCAGGATAGGGATCACCACGAACAGCCAGAAACGGGTATCTTCCGACCAGTCGGCGCCCAGGCTCATGGCGGCGCCGGTATTCTCGGCATACTGCAGGTGCACCAGCTCGTCCAGATAAGAGATCCGTTCGCGGTTGACCAGGTGCTTTTTCGCCAGGTTTTTCGTGATCCGGTCGCAGCCGACGGCAGAAAAAATGACGAACAGAAAAAAGAGCAGTTTAAAAGATGGCTTCATCGCAGTGTGCATGGTATACGGTCAAGGAGAAACAGCCCGGCAGGTTGAATTGTTCAGCTTCCGGCCGGTCACGCAAAAATACACATCCCGCCACACCTGGTGGCGCTCCGTATTTTTAACTACAAATTTGACCATGCTGATCTTCTAAACGTTACACCGGTGCCGGATTCACAGGACGCAGCCTGCCGGCTACATAACCCGCCAAAAAGGCAACAACCACAGCCAGCGGGATAACCTGGAACATAAGCCCCTCCTGACGGAGCGCCTGTTCCGGTGGGTTATAATAGTGCAGCACGGGCTGCAGGATCAGGTGGTAGAATACCGGGAAAGCACATACCAGCGCACTGTTCCACAACCACCGGCCCCGGAAATAACTCAACAGGCCGGCCAGAAGACCAAATACTACAGCATGCACGACATAGGGATAGACCGTAAATTCAGTGTTTTTCTGGCCCAACATAAAGGCGGCAAAACCGGCAAACATCACCAGGAACATCCCTAAAAACCCCATACTTAGCGGCAATAAGGCATCTGTAAGACCCCGCAACAGCCTGGACATCGGTCCCTCCATACCAGCTACTTTTTCCTGCTCCAGAGTATGTCGGCCCCAGTACGCACCTGCCAGGCTTGTCGGCAACGGTACTACCGCCATCAAAACCAGTGCAGACAATAAAGTGCGTCCTTCCGTCCATAGCAACTCAAACTGAGTGACCACCGGCATTGCGTAGGAAACCAACGCCGGAGCAGCCAGCAAAAGCCAGCCTAGCCAAAACTTCCGCAGTCCCATCCTACCCACATACAAGCCCATGAACACGTAAACCAAGCCCACCAGTACAAACGTTACCGGCTTGGAAAAGGAATTCATCAGGATCGAACTGACAAACGTCCCGAAAATCCCGATCAATAACGGATACACATATCGAATAGCATTGTCTTTCATGGCTGTTCGTTTTATCTTGATAAATAACATTAAACAGCCCAAACAAATGACAATTGGCCCTATTCCACAATGACGGGAAGTAGTCCTGTGTTATGACGCTGGTCAACAACTTACCCGGAAGCCACGCCTACATCAGAACACCGTTCCGGGCCTCAATGGGCGGCGGGAGCTCGGTTTCACCCAACATTTCCCGAAGATCGATCTCTATCGTCCTGCAAAGCGAAAGCATCGGAATATCATTTCCCAGTCCCTCAAACGGGTTTTCACTGTAGTCGCCGACCAGCTCCATCACCAGGTATACCCAGCTGACCAATACGGTAAACGGCACCGAAAGCCAGGCGCCCTGCGGCCCCAGCGAGGCAAATTCAGATACCAGCCCGAAGGGCAGCAATAAAATAAAGATGCCCACGAAAATGAAACTCATACCGCCATACTGCCGGGGAAACGGAAACTTCTTAATGCGCTCGCACTGTCCCTGTTGGGTATAAAAGTCGTTGAGCACCTTTTGGAGTTCCATATGGCGGAAATCATCGATCAGGTCCTGTTCCCGCAGTTCCTGGAGGGCCTGGCTCTGCCGGTCGAGCAATTGGGTCGCCGTATTCTGGTAGGCGATCATCCGGTCCATTTCGGCCGGCTCCAGCAAGAGTTTCAGCTCTTCTTCGATGATGCCGTCATTGAACAGGCCAACCCCGAATTCCTGCATGCGTCGTTGGGTAAGCCGGCGAATATGTTTACTCTGGCTGATATGCTCCCAGGGGGTAGGTACCAGCAACTGGCTGCGGAGCACGTACAACCAGGCAATATGCCGGTAGAGCAATTGCCGGTGCAGATCAGTAAGGGTGCCTTCCGGGGCTGGTGTATCCCGGAACTGGTTGGATACATAGCTGCGCACATTGGAGCCCCACATCCGGCTGCTGTTCACGATGGCGCCCCATATTTTTCGGGCTTCCCAAAGCCTGTCGTACGAGCTGTTGTTCTTAAAACCGATATAAAACGCTACTGCCGTACCGATCAGCGACAGCGGCAGCCAGGGTACATGAAAAAAACCATCCTCCACGTACTGGTGCAGGAGCGTAACCGCCACTGCCCAGGCCGCCAGCCAGATCAGGTGAAATCCGGCAAAGGCCATAACCGCCCTAAAACTGAAATTTTTCTGAATGAACATGAACTGGTGTTTTTACTGCAGCATGGTCAAAGATCGGTGAAGGAAGCGGGAGTATCAAAGAATCCTTCCCGGCGTACCTGTTTTGGGTCATGCTTTTTACCGAAAAGGCGCTAAAACGCAGGGTTTAACTCTTTGCGTTTTAGCGCCTTTGCTGAAAAAATCACTACCAAACAACCTGTAAAAACAACTACTCCTTCAAGTCGATCACCTGTTTTTTATCCCAACCGAAAAATACTGAGATCCGGTCGAACAACGCATATACCACCGGCACAAAGATCAACGACAGGAAGAGCGAAGAACTCAATCCGCCGATGATCGCCCAGGCTAGTCCCACTTTCCAGGCAGAGCCAACATTGGTGGAGAGCGCCAGCGGCAGCAGACCGATTACCATAGAAATATTGGTCATCAGCACCGGCCGGAAGCGCATTTTGGTAGCCTGCATCAAGGCATTGTTCAGTTGCATGCCCTGCATTTTCAGATGATTGGCGAAATCCACCACCAGAATGGCATTTTTCCCGACGAGACCGATGAGCATGAGCAGGCCCAGACCAGTAAACACCGTCAGGTTCTGACCGGCCAGGGCCAGGGCCAGAAATGCACCGATGACCGACAGCGGGATCGAAAATAACACCACCAACGGATACATCCAGTTGTCATACAAGGCAACCATGATCAGGTAGACCAGTACCAGCGATGTCCATAAAGCAAAGCCCATACTGCCGATCCCCTGCTCCTGCCGGCGGAGGTCGCCTCCATAGCGGAAATGAGCGCCGGCAGGCAGGCGCAACTGCGACAGGCTGTCCTTCACCTCTCGGGCCACCGTACCGTTGGGCCGTCCGAGCACCTGAGCCGAAAACTGCAGGGAGGGCAGCCGGTCGCGGCGTTCAAGACGGGTCGGGGCAGAGCTCTCAATGACCTCGGCAAATTGCTTGAGGTAAACAGTATTGCCCAGCGGATTTACAAATGACAGGTTGCGGATATCATCGGCGCTGCGGCGATCAAAGGCATCGAGCGCGATCCGGATCGGATATTCAAAATCACCGTCACGGAAACGGGCATCCGAATTACCGCTGAATGCGACCTGCAGCGTGAGTCCCACCTGCGCCATCGTCAGGCCATAATCGGCCATCCGCTGCCGGTTGACTTCTACCTGTACTTCAGGATTTCCGGCTTCCACACTTGGAGTGATCTCCACACAACCCGGCACAGATGCCATTATCTGTTGTATGGTGTCGGACATCGCCATCAGGCTGTCGAGGTCCGGGCCGTTGAACCGGACTTCCACCGGGGCAAAGGACAGCCCCAAGATATCAATAGCCGACACGCTGATCCGGGCTCCGGCAACTCGTTCTTCCAGCTGGACTTTGGCCTGCCGGGCAAATACATCCGTGGGCACCTGCCGTTCCTGCCGGTATGGGGTAAGAAATACCAGTATCTCGGAAATATTGGGCGCATTAAGGCCAAAGGACTTACTGTTGGTACCTATCGTCGTAAAGGTATTGCGTACACCGGGCTGCTGCCGCAGCCAGTCTTCCACCCCTTTTGTGACCGCATCGGTTTGTGACAGCGATGCATTTTTCGGCAACTGTATCCCAAGCAGGAACTCCCCCCGCTCACCTGGATCGATGAAGGCATTGCCGATATACCCTTCCGTGATAAGCAGGATGGAGCCCGCCGTGAGCGCCAGGGCAACAACGATGACCGTTGTCTTGGTTTTCCAGGTTGCCAGCGCCCAGCGCAGCGCCGTTACAAACCCGTCAGACAGCCAGTCGATAAACACCTCAAACCGCAACACCAATCGCCCGGCCAGGTTGCGCCCCTGAAACCGGTGTAGCCTGCCCACCCTGGACGTAAGCCAGGGCACCAGGGTAAAGGACACCAACAGTGACATCAGGGTCGACACCAGCACCGTCATGCAAAACTGACGGAGCAGGTTGGGCACCAAACCAACGGTAAAAATGATCGGCAGAAAGACCACCACGTCTACCAGGGTAATACTGATTGCCGTGAAACCGATCTCCTGGCGCCCGTCATATGAGGCCTGTACACGGTGCTTGCCCATTTCCAGGTGGCGGTAAATATTCTCGATCACCACGATCGCATCATCTACCAGGATACCGATCGCCAGTGACAGGCCCAACAGCGACATCAGGTTGAGGGAATACCCCATCAACTTCATCATCACAAAGGTGCTGACGATCGAAGTCGGAATAGACACCAGAACGATAGCGGCATTCCGCAAACTGTGCAGGAACAGCAGCATGACCAGCGCCACCAGGATAACAGCAATGACCAGGTCGTGCACCACGGCATTGGTTGCCTGCCGGGTAAACGTGCTGGAATTGGCAATGACCTGAAAGTTCAGTGCCTGTCCGCTGTAATTCGTTTCGAGGGTTGCCAGCTTTTCGATCACCAGGTCGGCCATTTCCACAGCATTAGCATCTCCCTGTTTGCGGATCTCCAGCCCCAGCACGGGTTGCCCATCCGCCCGCGCCAGTATCTCCGGATCTTTTATACCGTCCTGCACCTCGGAGATATCCTTTAAAAAGATGGAGGAGCCAAAGCGGGACTTGCCTACTACGAGGTTGCGGATGTCGTCGAGCGTAAGGAATTTACCGGCCAGTCGGATCCGGATCTGGGTTTCACTGCCACTCACCTTCCCGGTCGGGAAGTCTAGGTTGGCAGCCTGCACGGCCTGGGTGACCTGAAGGAGCGACAATTCGTATTGTTCCAGCCGGTCGCGGCTGATATTGACTTTGATCTCCCGCTCTTCGCCACCAAGTATACTGACCTGTGCCACACCCTTGACCTGGGCGATCTCGGGCACCAGCCGGTTGCTGACCAGGTCATAAAAGGCCGACCCCGCCACATTGGCCCGCACGGCCAGCCGCAATACGGGCAGTTCGGACAAGGCAAACTTGTTGATGACCGGCGTGCGTACCTCCTTGGGAAATGTCGGCAGGATCTGGTTGATCTTGCGCTGCATTTCCTGTACGGTTTTGTCGATATCCAGATCCTGGCTGGTCTCGATCGCTACAAAACAGATATTTTCATTGGAGCTGATCTGGATCTGCTGAATGCCCTCCAGGGAGGAGATCGCATCTTCGATCGGTTTGGCCACCGCATTTTCCACCTCTGCCGGCGAAGCCCCCGGATAAACGGTCATAATCGTGATCACCGGCGGGTCGAACTTGGGTACCAGTTCGATCGGCAGACTGAAATAACTCGCCACACCCATGAATGTCAGTACGGCAAATACGACAATAATGAGCGATGGGCGACGTATAGAGAGCGCGGTAAGGTTCATGCGTCAGTAGCAATAGCTGTTTCCAGGGGCGGCAAAGGTATAAAGATCAGCGGGCGTTTCCGGAATGTTGATTTGTTGATGTACGGATTTGTTGATGCCTGGATGCATTATTCCGGCAACGGATTACTCTGAATGGTGTTGACCGGCACACCAGGCAGGTTGAATGGCAGGTGAATGCCGATAAAATAATTGGGTTTGTCGAGGGTAAAGTTCCAGTTCCAGCCCAGACTGATAATATCCCGTAAGATCGTGCCGGTCAGCCCGGCCGCAAATTCTGGTTTGCCGTCCAGATCAAAATCCGGCGCAGCAGTGTTCAGGCCTACCCCGAAGTCGAGAAAATTATTGTAAAAATGCGATTTCCGGCTGCCGAATTTCAACAGCAGGGCGGCAGAAGGAGCAAAGCGAAACTCAGGCGCATCGGGTCCCGCATCCAGGGTGTACGGGTTGGCCATGATCAACCCGACCTTTGACGTGGAATGTGCGCCGATCAGGAGCATTTTCAACCGCCGGGCTTCAATTTTATGGCCGGTCGACTTATTGGCAGTGGTATCATCCGGCAGCCGGAAAACAGCCTTGATCAGCAGTTCATCTCCGACTGATCGCTGACCGGTATATTCCAGATCGATCAGTCCAACCGGGGGGATGGCGTCGAGGTTGAAGGCCAGTATCTCTTCAGCCAGTTCCTGTGAATTAAGCCTGAGTTTGTGCAGGTAGGTATAGGGGAATTTTTGCACCAGGTCCTGGATCCGCTGCAGATCAGTCAGGGTCTGATGCAGGCAACCACGGACGTTCATCAGGTGCAGGTTGCCCTGCAGGATCGAATCGCCGGCAATCCGCTGCAGAGTATCGGATATGGATTTCAGGCGGCCCAGTGTATTGTTCAGGCGGTCTTTCCAACCGGGTTGCTCCGTTACCGGCCAGGTCCGCAGTTCAGCGCTCAGGGCTGTGAAAACTGAGACCACGCTGCCGGTTTCGCCGCTGGTAAACTGCTGCAGGGTTTTGCGCAGATCGGCAGGTACAGAGCGGATCGCACTGTCCATTTCGACGGGTATGGATTGTACACAATCGACAGACGGCCAGGCTTCCAGCAACTTTTGTTTGTAGGCCTGCAAAACCTGTCCGGCATCCTCATTCAGGCCGTCCGCCAATTGCCGGAAATTATCCAGCTGCTGCCGGTCGGTTTCGGACAAGGTGGTTACAAAGCGCGGCATAGCAAAGAACTCGCCGTTTTCAAACCGGTCGAAGTTTTCCACGTGCACCCGTGCGCCTCCACTCGGATCGCGTTTCCAGGCGGCTATACTGAACTGGATCTGGCTCGTGCGCTGCATTACGCTCAACTCTGTGGTCATGTCTGCCAGTTGTTCGTTGAACCGCTCGATACTGTACACAAACCGGTCGGGCCGTTGCCCCCGGTCAACGCCTTTGAACTGCTGAAAATATTCGCCGGTATACCGGTTGAAATCGTCTGACAAAAGGGAGTCGGCAGCCACCCGGCGCAGGTAGGCCTCCACTTCCGGCAACAGTTCTTTTTGCACATCCAGGCCCGTCATCAACTGTTTGGTCAGATCCAGTATCCGGTCCTGATTCGACAGAGCGTCCTGAATGCGTGTTGTTTTGTCCTTCAGGATATCCTCCCTGAAATACTGCGGGAACTGCGCCTGCCCGGCTTCCCGGATCGCCACCGGGTCGGGCCGGATCTCGATCTGACTGTTGATATCCACGATCGACAGGCCGCCGGGAGCGATATCCACAGTATCACGTTGGGTGCGGGGGAACTCCCGGAGGTGAAGGATCTGAGCAGTAGCGACCAGGGGAGAAAATACACCGGAAAGCAAAAAGCAGATATAGCACAGGTATTTCATAAGGAGCGGATAAACTTGTTAAGGACGGGGTTGGGTGCGCCAGGTCCTCAGGCCGGATCAGGCGTGCCAGGCTGGTCGTCGGCCTGAGCGGCCTCCACGATCTGGAGGCTGACCGTAACAAAACTCAGGTCGTCGGCCAGTTGCAGCAAACCACTGGGCTTGCCCAGCGGCGACATGAATACACAGCGGACCTGTTCGTATTCATGCGGAATGGTAGCGCCCAGCCAGGTTGAAATGCTGGTCCGTAACAGGGCATGGCTTTTTATCCAAAGTACCTGCCCGGGTGTAATCCCGGCCCCGGGATCATACAGGCAATTGTCCAGGATATCAGCGGCATCGGCGGCATCGGCGCCTAACAGGATGCTGCGTACGTTTTCATTGTGTTCCAGAAAGCGCCGGAACATGTTTTCCGACTGTGCCGGGTCGGCATCCGCTTCGAGTACTGTCGTTACCTGAAAGTCGGCGGAAGGGGGCAGGGCGCCTGCAGCACTTTCCAGGCCATTGGCCGCGCGCAATGCCTGCGGGTAATAGACGGCTACCTGCCGGAGATGTTCAAGGGTCTTCCGGATCAGGTTACTGCCTTCCAAAAAGCCAAGGTCGGCAGGGCGTGCTGTTTCCGGGGTTTCTTCCACCACCTGCTTGGCCCGGTTGAAGATCGGCCGGCTCACGTCTTCTCCCAGCCCTGCATCCGCAAGGCGGACATAGATCCGCCACAACTGGGCCTGCCGGATACAGTAGCGTTCGGCGGCCCCGTACGACATATCCGTCGCCAGCGCACCGCTCCCCTGTGTCCATTCGCCCAGGCTGTTTTCCAAAGAGGTGTCCAGGGATTCCGGTATCAGGTCATTTAGAGCTGCCAGCGCAGCATCAAAATGGGCGGCCCAGGCGCTGCCCGGCTTTGGGCCCACCGGGTTGGTCAAAGGTGTTGTAAACATGGCACATTTGGTTTAAGGCAAAATGTAAGAAGCAAAAATGTACCAGGACATAATCAGACAGATGTTCCCATCCGGTGCATCCCCTTTCAACTTTCACATTTCACATCCTGCATTTTGCCTTTTCTTGTTTGTGCAAGAATACTGTTTTTTTAGCCGTTAGCTTAATTTGTACCGGTATTTGTTTTGCGCCGCCTGCCTGCTTTTAAATGGTTGAGGGATACCTGTTTTTCTCTCCCCTTTCACTTACCTTTGCGCCGCCTGAACGTTTTGAGTTTTGAGCGCCGGGCGGCCCCTTTCGAATATCGGGACAAGGGCTTTTGACCGTAAAAAACTCCACTAATTCAATTTTTGCGATGTACAGAACACATACCTGTAACGAACTGCGGCTGGCCGATGCCGGCAAAACGGTAACGCTCGCCGGCTGGGCCGGCACGATCCGCGATAAAGGCGGCCTGCTCTGGATCGACCTGCGCGACCGCTACGGTATTACCCAGCTGGTGTTTGACGAAAATTATACCGCTCCCGAATTGTTTGACATTGCCCGCAGCGTAGGCCGGGAGTTTGTCCTGCAGGCGACTGGCACCGTTATCGAGCGCGCCTCTAAAACCACCAAGATCCCAACCGGCGATATCGAGATCAAGGTGGAAGAGATCAAGATCCTGAACAAAGCCAAAACACCACCCTTTACGATCCAGGACGATACCGATGGCGGCGACGAGCTACGCATGAAATACCGCTATCTTGATCTGCGCCGGCAGGCCGTGCAGCAAAATATCATTTTCCGCTCCAACCTGGCCATCGAAACGCGCAAGTACCTGGCCGGACAGGGGTTTGCCGAGATCGAGACACCTTTCCTCATCAAATCCACCCCGGAAGGCGCCCGCGATTTCGTCGTGCCCTCGCGCATGAACCAGGGGCAATTCTATGCGCTGCCGCAGTCGCCGCAGACGTTTAAGCAGATCCTCATGGTAGCCGGTTTTGATAAGTATTTCCAGATCGTGAAATGCTTCCGCGATGAAGACTTGCGCGCCGACCGGCAGCCGGAATTCACGCAGATCGACTGCGAAATGTCCTTCGTACACCAGGAAGATATCCTCAACACCTTCGAGGGTCTGACCAAATACCTGTTCCGGACCATTCTCGGGCTCGATCTGCCGGACTTCCCCCGCATGAGTTACGATGAGGCGATGCAGCGCTTTGGCTCAGACAAACCCGATCTTCGTTTCGGGATGGAGTTCACAGACCTGAGCACTGCAGCCAAAGGAAAAGGGTTCCAGGTATTCGACAGCGCCGAAACGGTATTGGCGATCAATGCACATGGCTGCGCGGAATACACCCGCAAACAGGTGGACGAACTCACCGAGTGGGTCAAACGCCCGCAGATCGGCGCGCGCGGCCTGGTTTACGTCCGGTACAATACCGATGGCAGTATCAAATCATCGGTCGATAAATTTTATTCGCCAGACGACCTGAAGGGCTGGCTGGATACCTGCGGCGCTCAACCGGGCGACCTGTTGCTGGTGTTGTGCGGCGAAACCGATGCGACCCGGAAACAATTGTCCGAGCTGCGTCTGGAAATGGGCAACCGGCTGGGCTTACGGAAGCCCGGCGATTTCAAACCCCTCTGGGTGGTTGATTTCCCGCTGCTGGAATGGGATGAGGAAGCCGGCCGTTTTTTCGCCATGCACCACCCGTTCACCTCACCCAAACAGGCCGATATTCCAAAAATGGAAAGCGCCGACCATGCCACGCTTAAAGGCATACGGGCCGATGCCTACGACCTGGTGCTCAACGGCGTTGAGATCGGCGGAGGCTCTATCCGTATCCACGACCGCGATCTGCAAAGCCGCAACTTCCGCCTGCTCGGCTTCACACCGGAAGAAGCGGAAGCCCAGTTTGGCTTCCTGCTCGGTGCTTTCGAATATGGTGCTCCGCCCCACGGGGGTATTGCATTTGGTTTCGATCGTCTGGCTGCTGTGATGAATGGCGCCAACTCGATCCGGGACTTTATTGCTTTCCCGAAAAACAACCAGGGCCGCGATATGATGATCGATGCCCCGGATGCTATTAAGCAGGAGCAACTGGACGAACTGGGTGTCCGGCTGGTCAGCAAATAAATGGCACCGGGCACCGGTCGTCCTTTTCAAATTTCAAATTGATCTTTTCAAATTTGACTCTAAGAAGGTTTCTCCAGCGGGAAGATGCAATTAAAGTCAAAAGATCAATTCAAAAAGCAGCTCCCGGGTATGCCAAATACATACCAACATGGGTGTTTCCGGTGGCCACATATAGCTAAATTTTACTACCTTCGTGCGTTTTACGCGCCGGCGCGCGTTAATCCTTTTTTGTTGCCTGGCCGGGCGAAGGCGAAAGCCTTGTCCAAACCACTGAATGTCAGGGTGGAAACCGGCCCGGCTCTGGACCATAGCCCCCCAACACCGCTATTTCCAGCCAGGCAACCGCAAAAACAGGACTTCCACACCTATGCGAAAATATTTTTCGTCCATCCTGGAGAACAAACACATCCGGTCCCTCCGCCAGGGTATTGCCAGGGCTACGGCACCTGTGCGCGCCGGCTGGTCGCGGCTGGCCGACGCTACCGAACCTGGCTGGCGGCCGGTACAGACGGTATGGCTGCGCGCTACTGCCCCCTTGCGAAAAGTCTGGGCGGTTTACGCCGAGCGCTACCCACGGCTGAGCAAGGCGACAGGCTGGGCCGGACGACTCGCTGGTTTGGCCTTCGTTTTTGTACTGCTGCTCGTTTTCGGTGTCGGGATGGGCTTTTTTGGTGAACTGCCGAAGGAAGACGAATTGCGTAATATCGAAACGGCCAACTCCACAGAGATTTATTCCGTTGACAGTGTCCTGATCGGCCGGTTTTATATTGAAAACCGGACTACCATCGGACTGGATAAAATTTCCCCCTACCTGGTAACAGCTCTGCTGGCCACTGAAGACAAACGCTTTTTCGAACACAGCGGTATCGACATCATGAGTTGGTTCCGGGTGGCTTACGGCGTATTGTTCCAGCAGGAAATGGGAGGTGGCTCTACCCTGAGCCAGCAGCTGGCCAAAAACCTGTATCCGCGCCGGCGCTACCCGGTTCCCGGTTTGAGCATCGTGATCAACAAGATCCGGGAAAATTATATCTCCGTGCGCCTGGAGCGCATTTACACCAAGGCAGAGCTGCTTAGTTTATACCTCAATACCGTTCCGTTTGGAGGCGACCGCTACGGCGTCAGTGTAGCTTCCCGCCATTTTTACAACAAAAAACCCCGCGAGCTGACCCCCGACCAGGCTGCTACCCTGATCGGCATGCTGAAAGCATCCACCTATTATAACCCTGCCCGAAATCCGGAAAATGCCCGGCGCCGGCGGGATATCGTGCTGCGGCAAATGGTCCGCAACAGCTCCTTTGATATTTCCGTACGGGTCAACGAGCCTGGTATGGACCAGGTAGCCGAAATGATCAGGGAGGGCAAGGTCACGGATGAAGAGTATACCGAACTGGTAAAAAAACCGATCGGCGCCAAACGCTACAGCCGCGACGGAAACAATGAAGGTGTCGCCACCTACTTCCGGGAATACCTCCGCACGGATGTCATGCCCAAACTGCTCAAGGCACACCCGAAAGATGACGGCACCACATATAACCTGTATACTGACGGCCTGAAGGTGTACACCACGGTTCACAGCAAAATGCAAGGGTATGCCGAAGCAGCCGCGGAGGAACAGATGAAAAGCCTGCAGGTACTGTTCGACAAGCACTGGGCCAATTACAAGCAGGATAAGCCCTGGGGCGATGACAGGTGGATCGAAGATCAAATGCGCCGAAGCGACCGCTGGATCACACTTAAAGAGGCCGGGCGCAGCAAGGAAGATATCCTGGCCCATTTTGAAGAACCGGTGGAGATGACGGTGTTTTCCTGGAAAAATGGCGGGGCGGAAGTGGATACGGTGATGAGCCCTGTCGATAGCGTACGGTATTACTTCTGCCTGCTCAATTGCGGCTTTATGGCCATGGACCACTCCAATGGCCAGGTCCGCGCCTGGGTGGGTGGCACCAACCACAAATATTTCAAATACGATCATATTAAAAGCCGGCGACAGGTGGGCTCTACCTTCAAGCCGATCGTATATGCAGCCGCGATCCGCGATACTTTCACGCCTTGCTCTTATCTGCCGAACGAACTGGTCGAGATCGTGGACTGGGAACCACACAACGCCGATGAGGTATATGGCGGTTATTGCTCGCTCCTGGGCGGCATCACCAACTCCGTAAACGTGGTGGCAGCCCAGTTGATCGAACGCGTAGGTATCGGCACTACGATAGAGCTTGCCCGGAAAATGGGCATTACCAGCCAACTGCCCCGGGAATACGGGATCAGCCTCGGCGCCGCCGATATTTCACTCTACGAAATGATCCAGGTGTACGGTACCCTGGCCAATCAGGGTGTGCGACCCGATCCGGTAGTCGTGCTAAAAGTGACCGACCGGAACGGCAATGTCATTTATGATTACGAAGCAGAGCAGGCGGCAGATCCCAAACCTAAAGAGCAGGCGCTGACCCCCGACCAGGCGACTATCATGACCAAAATGCTGCAGTCGGTGATCAACTCCGGTACCGGCGGGCGTATGCGGTATGGTTATGGTCTTTATCAGGGCGATTTTGCAGGAAAGACCGGTACGACACAAAACCAGTCGGACGGCTGGTTTATCTGCTACAACCCCTTCCTCGTCACCGGCGCCTGGGTAGGCGCTGAAAGTCCGGCTGTCCGGTTCCGCTCTATGCGGCTGGGACAAGGCTCCTCTATGGCGCTGCCGATCGTGGCCCTGTTCTGGCATAAAATGGCCAACGACCGGGAGTTCGTCAAAATGTATCAGGCCCATTTCCCGGAACCCAAACCGGAACTCCTGGAACTCTTCGACTGCCCGCACATGATCCCCGTATCGCCGGATACCCTGGAGCTCCTGATGCAGGATTCCGTGATCCGCGATTCCCTGATCGCTAACGGATTCCAATACGTTAAGGAAACAGCTGACCGGTATTTTGCCCAGCAAAATCAAAAAAACAACTCCGACGATAGCGGCGAAAAGCGCGGCCTGTTCGAACGGCTTTTTGGCCGCCGGCAAGAGGAAAAACAAGAACCCGGGGGGACAAAAAAAGACCAGCAGCCCAAACAAAAACCCAATCCGAACCAACAACAGCAGGCTCCTCAACTACCGCCACCGCCACCCCGACAGCAACAGGGGCAGGGGCAATAGCACCGGTCAGCGGCCCAGCACAATAAGATAATGATCTGCCGCGAATGCCCACAGGCGTCCGCGGCATTTTTGTTCCAGTACATTCAGTTGTCGAAGCAATCCGGTACGCCGGGCAAAAAACGGATTTAGATAGGAGGGCGGCAGCCAAAAACCAACCGGTTGCACCGTTTGCAGCCGGAGGTCCGGAAAAAACCGGCGGAAGGTACCGGGCGCATAATACCAGGTATCCACATTTACACCCGGACTTAACGCAGCGGCAACAGGGCCGGACCGCCAGCGCCGGACCGCTGCAGCCGGATTGCCTTTAAGCGCAAAATAGACCGACTCCCACCAGCAGAACCGCCCCATGACCACGGCCACAAACAGACCTCCCGGATGCAACAGGTTGGAAATCCGGCCTCCAAACTGACGCATTTCCTCCGGTGAAAGGCAATTCAATCCACCAAAATCGGAGAATAACAGGTCATACTTCCGGCCGTCCGGCCGCAGGTCCCGGATATCAACGACTTCGGCCTCTATGCGGTGTTGAAGGCTGGCATCCCGGGCCTTTTCTGCAGTTACCCGTACCATTTCCGGGGCTATGTCAGTAGCCCGCACCAGACAGCCCTGCCGGGCCAGCCATAAGGCATCCTCTCCGGTGCCACAGTTGAGTTCCAGCACCTTCATACCCGGATGCAATACGGGCGTCAGGTAGCGCTGCACGACCGCACGCTGCAAGCGTCCCACAGCTGTGTGGGAAAATTGGCGATCGTAATCGCCGGCAACAGGATCAAAACCGGATTGTGCCATATCGGGCAGATTTGACCAGAAAATAATCACTCCAGCAGCTTCAGGCGCCAGGTGTCGATCAGGGCGGCCGGAGCATAATAAAAGGTGAGGATAGCCCGGCGGAACTGAATTTGTCCGGAGCGAAAAAAGCGGCGGAATTGGTCCAGACCCTGCCGCAGCCTGAACCGCTTGTGTACCAGCCGGTGCAAGCGGCGGTAAAAAGCCGGTGAAAAGGTAGCCGGATACATCATGGCCAGGTCATCCGAGTCCGTCCAGTTCTGCTTGGTGCCCAGCAGGTCCTTGACCTTGTCGTAAAATTTGGTTCCCGGAAGCGGATAACTCACGGAAATGCCAATGTCATGCGGCAGGAGCTCCTCGACCATCCGGATTGTTTTTTCAATATCTGACCTGGACTCACCGAGATAGCCGAACTGCAAGAAAAAACACACCTCCACCCCTTTTTGCTTAAGCAGGCGGGTTGCTTCCCGGATCTCTTCCACTTTAGTGCCCTTGTCCATAGCATCCAGGATCTCCTGCGAACCGCTTTCGGCACCTACCCAAACCTGACGCAGCCCACTTGCAGCCAGGGCATTGATGGTATCTTCTTTCAGCAGCAGGTCTACCCTGCTCTGTATCTTATACTCAAATTTCAGGTTTTTGGCTTGCACGATATCCCGAAACTCCTGGGCCCAACGGGGTTTTAGACCAAAAATATCATCGGCCATCCAGAAATACCGCACACCATACCGATCGATCAGCATTTCAATCTCGGCAGCCACCCGCTGCGGGCTCCGGCTGTTGTAGCGATTCCCATAGATTGGCTTGGCGCACCAGTTACACTTGTACGGGCAACCACGTGTGGTGGCCAGGTTCAGGGAAAAGTAGCCGTGGTGATCCATCCAGATCTTCCGGTATGCCTCCATATCAACCAGGTCCCAGGCAGGGTCGGGCAGGCTATCCAGATCGGTCAGTACCGGCCGCGGTGCGGTACGTTGGGGCGGAGTACCAAAAGCCAGTCCTGCAATGTCCGAGAAGTCCGTGGTGTTGGCTTCCAGCGCAAGAATGAGCTCGCGCAGCGTGATCTCCCCCTCTCCCAGGAGCACAAAATCAGCACCTTCCTGCAGATAAGTTTCATAGTGATCGGTGCTGTCGCTGCTGCAAACGATCACTGTACAGCCGTGTTCCTTCCCGTACGCAGCCATCCGGAAGGCAGCCTCCCGCATCCGGGTCAGGCACATTTTGGTGAGGTAGTTAAAGCCGTCGTCGTACAGGACAAGATACCGGGGTCTGTGCTGTTCCAGCGTGGGCAGGATTTGTTCAGCCTGCTCTGCCAGGTTGGTATCAAACAAGGCTACCGGAAAGCCGCATTCCCGCATCAGGGCAGCTGCGTACAAGGTGCCATAGGGCGGGTACGGCTGACCGGCCTTCCACTGCTTCGGGTCGAAGCGGTAGAAGTAGGAATGGCTGAAGAGAATACCGGATGTACGGGTCAAAGTGTCGGAGGCTGTTTGATTTAGACTTCTGGAATTTGTAACTGAAATTATAGATCTGACTGAGACGCCAAAACCGGAGGGCTAAACTCAAACAGCCCTTAGTCGGCAAAGGCCTGATTGATCAGGTCCAGTTGTTCTTTTTCATGCTTTTTCGGATAACCTGTGGCCGGACTTGCCGTGAACGGCCGGCTGACCCGGGTCCAGCCATACTCCATATGATGCAGCAACAGGTAGCTCCAGGCACCTGCATTGGCCGGTTCTTCCTGCACCCAGAACAGCTTGGCGTTATTATATTTTTTCAACAATGCGTCAAACTGGACTTTCGGGAACGGGTAGATCTGTTCCAGGCGAACAATTGCTACATCCTGCCGTTTTTCTTCCTCCCGGCGTTTGGCCAGATCGTAGTATACCTTGCCACTGCAGACGAGCAGGCGCTTGACCTTTTTCGGATCTGCCTGCGGATCGTCCAGCAACTCCTGGAAGCGGGTGCCATGCTCAATCTCGCTGATCAGCCCAAGGTTGTATGGTGCACGCAGGGTGGATTTGGGCGACATCACGATCAGGGGCTTCCGGAACGGCCGGGCCAGTTGCCGGCGGAGGAGGTGAAAAAAGTTACTGGCTGATGTACTGTTGGCAATGGTCACATTATTCCAGGCGCACAACTGCAGGAAGCGTTCCAGGCGGGCCGAGGAGTGCTCGGGGCCCTGTCCTTCATATCCGTGCGGCAGGAGCATCACCAGGCCGTTCATGCGGCGCCATTTTGCCTCTGCAGCGAAGATAAACTGATCGATGATCGTGGACGCGCCATTGGCAAAGTCGCCAAACTGGGCTTCCCACACCACCAATGCATCCGGGTTGGCGTAAGCGTAGCCATACTCAAACCCCAGCACCGCATATTCGGAGAGCAGGGAGTTGTAGATCAGAAAACGGCCCTGGTTTTGAGCGATCTTATCCAGGCGGTTGATCCGCTCATACGATTCGGCATCGACCGGGCAGGCATGCCGGTGGCTGAACGTACCACGCTTAACATCCTGGCCACTCATACGCACATCTTTGCCTTCCAGCAACAGTGAGCCGTAAGCCAGCAACTCACCCAACGCCCAGTCAATCTGCCCGTCTTCCACCAGTTTGCGCTGGTTCTGGAGCAGTTTGGTGATCTGTGGCAGCGGACGAAAGTCCTCCGGCAGGTTCAGCAGGTGGTTGAGCAACAGATCAATTTCTTTCCGGGAGATACCAGTTTCGGGCGATTCCTGGAAGTCGGCATCTTCTCTGGAAAAGGTCAGGGCTTTCCAGGCAAGCTCCGTTTCCTGATACACGTACGGCAACGGATTCTGGCGGGCATTGTCGAGGCGGTCCTGCAATTCGCTACGGAATGCCTTTTCCATGTTTTTAGCCATTTGCTGATCGACATCGCCGCGATTGATCAGCATATCGTTGTATACCTCCCGCGGGTTGGGGTGCTTGGCTATGGTTTCATACAGGTCGGGCTGGGTAAAACGCGGTTCGTCGCTCTCGTTGTGCCCGTACCGGCGGTAGCATACCATATCGATATAGACGTCCGAGTTGAACTCCTGCCGGTAGGCAGTTGCCAGTTCGACGGCAAAAACTACGGCTTCCGGGTCATCACCATTGACGTGGAATACCGGCGCCTGCACCACTTCGGCTACCTGTGTACAATAGGTGCTGGAACGGCCCTCATCCCAGCCGGTGGTGAACCCGATCTGGTTGTTGATCACAAAATGGATCGTGCCGCCGGTGTAGTATCCCGGCAACTGACTCATTTGCGTGATCTCGTATACAATGCCCTGTCCGGCCAGGGCAGCATCGCCGTGGATCAGGATAGGCAATATATGGTCGTATTCCGAGCTGTACAGGGCATCGGCTTTGGCACGGGCAAACCCCAATACCACCGGATCAACGGCTTCCAGGTGGGAAGGATTGGGCAGCAGTTTCAGGTAAACCTCTTTTCCGTGCAGGGTCTTGACCTGCGAGGAGAAGCCCAGGTGGTACTTCACATCGCCATCGCCAAAACTCAGATCAGGGATCGTTTTGCTCTCGAACTCGCTGAAGATCTGCTCATATGTTTTGCCCAGGATATTAGCCAATACATTCAACCTGCCGCGGTGTGCCATACCGATCACGATCTCTTCCACCGGGATCTCCGATTCCGAAGCGGCCGTAATAATCGCATCCAAAGCCGGAATTGTTGCCTCCCCGCCTTCCAGGGAAAAGCGCTTCTGCCCTACAAACTTGGTATGCAGAAATTGTTCGAATACGACCGAGCCGTTGAGCTTTTCCAGGATACGCTGCTTTTTCTCGACCGGGAACCCGAAATCATCCGAAAGATCGCGCTGTTCTACCCGCTTCCGCAGCCAGTACAAACGGTCTTTGTCATAAATATGGGTTGTCTCGAACCCGATCTTACCACAATAGATTTTTTTCAGGTGTGCTATGATATCGCGCAGCGGAGCATTCGGCATACCGACCTCTGCGCCAGCGGCAAACGACTTGTCCAGATCGGCGTCGCTCAGTCCATAATCACTGAGCGCAAGTTTGGGGTGGCGGTCTTTACGTTCCTTGACCGGATTGGTGTCCGAGAGCATGTGCCCACGGTTGCGGTAGCCGTGGATCAGTGCCATAACGGCAAATTCACGGCCAAAGTCGGTGGCGGTGGCAGTCGTGGCAGCTCCATTGCCATTGGCTGAGGAAAGAGCAAAGTCAAATCCTTTGAAAAAAACAGCCCAATCGGACTCTACCGATTCGGGGTCTTTCAGCCAGGATTGATACAGGGATTCGATGTACTGTGGGTGTGCGTTGAATACGGCCGAAATATCTTTCATTCTTGTATGTATGGTATGATCCGAAGCAGCAGATATTTTCTGGCTGGATTGCTGCGGCAAAAACAGAACAATTATCGCCTAAAGTATCTGCTGCTGTATTTTAAATTGACTCTGGCTCGGGAATTAAAAACGGAATTTGCTTCCGATTGTTTGAAGCCACATCGACAATGCTCGAAATCAAGCATTTAGTGGCTAAACCTGGCAAAATTAGGGGTTTTTGGATGGATTTGGAACCAATACCGGTCTGCAATTTTTTTTCACCCAAATATTATTTTTTCGGCAAAAACCAATACCTTTGCCCGCCCTAAAAAAGAGGGGGCCGGATTTAAGGGGCTGATTCCCGTAAACGAATTAATGATTTTTGAATTAATATGGCACATCACCGTTCAGCACTAAAGCGCATTCGCCAAAACTCGAAGCGTCGTTTGCAGAACCGCTACTACAAGAAGTCTGCACGTACCGCGATCAAGAACCTGCGCGATCTGAAAAGCAAAAAAGAAGCTGCCGACTTTCTGCCTAAAGTGGTCAGCATGATCGACAAACTGGCCAAGCGCGGCAATATTCACCGCAACAAGGCTGCCAACCTGAAAAGCGGCCTGATGAAATTCGTCAACGGCCTGTCTTAAACTGCCGATGGCCGTTGGCCATTTGCTGTTGGTTGTTTAAAGGTGAAGGCATGAGCGCGGCTCGTGTCTTCACCTTTTTTAGTATCAGACTACCTAACTTGCGCCACCAACAGCCTACAACCAATATCCAATAGCAAAAGGATCATGTCAGCCAAGACCAAGTTTTATAACCTCCGTATTAGTGATATCCGGCGCGAAACAGCCGATACCGTTTCCGTTGCGTTTGAGGTGCCGGAAGACCTGCAGGAATTGTTTGCCTTTACACAAGGACAATACCTGACCCTGCGCACTGTGATTGACGGCAACGACCAGCGCCGTTCCTACTCGATCTGCACGGCCCCGCATGAAAGCGACCTGCGCGTGGCGATCAAAAAAGTACCGGGTGGCGTGTTCAGTACGTTTGCGAACGAACAATTACAAACCGGCGACGAACTGCGCGTGATGCCGCCACAAGGCCGGTTTTTCACCGAATTGAGCCCGGAAAATCAAAAACTGTATGTAGCCTTTGCGGCCGGCAGCGGTATCACGCCGGTCATGTCGATCCTGAAAAGCGTACTGCACCAGGAGCCAGAAAGCCGGTTCATGCTCTTTTATGGCAACCGCGGCTTTGACCATATCATTTTCCACGAACAGCTCGAAACACTGAAAAACCGCTATCCCGACCGGCTGGTCGTGCACCATGTGCTCAGCCGCGAATCACTGGGCAGCGACCTGTTTTTCGGTCGCTTGAATGGCGAAAAATGCCGGGCGTACTGCCAACTGCTCTTCCGGCCGGAAGAAGTGGACGCCTTCTTCCTTTGCGGCCCGGAAACAATGATCACAGAAGTCCGGGAAACCCTGGAAACACAGGGTGTAGACGCTAAAAAGGTCCATTTTGAACTTTTTACCACTCCCGGTTCGCCTAAACAGTTCGACCCGATGGCCACGGCTGCCGCCAAAGATGCCTTTGATGCCTCCATTACCGTGATCCAGGATGGCATGCAATTCGATTTTCAACTCACCTCCGACGGCAGTACCGTGCTTGACGCAGCCATGCGTGCCGGCGCCGATCTGCCCTTCTCCTGCAAGGGAGGGGTTTGCAGTACCTGCAAGGCCAAAATACTGGAGGGTGAAGTGGAGATGGAGCTGTGCTACGGCCTGGAGCCCGATGAGATCGAGGCCGGCTATGTACTGACCTGCCAGTCGCACCCAAAGAGCAAAAAGGTTGTGGTGAGCTTCGATGCGTAAAGCATCGAAAACTTTTCAAACTTCAACTACGGTTTTTCTTAGCTGGGGCCTCCCGTTCCCGGGAGGCCCCAGCTAAGAAAAACCGGGACGCATCCTGTTGCATATTGCGCATTCCCATTGTACTTTCGTACGGGTATTCAGTCAACCTGCCGAACAGCGCCTTCCTTCGCCGCTACTGGAAAAAAGCAAATCATCAACCATCCGACTACCATGAAAAACATCGCGATCCTTACCGGCGGCGACTCGGCCGAACGGGTCATTTCCCTGCAAAGCGGACAGGTGGTACAAGAGCACCTGCCCAAAGACCGGTACCGCAGCTTCCAGATCGATATTCAGGGCGGCGATTGGCGGGAGCGGGAATCCGGCGCCCTGATCGATAAAAACGATTTCTCGTTACGCCTGAATGGCGAAACCATCCGGTTTGATTGCGCTTTTGCCGCCCTGCACGGCAGTCCGCTGGAAGACGGCAAAATGCAGGGGTACTTCGACATGATCGGACTGCCCTATACCTGTTGTAATGGCTATGTGAGCGGCCTGACCATGAACAAGTATCACACGAAAACCGTGCTGGCTCCCCTGGAAGTCCCCCTGGCCCCTTCAGTACTCCTACGCCGCGGCGAGCCGGTCGATACGGACCGGCTGCTGGAAATGGGGCTTCCGCTGTTCGTGAAGCCAAATACGCACGGCTCCAGTTTCGGGGTGACAAAAGTGAAAACGGCAGACGCATTACTTCCGGCTATCGAAGCCGTCTGGCCCTACGACAAAGAGGCGCTGGTAGAGGCATTTATGCCCGGCCGCGAATTTGCCAACGGCGCGCTGCGGGTCAACGGCGAGATCATCGCCATGCCGGTCACCGAGATCATTCCGGAAACCGAATATTTTGATTTTGCAGCCAAATACGAAGGAAAATCAAAGGAGATCACGCCGGCCAACCTGTCGCCGGAACTCGAACAACAGTGCCGCGAACGCACGCGCATGCTGTATGAAGTCCTCAACTGCCGGGGCGTGGTGCGGTTCGATTACATTCTGCAGGGAGATACTTTCTATCTGCTGGAAGGCAATTCCATACCCGGCATTTCGCCGGCAAGCATCGTACCACAGCAGGCACGTGCACACGGCTGGGAGTTGGGGGAGTTTTTTGCTTTGCTGGTGGAGGAGTCAATGCGATAGCCTGAACCTTTCAGGTGCAAAAAAACCGGAGCAGCCCGTCGGCTGCTCCGGTTTTTTTGCACCTGAAAGGTTACACCTTCTTCTTCTTGCCCGGCTTTTTTTCTTTCTTGGGTGCTATTTCCCGTGGCTCGGCGTTCTTTACCTTCACCCGGCGGCCATTGACGTTGAACGACTCCAGCCCCTGTCGCACTTTGCGCGAAAAGCCCGGATCGATATCGAAATGCATGTACGACTTTTTAATGTCGATGCCGCCGATCGCCGGTTTCGGCACGCGGAACTCCTTTGTAAGCAGTTGCAGAAAATCCTTTTTGTTGATGCCGTCCATGAGGCCGATATTGACAAAAAGGCGCTCCATAGAGCCGTTGGCAGCACCATTGGCGCTACTTGTACGCGGTGCTTTACCGTTTTTGTCCCGGCTTTTAATATTGATATCGCCGGCATTCTGGTAATATGCCAGAAAACGGTTGAATTCCACACTGGCAAAGCGCTTGATCAGTTCTTCCTTCGACAGATCTTTCAGCGCCTCGTAAATACGCGGCAGGAAGGGCTCTATTTCTGCATGCTGCACCTCCTGGTCGTGGATATTGCGAATGATGTGGAACAGCTGGTTTTCACACACCTCAAACCCAGTAGGAATGGATTTGCGGGTAAAGGTCGATTTTGTAAAGCGTTCGATCTGCCGGATCTTCTCTTCAAACTTGGGTGTCACGATCGTGAGGGAAACGCCCTTGCGGCCAGCACGGCCCGTACGGCCACTGCGGTGGGTGTACACTTCGACCTCGTCGGGCAGGCCATAGTTGATCACATGTGAAATATCGGTCACATCGATGCCCCGGGCAGCCACATCCGTAGCGATCAGCAACTGAAGGTTACGCTCACGAAAGCGCTTCATCACCCGGTCGCGGTCAGGCTGGGCCAGATCGCCGTGCAATGCATCGGCATTGTAGCCATCGCGGATCATTTGCTCGGCGATCTCCTTGGTTTCGGCACGGGTACGGCAGAAGACCAGGCCATAGATCCCGGGCGTAGCATCCACGATCCGCTTCAGCGTCGCAAAGCGATCTGACGGGCGGCAGAGATAGTAGAAGTGCTCAATATTTTCATTGGTCTGGTTGCGCTGACCGACACTGAGTTCCTGCGGATGGCGCATATACGTCGCTGCGATCGCCCGCACCTCTTTAGGCATGGTAGCGGAAAACAGCCAGATCGCCTTGCGGTTCTCCACTGCTTCCAGGATAATGTCCACCGCTTCTTTGAAGCCCATATTGAGCATCTCATCGGCTTCATCCAATACGATACGATCGGTTTTTTCCAGGTGTACCACCTGGCGTACCAGCAAGTCGACCAGACGGCCGGGGGTGGCGACAATGATCTGTGCGCCGGCTTTGATCTGGCGGATCTGCCCTTCTATACTGGCGCCGCCGTAAACGGCAACAACTTTATACTGATGCGCAAACTGCGAGTAGCTGGCCAGGTCATTGGCGACCTGTACACAAAGCTCGCGGGTAGGGCACAGCACCAGCGCCTGTACATGTTTTTCTTTCGGGTTAATACGCTGCAGCAACGGTAACCCGAAGGCCGCCGTTTTGCCGGTGCCCGTTTGTGCAAGCGCAATAAAATCATCATCGGATTGCAGGGCAACCGGAATTACGAGTTCCTGCACGGGAGTAGGCGTTTCGAAGCCTACGGCTGCGATACCTTGCAGCAGGGCATCATCGATGCCCAGATCTTGAAAAGCTGTCATTAAATGTTTCGTCAAATAAATAAAACCGTTCTGGGGTTCTTCTCGGACGGTGAGCCACGTGCGGGGAAAGCCTGTTTTGCTTTTTATATGAAAGGCCCCTGCACTTACGGGCCGCAAAGGTGCGGTTTTTTTTACATATAGTTTCAACTATTTTCGCACTACCTGAAACATTAGGCTTTTGTTAAAACAATCGGGCAGTACCACTTACCCCGCCAGGGATGGTACTTTTGCCTGCAAACTCGTCGCCTGACAGATTCAATAATCATACCGATATGCCGCGCAACCCAAACAGCACCAACCCGGAAAAAGCACTTACCCCTGACGAAGCACTCGCCAAAATGGAGCATTTCTGTGCCTACCGCGAGCGGTGTCCGCAGGAGGTACACCGTAAAATGACGGAACTCGGTATCGAAGGCGAAACGGCAGAACAGATATACCAGGTACTGGAGGGGGACGGATATATCAGCGAAGAACGGTTTGCCCTGGCATTCGCCGGTGGCAAGTTTCGCGTCAACCGCTGGGGGCGTGTACGGATCCGCGTCGAACTCCAGCGCCGGGCAATTGCCCCGCACTACGTCCGTCAGGCACTCGATGCCATAGATGAACACCAATACCTGCAGGTGCTACGGGAATTGCTGGAGAAAAAACTGCAGCAAAACGCCCCTACGCACCAAGGCCGGACGAAAGCAGCCACTGCCCTGATTCGGGCGGGCTTTGAGCCGGAATTGGTTTTTGGCTTGTTATAGCCGAAGCATCGACCCAAATTTTCCTTCTCTAAAACCTGACTTTTCCAAAAACTTGGTAAGCAACCCTCTTGTCAGGGTAATTATCTTTCGGTTATCTTTATAAGCCCCTTAGTACCTTGTTCTTGTTCACGCAAACCTCCGCATCGTATGGCAAAACCTAAACTCACACTGTCGGAAATCAAAGTTAACAGCTTTGTAACTACGCTTGACAATGAGCGCATGCACCATGTTAAAGGCGGCTATTACCTGATCCGCGGACGCCGGTACACATACCGTACCCGGTGGACTTCCGTCGATACCCGCTCGGATGAAGCAGACTTCATCACCCGGCCTGGTGCACGTAAAGCGTAATTTACACATTACTCCTCGTGCGAATCATTCCGCATCGTCTGTTGGTGGCTTTGCCACTTCGCCCGTACAGCCTCCGCAAAACTGATACCGGAGATCTTGGCAGTCAGCCAGGCCTCCAGATCAAAGGTCTGTAAAAGGACCTGGGCACCGGGCAGCGAGGACAAGTGGCGCAGGTCGTCTTGCATTTTGTGAAATGCCAGTTGTTGGTCCTGCCTGGAAGGTGCGCGCATCAGTTCGGACATGAACTGGAAAAACCGCCGCTCGAGATCGTAGAGGCGGTTTTTCTTTTGCATAAACCGCGTAGCCGAACGCAACAGGGATTCCAGCAAAACAGTATTGCCCATTTCAAAATGAAGGATCAGCGAAAGCATACGCGCCAGGCTCTGAAGGTCTTCCCGTTCGACGGTACGGGGTTGGTTAAGCCAGTCGTTGAGGTAATCCAGTGCACCGGCAAAGTCGCCGCATCCGAAACAAATGCTGCAATACTGGAAGTAAAAACTCGCG
The DNA here is from genome assembly GCA_006226345.1 of Bacteroidota bacterium. Taxonomy (GTDB): domain Bacteria; phylum Bacteroidota; class Bacteroidia; order Chitinophagales; family Saprospiraceae; genus M3007. Next base: position 3,020 of record SBHD01000240.1, on the reverse strand, counting down.
GTCTCATAGTCGTGCGGGTCAAACTGCCCGGCCTCTGACTGACAGCGATCCATTTCCTTCCGGGCCTCTTCAAATGCACCGGTAAAAATGCACAAGACAAATTTATTGGTATAATACTGCCGGTGGATCTTCCGGTGGTCATCTTCCGTTAACGGCTTCAGTTTCCGCAACTTATCCAGCGTCTCACGCACTTCGCCATAGCGCTCGAGAAGACCACAGGACAGGATGTAGTTGCTCAGTGCAGCAATGTAATCGGCCAGGCTCTCTTTCAGGAAATGTGGCTGCGACTCCAGCAGACCGATCATCTTTTTCCCGGTTTCATAAAACGCATCGTATTCCAGTGCCGCATAATGATAAAGATTCAGGGTACGGTAGTAAAGCACCCGGGCCCTGTGCGAAAGCGCCTGGTCCGGATCGCTGAGCAAGGGGTGGCGAACCAAATCCTGAAGCCTGGCCATGCGCTGCTCGCCCCGGTGCTGTGCCTCGCGTTTAATAGTGGTGTATACCTGGAAAAACAACTTCCGGTAATCTGCCAGGTTCTGCAACTGATCCATAGTACGGGCTTCGGTGTACTGCAGCTGGTCGAACTGTTTGTGCAGAAAATCGACATCCATGCGGGTATAAGCCAGGTGTTTTTCCCAGCGGAGGACCTCGAGTAACTGGGTAAAATATTCATACTGCCGGGCCATTTTTGCCGCTTTTTGCAGCAGGTCCTGGCAAGCATCGTAATGACCGCGTTTGAACAGCACAGACACGCTCTGTAACTGATGGCCAAGTCGGTAGGCCACCGATTGTTGCTCGTCATACGCCTGCAGGCTTTTCAGCAACAGGTCGTACAGGTAGGCCTTCAGTTCGGAGTATTTACGGCTTTCCACCGGCTGGTTGTCGTAGATCATTTGCCGGAGTGCTTCGTCGTCAAACACAGGCATCCGCTCCATGGCCTCAAACAGCTGCAGGTACTTGCTGTCGCGGTCGGGTTTGCCCCGGACAAACAGCCGGAAATAGCGCTTTTCCGCCGGCGTCAGCCCGCAGATCAGGCGGTATAATTTATCAGAAGGCGTTTTAGCCATGGCAAGGTGCCGGTGAACGGAATAGACAAACACAGGGGTCGGTGTACCGACAAATTTGTCAGTTTTTGATCATATCACCAAAAGCAATTCGCTTTTCAGAAACCTGACTTTTGCCGCAAACTTGGATTGGTGCCCCCAATCCCCCCCGGTACTTTTGTGGTGATCGTTGGTTGTTCGTATGGTGTACACATCTGCCTATAGCCAATACACCGAAAAAATTGCTCTGCTATGATGAATGCTGTTCCGTATCCGACTGCTGCTGAATCTTCCGAACAGATCAGGAGTTCCCGTTCGATTCCGATGGTCCACCGCCCGTTTTCTGCTCCTGAGCCTGCACCGCGCCGGGCCAAAGCCGGCAAGATCGTTCTGCCAACGATGGAAGGCATGTGTTTTGAAAAGATCAAACACATTGCCTACCTCGAAGCCAGCGGGAACTATACGGTGCTGCACTTTCTGGATGACCGTCAGATCCTGGTTTGCAAAACCCTGCGGGAGGTCGAACAACTGCTTCCGGAAACCGCTTTTGTGCGGATACACCGTTCGCATGCGATCCACCTGCGCCATATCAAAAAATATGTACGGGGAAAGGGCGGCCATGTCGTGCTGCAGAATGGCGTGATGCTTACCGTTTCTGCCGGTCAGAAAGAGTTCTTCCTGAAGGCCTTGAAAGTATATTTCCAATAACCTGCTAAATAATTAAGCTGCTACCCCAACCTCCGGACCCCAAATTACGTCAGTACAGGAAAGCATATAGCAAGTAGTATGTTTTACCCGTGAAGTAGCACCCAAGCGAATAAACACAGTAAGGGTTTGGTTTGGCGCCGGGCGTGGAATGACACGACCCGGCGTTACCTTTTTACGGATAAGTACCAAAAAAGGATAAAATGCCCGGGTCCTTATTTCTTTAAACCGATCTCCCGCAGCCGCTCGTCCAGGTATTCACCGGCAGAGATCGGCTCGTAGTGCAACGGGTTTTCGGCCGTTACACAGGATGTCAGGCAGTCAAGCCGCATGTCGCTCACCGGATGCAGAAAAAACGGGATGCTCAGACGTGGCAGACTCCATTCCGAACGGGGCGGATTGACCACCCGGTGCGTGGTGCTTTTCAGGTAGTTGTTCGTGAGCCGTTGCAACATATCACCTACATTGATCACGATCTCATCGGCCTCCGGCAGAATAGGCATCCACTCATTTTGGGAATTGAGTAGTTGAAGACCGCCTGCACTCGCGCCCACCAACAGGGTGATCAGGTTGATATCTTCGTGTTGTTCGGCCCGGATAGCCGTATCCGGCTCCCGGGTGATCGGGGGGTAATATATGGAGCGCAGGATCGAATTGCCCTGCGTGATATACTGGTCAAAATAGTTTTCCGGCAGGTTCAGGTGAATGGCAATGGCCGACAGCAATTGTCCACCCGCCTTTTCAAATGCTTGATAGAGTTCCCTGCCCAGGCGGGTGAACTCCGGAGTTTCAGCCACGAAAACATTATCCGGATACTGGTCCTTAAGCGGATGATCAGTCGCTACCTCCTGCCCGATCTGAAAAAACTCTTTAAGGTCGGCCACCTGCGATTGCTTGGCGTGCTCGCGTCCAAAGGACGTATACCCGCGTTGCCCGGCCAAACCTGCAATTTCATATTGCTTTTTTATTTCCTCCGGAAGGGCAAAAAATGCCTTGGAAGCCGCGTAAAAACCATCTACCAGTTCCTTCGGGATACCGTGGTTAACGACGGCAACAAAGCCAACTTCGTGAAAAGCCTTGCCCAATGCCTCTACAAACGCCTCGCGTGCTGCTGCATTGCCTTGTACAAACTGGGAAAGATCAACGGTAGGAATTCCTTTATCGTGCATGAGTTGATGGTTGGATGGTTGGATGGTTGGATGGTTGGATGGTTGGATGGTTGGATGGTTGGATGGTTGGATGGTTGGATGGTTGGATGGTTGGATGGTT
>SBHD01000356.1 GCA_006226345.1 Bacteroidota bacterium | reverse complement strand
TGCATTCCGGCCAAATTCCCGGTGCAGGCTATAGGTCAGCATAGCCTGTGTGGTTCGGTGTGCACCTATAATATCGTTTTCGGCTTTCAGGCCCACGCCACTACTGATCATGTATAATGGCAGGTGCATATTTAAATGCTGGCTTTCGGGCGCTCCGCGCAAGCTGGACCACTGCTGCCTGTACACACCGGTGGCTACCAGTGAATTTCCCATGCCAGCATAGGCCGGGTTGTACGCATATGGATTGAGCAGGTACATGCTGTACTGCGGCGCCTGTTGCGCCTGCAAGCCCACCACCATTCCGCACACCAGGGTCAGAAGCGTAAAAAGTCTTTGCATATGGATGGTTTAATTCAACACAAACTTGGTTACAAAACGGACTGTTCCAGGCATTTTGCCTGAACGAACCAGTCCCGGTTATACAGCTGCGCGTATCAGTTGGTCAAAATCAGCAAGCGATTGTACCGGTTTCTGACAAGCGTATTCCCGACACAAATAGATCAACGCGTCGGCACTGGCAGGTTTATGTGCCAGCAGCGGATTATCTGCCGACGGTTCAGTACCGGCCGCCACCACCTTGTTGGGAAGAAAGCGCCGTTGTACATCCAGGGCTTTGTCCAGGGCATTCCCACCCAATACCGCAATCTCCAGTGCCGGGTGAACCTCATTCATCAGCGCAGTAGCCCAACGTTCAAAAGACAACGGATACTGTGCTATCGTTGCCTGCATGCCTTGCAACATCCGTACCGCTTGTTCGCGCCAATCCTGCCGATCAAGCAGAATTCCGAGACGCTGCAGCACATGTGCCATAGTACTGTTGCCGGAAGGCGTGGCACTGTCGTATAAATCTTTCTTTCGAATGATCACATCCGTCTGATCTGAAGCAGTAAAGAAAAACAGCCCGGATTCGGTGTCGTGAAAATAACTGAAAACCTGCTCCGTGTATTTCGCCGCCAACGTTAAAAACTTCGAATTGAACGTTATTTGCCAAATATCCAGAAGAGCGGCAATCAGGAATGCATAATCATCCAGTACTGCCATGTATTGGGCCCTCCCGTCTTTCCAGGTATGGGACAAACGTCCATCCGTTTCCAGTACCATGTGTTCGAGGATAAACTCTATGTTGCGAACTGCTTTTTCGCGGTAGGTTTCCTTACCTAACGCCGTAAATGCCTGTGCATATGCCGAACACATGAGCGCATTCCAACCCAGGATCACCTTATCATCCCGGCCCGGCGGGATCCGGCCCGCCCTGACCTCAAACAGCGTTTGCCGGCAGGCGGCCAGCGTTTGCCGGAGCGCATTCACCTCTAGGCCATGAGCTGCTGCAAATGCTTCAAAACTTTCCGGACGCCATAATATATTAACGCCCTCCCAGTTCCCAGCCTCCGTCACTCCGTAAAAGGAGCAAAATAGTGCCGCATCCTCCCCAAGCAGCTGATCAATTTCCGATTTGGTCCACACATAAAACTTACCCTCTACGCCCTCCGAGTCGGCATCCTGCGCAGCAAAAAAGCCGCCTTCCGGATGAGTCATTTCCCGGTCAATGTATTCCAGCGACTCTGCAATGGTGTCCCGGTACAGGTCGACACGGGCTTTTAAAGCGGGACGTGGCGCCACCCGTATACTGTCCTGCACCAGTTTGAGCGCGTCAGCCAGCACACCGACCAGCAGAGCATTGTCGTACAGCATTTTCTCAAAGTGTGGCACCAACCACTCCCGGTCCGTTGCGTAGCGGGCAAAACCACCACCCAACTGATCGTAGATTCCGCCCATGATCATTTTATCCAATGAGAACAGGGCATGCTCCAGTGCTTCACTGTTGCCGGTATACCAAAAGTGGTTCAGCAAATACTGTATACCCATGGTGGCCGGAAATTTTGGCGCACCGCCAAACCCTCCTGCTGTCCGGTCAAATTGATCCCGCATTTTGTCCATGATCTGCTCCAGCAAAGCCGGTGTAAACACAGATGCAGTATCCGGACTGATTGCTGCATCCGGTTTTTCCAGAAATACCCGGTCGTTCCGCTGAATGTATTCCATGATCCGGTCTGCCTGCTCGTAGGCCGTCTTGCGCTTGGTCTCCCAGATATTGGACATATGTTGTAACAACTGTAACCAGGACGGCCGGTTATGCATCGGACGTGGTGGGTAATAGGTGCCCGCAAAAAAAGGTTTGCCCTCGGGGGTCAGGAAACAATTGAGCGGCCAGCCACCACCGCCTGTCATGATCTGGCAGGCATCCATGTAGATCGCATCGACATCCGGACGTTCCTCCCGGTCTACCTTTATATTTATGAAGTAATCGTTCATAAAGGCTGCGATGTCCGGATTTTCAAAAGACTCCCGTTCCATCACATGGCACCAATGACAGGTGGAATAACCGATACTGACCAGGATGGGTTTGTTTTCAGCCTGTGCCCGTTCGAAGGCTTCCGGTTTCCAGGCATACCAGTCCACCGGGTTATTAGCGTGCTGGAGGAGGTAAGGGGATGTTTCGTATTGCAGACGGTTCATGTTGAAATCGGGGGAGTATGAAAAATGAGAAGAATCAATCTGGCAATGGAACAGCGGTACATAACTATTCGTTCATCTACACCCGGGCAAAATCCGCGATCCGATGTTTTTAAATGCCAAACGGGCAGCCGCCTTGATCATCGACGTGCTGCCCGTTTGGGTATTCCTGTGTTTCAGGTTTTGACTTTAGTCCACCGATTCGTGCAACTCTGTGTACGGAAGATCAAAAGCCTCGGCAACACCTTTATATACTACCCGGCCTTTTACAATGTTGAGGCCAAGTTTGAGTTCACGGTTTTCCAGGCAGGCTTTTTCCCATCCCTTATTGGCCAGCTGGATGGCATACGGCAGCGTGGCATTGGTTAGTGCTACCGTTGAAGTAAACGGAACAGCTCCCGGCATATTGGCAACACAATAGTGTACCACGTCTTCGATAATATAAATGGGATTGTCGTGCGTGGTAGGTTTCGTCGTTTCAAAACACCCTCCCTGGTCGACCGCCACGTCGACAATAACGGTACCCGGACGCATCAGTTTAAGCATATCGCGGGTGATCAGTTTGGGCGCTTTTGCCCCTGGTATCAGAACGGCACCCACAATAAGATCATGTGTCTGTACCAGCCGTCGGATGGTATATTCATTGGAGAAGAGCGTAGTCACATTGGCCGGCATGATATCGCTCAATTGGCGCAGCCGGTTGAGGTTCACGTCGAGGATCGTCACCTGTGCGCCCAGTCCGGCAGCCATTTTAGCAGCCTGGGTACCTACGATACCACCGCCCAGGACCAGCACTTTGCCCGGCTCTACACCCGGCACGCCACCCAGAAGTACGCCGCGGCCTTTTACAGGCTTTTCCAGGTATTTAGCACCTTCCTGGATGGCCATCCGGCCGGCAACTTCAGACATCGGGATCAACAACGGTAGCTGCCGATCGGGAGTTTCAACGGTTTCATAGGCAAGACAAACCGAGCGGCTCTTGATCATGGCATGTGTCAGGGGCTCGCTGGAAGCAAAGTGAAAATAGGTAAAGACCAGCTGGTTGGGCCGGCAACGGCCATATTCCACCTCGATCGGCTCTTTTACCTTCATGATCATCTCGGCAATTTCCCAGACCTCATCCGCTGTTTGCAGTATCTTGGCTCCTGCACCAACATAATCTGCATCTTCAAAGCCACTACCTACCCCGGCAGTTGCCTCCACATATACCTGGTGTCCGCGTTTGGTCAGTTCAAATGCGCCTGCAGGAGTGAGCGCAACGCGGTTTTCATTTGTCTTGATTTCTTTTGGTACGCCAATAATCATAGTTCCGCTATTGTTTTGATAAATGTAAAGCCTTTGAATTTTCTAAAAGCCCGGCAAAGATAGAAAGGAGTGTTGAATGTTCAGGCAGGAGTTTTTATCCGGTTATTCGCTGATCAAGACTTGCCGACTGGGCATAAAAAAAGCGCGTGACGTTTCACGCGCTCCGAATTTTTTCAATTCTAAACAATACTTACACACATATTAGGTAATTTCCAAAACTGTGCCAGAAATGATATTTTTCCTTAATTTATAAAAAAACTTTCATTGTAGTCCGGGATGATTCCTTTATCCCGGGCGATCCGGAACATTTGCCGGACAGCCTCCCTGCCGGCGGCACCCAGGTCCACTGTGTACCGGGTTACATATAGGTCGATATGTGCCTGCATCACTGCATCCTCCATTGCCTGGGCATGCTGACGGATATACGGCATAACGTCCTCCGGATGCGCGAACGCGTACTCCACGCTACGGCGCAACACGCGATTGACCGTTTGTTGTAACGCTACAGGCAGGTCTTTTCGGACCACTATTCCACCCAGGGGAATGGGCAACCCGGTGGTCGACTCCCAGTACTCTCCAAGATCCAGGAGGCGCACCAGGCCTTTTTGCTGGTAGGTAAAGCGGTTCTCATGGATGATCAGGCCTGCCACCACCGCACCGGATTGCACGGCGTCCTCGATTTCAGAGAACAGGTATTCGCCCTTATTCTTTGCCTCCGGGTAAGCCAGTCCCAGCAAAAAGTTTGCGGTGGTCATGCTTCCCGGAATAGCGATCGGCCCCTGCAGGATCTCCGCCTCAGTAAGTGGTGTGCGCGCAATAAGCAAAGGACCGCAGTTGTTCCCAAGGGCGCTACCGGCATCCAGCAGGTTATACTGATCGGTGAGGTAAGCAAAGGCATGGTAGCTCAGCTTGGTTATATCGATATCCCCAGCAAATGCCCGGCGGTTGAGCGCTTCTACGTCATCCAGTACCAGATCGAAGTCCAGGCCCTCGGTATCGATCTTACCGTGTACCATCGCATCAAATATAAATGTATCATTTGGGCAGGGGGAATAGCCAAGTGTGAGTTTTGCCATTTCGCGTTGTTATTGTTATCACTTCCGGATCAACTGTTGATACCTTTGGTGCAGGTGCCTGGATATCCAAAAGCCGTACAGGCTGCATATTTACGACCAATTCGGTGATCGCGTCATCAAACCCTGGCTATCTTTGGGCACAGATACGTAAATTGTGTCTGAAGCGGAGGCCTGTTAAGGCCGGTAAAACATGACGAACGATTCCATTCTATTTGAAGACAACCATCTGCTGGCGCTAAACAAGCCGGCCGGATGGTTGGTTCAGGGCGACCGCACTGGTGACCCCACCCTTACAGATTGGGGCAAGACCTACCTCAAGGAAAAATATTCGAAACCGGGGGCTGTTTTTCTGCACCCGGTGCATCGTATCGACCGGCCGGTGAGTGGTGTCGTTTTATTTGCCCGGACTGACAAGGCTCTGGGACGGCTTACCCGTATGTTCCGCGAACGGGAAGTCCGCAAAACATACCTGGCCCTGGTGTTGCACGCGCCAAAAGCATCAGCCGGAGAACTCCGGCATTTTATCCGGAAGGACGAAAAAAGGAACATTGTCCAGGCCTTGTCTAAACCGGAGGAAGATGCGAAAAAAGCATTTTTGAGTTATCAGCTATTGGGACCGGCAGGGCCGTACTTTCTCCTTCGGGTGGAGCCGCATACCGGCAGGCCACACCAGATCCGTGCACAGTTGGGCGCTATAGGCTGCCCGATTGCGGGCGACCTTAAATATGGCGCTCCGGAGCCCTTGTCTGATGCTTCGATCGGGTTGCACAGCTGGTCACTAGAACTGGAGCACCCCGTTCGCCGGGAGCCGGTCCTGATACAGGCGCCAGTGCCCTCGGCTATCTGGTGGGAAGAGATCGCGGAACAAATCGGCTAACACCCCCGCATTTGCAGCATCCCACTGGCAAAAAAGAAAAAGCCCCGCCGATGAATTACATCGGGAGGCTCCGAAAACAATAAACAGCAGGATATCTTAGAGGCCGGGACCAGGAAAGTATGACGAGTTCATGGGATAGCGTCCACCGGGACACTCTCACCGCACCGAACCACAAGCACTCCCCCACACCGGCCTTTGTTACACGTTGCTGATCTTACGGACCACCTTATAGAGTCGGGTGGTTTCGTTTACATCTTCTTCGAACGGATCGTGATCGAAGTAATTGGCAGAAATGAGTTTAAAGCGAACTACGCGGCCCCTGTTGTTGTAGATCTTCTGCACATATTTCACCCAAACATTACCCGTGCTTCGGACGGCGTATATTTCATTATCGCGAATATCATTCAGGTTTTCAATGGACCGGCACACGACGATATCGCCGTGTTTGATCACTGGCTCCATAGAGTTACCTTCAATCTGAAAAGCCACCAGACCTGTACCACCCACTCCCGGAATGGAAAAATAGGTGTTGTCTTCCGTGCTTTCTGCTCCAAGGGTGCTGCCGGCAAAGGCACGGATAGTGGTAAACAGGATGTTTCCTTCTCCTGCCGAATAGAACTTGTCACCAGACAGGGCTTCACCCGGGGCTTCAAACCCAAACGGATTGCCGATACCATGAAGCAGCCAGGCTTCGTTAATATCAAAGGCCCGGCAAAAGGATTGCGCCTGACCGTAGTCAATGACCCGCTTACTGTCGGGATTCAGGAATGCGCGGATAATGTGTCCGTAGGCCTTATTCCCCAGTACTTTTTCTGCTACATCGCCAACACCCTTACCGCCCCGGTCATTTTTAATAATGGCACCGCGCTCTTCCAGTAATTTGAAGGCTTGCACGAAACGGTCATTTAACTGAATGCGATCTTCTTTAATCATAAGGCCTGTGTTTTTCAATTACAAGGCGGCGCATCCCTGCCGGCACGAACCGGATTTTACCGCCCTGTTTTGTTCATTGATGGTGCAAACTTAAAACAAATGGTTTTTAAAAACAAAAAATGTCAAAGTTTTTTTTCACCTGAAAATGCATTTTTCTAAATGCCGGTTTCTTTCAACCTGCAAATCAGCCGGTTGTAAAACATATTTGATTTTTCAATTTTCTAACACAAAACGTCGGGTTTCTGACCGGAAGGTAAAACCGGGGTTTATTCATTACACATTTTATTGTACATTTGTTGCCGGAAAAGCATGAAGTGAAGGCTCCCGCCTGTCGGGAACACCTTTTTTTGTTTTATATGGGTATAGTTGTTTCTCTTCTCAACCACAAGGGTGGTGTTGGCAAAACGACCAGCGCTATCAATATAGGTGCCGGCCTCGTGGAGCTGGGCAAACGTATCTTGCTGATCGACCTCGATCCGCAGGCCAACCTGACGATCTCCCTGGGCATTCCCCGGCAGAAGTTCACGATATACGAAGCGATGCGCGGAGAAGCTGAACTCGTGCCGTACACCCACAAACCCAACCTGGATGTGATCACCTCGTCGCTCGACCTGTCCGGCGCCGAAATGGAACTGATCAACGAGGCGGGCCGGGAATTTATTCTGCGCGAACTGATCAGCCAGGTAGAGGATGATTATGATTTCATCCTGATCGACTGCCCACCCTCTCTGGGGTTGCTGACACTGAATGCCCTCACCAGCAGCCGGTTTGTTTTGATCCCGCTGCAGACAGAATTTCTGGCGGTACAAGGGCTGGCCAAAATCAAACAGGTGATCGACAAGGTCAAATTCCGCCTGAACAAGCAGGTGGAAATGGCCGGTGTGATCGCCACGATGTACGACAGTCGCCGGGTTCTCAACCGCGATGTGGTGGAGATCATCCATAAATATTTCGGCGACAAAGTATTTGGCACCTATATCCGCGATAACATTGCCCTGGCTGAAGCCCCCGCCCAACGCAAGGACATTTTTGACTACAACCCAAAATCACCCGGTGCAGAGGACTACCTAAGCCTGAGTCGCGAATTCCTGGGTCGGGTTTTGGATATTTCGGCCCCGGCACCCCAACACGAACAAGAAGTCTGAACCCATGAGTAAAAAGAAATTCTCCGAAGGTCTGGACGACTTGTTCAAGGACCTGCCCGCTGAAGACGATGCCTGGGGGCATGCGTCCGACACACCGGTGCGGGAACGCAAGGCCAGCAGTAAAAACTTCATGCATGACCTGGATGAATTGTTCCACCAGGCTCTGGATGAGCCCGAAATGCCTGAGCAGGCACCGCCTGCTGCCGCAACCCCCAGCACCAAAAGTAAAGCCAGCCCGTCGTACCGTGCACCAATGAGCGGTCTGGACTCTCTTATCCGGCAGACGATCGATGTGCGGGAAATCCAATCGGACGAAGCCGGCGGTAAAAAACGCCTGACCGTTGCGATTAACCGGGAAAAACTCCAACAACTCAAAACAATTGCCCGTATAGAACATGCCTACCTGAAGGATATCGTGCTTCAGGTCATTGACGAGTATATTGAAAAATACACCCAGGAAAAAGGAATTGATCTGGAGTAACCTCCGGTCCGGAGTGTAACGGCGTCCCTGTTTCCCAGGTTGTGTTCAACCATCCTGCCCCATTGGGGTATACTGCTGACACCTTCCACCGTGCGCGTCTACCACGATTTTCGTATCTTTTACAACCAGAATATCCATCCGGAGCTGCTCAATCTCGAACAGCGCCGGCGCCGGCTGGTTCGTCTGCTGAGCCTGTCGGCTTTTCTGCTGACCGGTGTGCTGATCGTGCAATCGTACGTACAGATTCTGGTCGTAACACTGCTGCTGCTGATCCCGGTCGGCTTGTGGATCGCATACCTGGGCTTTCGTGTACAGGTGTACTTTCAGGAGTTCAAACCGCGTGTAGTCGGTCTGATCCTGGATTTTATTGACAACGACATCAATTACGGAAGTTTCCAGTACGATGCCAAAGGCGGCATTTCAAAGGATAAGTTTTTATCCAGCAAGATCTTTACCCACCTGGATGAATACGTGGCAGAAGATCTGATCACCGGGCAGGTACGGGAAATGCCCTTTGAACTTTGTGAACTCCAGGTGCGCGAGTTTTCCGATGTGCGCACCCGCCTGGATTATGTATTCCGGGGCGTTTTTCTGTATGGCGATTTCCGCCGCGTAGATATGCAAGGCGGTATTCTGCTGCTGCCGGACGCATACCGAAAATACCTCAGCCGGAGTGAACGTGCCTTTCACCTTATTGGCGGTCGCAGAGTACGGAACCACCTGCTACCCGAGTTTGAAACCTTTTTCGACACCTATGCCACCCCAAATGTACGCCTGCGGGAAATCCTGTCGGAAGACCTGCAACGGGCTATCCTCCGGTTTCGCCAACGCTTTCAGGAGGCCAACCGAGACAAAGAGATCTACCTGTCCATTATCGGCGACAAACTCTATATTGCCCTGACGCAGGACAAAGACCTCCTCGAACCTTCTCTGTTCCGGAATACGGTGAGTTTTGAGGTTGTCCGGGAATTTTATGAAGATATCAACCTCTTGCTGGAGATTGTACACGAAATGGATGTTCTGAACTGAAGATATGAAAGGCCGGTTTAGCTGTGACGCTTCCTCCTTCCGCACAAAACTATAACCAACGATGCGCAAGATTATTCTCAATGTAGCGGTCAGCCTGGATGGCTTTATCGAAGGGCCAAAGGGCGAGTTTGACTGGTGTTTTACCGATCAGGACTATGGAATGACCCGTTTTCTGGAGCAAACGGATATGATATTGCTGGGGCGTAAAAGTTATGAGGTATTGATCACGCTGGGTGAAGATGCCTTTGCCAAGCATCAAAAGATCGTATTTTCCCAGACCCTCAAAAACGTTACCCCGCCGTACATCCTGAGTACCGAACCGGCAGAGCAGGCCGTTGCCCGGCTTCGACAAAGCGAGGGCAAAGACATCTGGTTGTTTGGCGGCGCCAGCCTCACGGCGTCCCTGCTAGAGGCTGGTTTGGTAGATGAGTTATTACTGGCCGTACATCCTGTTTTACTGGGAAGTGGCAAATCGCTGGTTGCCGGGATTAACAACAGGCTCAACCTAGAATTGCTGGAACACAAAGGCTATTCCAGTGGCCTGATCCAGTCCCGATACGCCATTCGCCGGGGAGACCAGTAGAGAATTCGCTGCCGGAACAGCCGCTTTTCCTACATTTGCCCCATGCTGATCAAAGTGCTGGCCATACTGCTTTATACGGCGCAGGTTTACCTGACCTTTCATGGCATTGATTATTTTTCCAAATACAGTAGTCCGCTTGTCCTGTTCCTGGTTTCCATGGGTATACCCGTCCTGTATTTTGTACAACGGTTGTACTTCCAGCCGGACACCGGCAAACAGTCTTTACGGACACTCCACTTCTGGACCGCTCTGCTTTGGATAGTGGGCGGGATGCTGACGATATTCCTGGGATACGAGGAGCTCCGCAAACTGTTTGCTCTGTACCCGGATCCGGTACAACATTCGGACGTGATCCCGCAACTGGAGGCACAGTACCGGCGGTTTAGCCATGGTGAAATGCCCTATGCCCCGGTTGACCTGGGTTACAATGCTCCCTATCCGGTCTATATGCCGCTGCACTGGCTGCCGATCGGATTGTCGGACTTGTTCCATACAGACCTCCGGTGGGTAGGTTTCAGTTTTTTGATGCTGGCAAATGGCCTGTTCGGCTATTGGGTTGGCCGGCAGCCCGGCAGCCTGGCCCTCCGGATCGCAGCCTTATTCCTGCCGTCGCTGGGCCTCTGGGGATTTATCCTGTGGGGAGGGCTGGAACTACCGGTTAGTTTTGAAATCATTATTGCAGCCTATTACCTGGTGCTGGCCACTGCGCTCAGTGCACGAAACCTGCCCCTGGTTACCCTCGGCGTCATATTCTGCCTGCTGTCACGCTATACGCTTTTATTCTGGCTGCCGATGCTGGCGTATGTCGTATGGCGCATGTTTCCACGCAAAACAAGTTACCTGCTGTGGGGTAGCGCAGCACTGAGTGTATTGCTGCTGTATATTATACCGTTTTATCTCCGTGATCCGGACATTTTCGCTACCGGCTTAAAATACCATAACGATGGCGCCATAGCACAATGGATCGGCTACGGTGATCCCCCGGTTTCGTTTACGATGGAGAAAGGGATTTACTTTGGTATCAATATGAAAGCCCTTTTTCCCGGCGATGCGGCACAACAGGTAGCGCTGGCACGCACTGTTCAGGGCGGGATCATGCTGCTCTTGCTGGCCTTTGGGGTTTGGGGATATCACCGCTGGTCAGCACGCATGGATGGATTTTCAATCAGCCTGATACTGCTTTACCTGGTGCTTGCCTGCTTTTATTTCTTCAGCCCTATGACCTTTCAGTACTACCTCCTGGTGTTGTTCGCATTATCGGCTGTGGTGGTCGCCCGGATCTGGCTGGGGGAAGGCGGCAGGTTTAACAGCCCGGAGCAGGCGCCAACAGGACGAGTTGAATAATTTTACCGGCATGGAAATCACAGAAGTCTTTTATCCGGTTATTCGGTCGGAATGGCGGACATGGCTGGAAACCCATCACCGGAGCAAAACAGAGGTCTGGCTCCGCACCTTCAGGAAAGCAACGAATAAACCCTCTATCAGCTACGAAGACCTGGTGGAGGAATGCCTGTGCTTTGGCTGGATTGACGGGACGGTAAAAAAATTCGACAATGAAAGCAAGGTCCAGCGTATCACGCCCCGCCGAAAAAAAACCTTTCTCTCCGAGCTCAACCGCCAGCGGGTCTGGAAGCTCCAGCGTTTAGGCCTGATAACCCCTGCCGGTATAGAGCCCATTGCCGACCAGATCGGCACACCGGACGACCCGTTTGAAATTCCGGATTGGGTGGAAGCCCAACTTAGGCAGGACCCCGCTGTTTGGAAGAACTTTCAGGGATTCCCCTTTCTGTATCAACGGTTAAAAATAGGATGGATACGGGAATGCCCGCCAAACCGGCGCGATGAAGCACAAAAACGACTGAATTACCTTATTAAGATGACCAGCCAGGGCAAGCAATACGGTACAGTCCCTGAAGTCTTTCCCTGAACAGCTGCGACCCGGCCTGCCTGGCATCCATTACTGCTGAACGGACCTTTTCCGCAGCCATTTTTCCAGTTCAACAGCATGAAACACCAGCGCAGCAACACCAAAGGACAGCAGCAGGTCGGGTGCGGCCAAACTCCTGGTATCGAATAGTTGCTGCAGACCGGGCACGTATACAATAGCTATTTGCAATATGCCGGTAAGCGCCACCGTGATCAGCAGCGGCATATTGCGGAAAAGGCCGTGCCTGAAAATAAAGGCCGATTCACTGCGAACGGCCAGTACATGTGCCAGTTGGGCAAAGGACAAGGTGGTAAAGACCAGGGTTTGCCAGTTGTCCCGGCCAGTGTTGAGCGCGTATGCCTGTACTGCCAGGCTAAGCGCGCCGATCAGGAAGCCCACCCAAAGGATATGCAGCCCGACTCCATGCGCAAAAATACTCTCCCCGCTGCCGCGAGGCGGTCGCTTCATAATATCCCGTTCGGCCGGTTCACCAGCCAGCGCCAGACTCGGAAAACCGTCGGTGATCAGATTGATCCATAGAATATGGATTGGGAGCAACGGTACCGGCAGGCCAATGACCGGCGCCAGAAAGATCGTCCAGATCTCACCCGCATTTCCGGTAAGGATATACCGGATAAATTTGCGGACATTATCAAAAATCCGCCGGCCCTCACGTACGGCCCGTAGGATAGTGGAAAAATTATCGTCCAGCAGGACCATATCTGCGGCTTCCTTGGATACATCCGTACCGGTAATGCCCATCGCTATTCCAATATCGGCTTTTTTCAGCGCCGGTGCGTCATTCACGCCGTCACCGGTCATAGCGACGTAATGCCCGCCTGCCTGCAGGGCTTTTACGATACCTAGTTTTTGCTCCGGGTTTACGCGGGCGTACACCCGGATCTCGCGCACTGCTTTCAGTTGTTCTTCCGCCGACAACCGGGCCAGTTCCTGCCCTGTCATGATCCGGTCATCCTCCTCATTCTTCAACAGCCCGATCTCCCGGGCTATTGTGCGCGCCGTACGCGGATGATCACCCGTGATCATGACCGGGGTGATCCCTGCCGCCCGGCATTCGGCTATTGCAAGCGCCGCTTCCGGACGAGGCGGATCAATAAGCCCTGCCATCCCTAGAAAATGCAAATCGGATTCAACCTTCTCGCAAGGCCATTTATCCGGGCTGCTGTCGATCAACTTACAGGCATAACCCAAGACCCGCATACCAGCATCGGCCATCCGGCCGGCATCCTCCTGCACGCTGGCAACCGGTGCCGACGGACACAATGCCAATATTGCTTCCACAGCCCCTTTGGCAACCACCAGGTACTGCCCGTCAAAATGATGCACTGTGGTCATCATCTTCCGGGCACTGTCAAATGGGATCTCATGCACGCGCACGTAAACCGTTTCCGGATCTTCTTTCAGCGCGTTGGCATTGCGGGCATATAATACCAGGGCAACTTCAGTAGGGTCCCCTTCCGGCTCCTGGGCACCGTTCTTCCGGGTATCATGATTGAGCAGCATGGCCAACTCCAGCAATGCTTCCGGGGTAAAATTGCCCACCGCCGAATGACCGGGTGGGGTCCATATCTCCCGTACAGCCATTTTATTCAGGGTGAGCGTGCCTGTTTTGTCTGTACAAACGAAATCAACGGCACCCAGTGTTTCCACCGCCGGCAGTTTGCGGATGAGCGCGTTTTTACGCACCATCTTACGGGCACCTAGTGCCAGGGCGATCGTGATGACAGCAGGCAAGGCTTCCGGAATTCCGGCCACGGCTACTGAAATTGCCGTTAGTAACATCTTCAGATGATCTTCGCCACGCAGGACGCCGACACCGTATATCACCACACAGATCAGGATGATAACAACTGAAAGTTTTTTACTGAATTCTGCCAGCCGGTGCTGGAGCGGAGTTTGCCCTTCTGGTTGTTGCAACATGGAGGCGATCCTGCCAATCTGGGTATCCATCCCGGTGGCAACGACCATTCCCTTACCTCTGCCATAGCTGACCACCGTGCTTTTAAAGGCAATGTTTAAACGGTCACCCAGCGAAATATTTTCTTCCTTTAATTCACCGGTCTCCTTTTCCACAGGGTAGGCTTCACCGGTAAGCGATGCTTCATCCAGCCGCAATGCATGCACTTCAAGCAGCCGCAGGTCTGCCGGAACAATGTCGCCCTGGTCCAGAAAGACCAAATCACCCGGCACGAGGTTTTCTGCCGGCACATGTATGAGCACGCCGTTCCGCTGTACTTTTGCAATGGCAGCGGCCATTTTTTTCAACTCTTCCAGCGCTTTTTCTGCTTTATACTCCTGTACAAAACCCACTACAGCATTGAGTACCACAATGACCAGGATAATAACCGTGTCTTTCAGATCACCGATAAGGCCGGAGACTCCGGCAGCAACCACCAGGATCAGGATCATCCAGTCGCGAAATTGCTCCAGGAACATCACCCATAATGGCTTTCGCCGGGCTCCTACCAGCTTGTTCGGACCGTATTGCAGCAGGCGTTCTTCAGCAGCGTGCTGATCCAGCCCCCGGGCACTGCTGCCCAGAAGATCATACATTTCCCGGATGGAGGTCAGGTGCCAATTCATGGTTTAAAAGCCGGCACACGCCATTCGCTCATTTTGTAAATGCCAAAATCGGGATCCAGCTGTGAAATGCCATCTCCCGGGTGACACTCTTTCCCGTGATCTTTTCCATGAACCGCAACGGATGGGTAAACATCGCCAGCATATCCGCTTTTGTATCCGCTATATAATCATCAATCCCCTCTGTAACATCCTGGTTGGTCGATACATGCACCGCCAGTTCGTCGTAACCAGAAGCGGCTTTAAGCGCCTCCAGGATGCGCCCCGATTCCTGCGCATTCTCACCTGGTGCGGCGACATGCAAAATATGCAGACGGGCATTAAAAACCCGTGCAAACGGAACCAGCACCGCCAGATCGGACTCCGGCTCCTGCATGTCGGTGGCATATACAATGGTTCGGATGCCGTCAAAACGGGCATGTTCCGGCACCGTCAGCACCGGCAGGTTTGTTGTATTGATCATTGCCGCAGCTTTACTGCCCATCAGTACTTTTTTCAGCCCGGAAGCGCCTTTGGTCCCCATCACGATAAAGTCGATTTGGTGGTCATGGGCATACCTGTCGATAGTCTTGTCTACGGGGTTGCCTTTCAGCACAACATGGGAAAGCCGGTAATCCCCTTCCACAGTATTGCGGACTTCGGCTTCCAGTGCCTGGATATCTTCCTTAGCGTTTTTGTACATGATATCCTTGACGAGGTCGGCAGCAGCCATTGTCTGGGGAGGGGCCGCCAGGTCTACTACATGGATCAAAACCAGTTCAGCATCCAGATCCTGAACCATTTTGGCAGCGTAGCACACTGCAATCCGTGATAACTTGGAAAAATCGGTTGGAATCAGAATTTTCATGGGTTCTGTATTTCTGCTTGGAAAATGATGTAAATCAGTTTCTCCTAATATACAGTTCCCTTAAGGCTAAAAAGGATGATCTGGATTGGTACCGCAGTTGATTTGCGACTATCCGGGCGAGTAAAAACAGCAGGACAGAATAGAAACTTTCCAGGTGTCCGGTTGTTTACAAGGCTACCAATCAATACATTACTTATGCTGAACCTGTTCAAGAAAGATCCGATAAAAAAGCTGCAAAAGAAATACGAGACCCTGCTAACAGAGGCCCGCGACCTGCAACGCAGCGGCGACATAAAGGCCTTTGCCCGAAAATCTGCCGAAGCAGAGGAGGTCTTGCAAGAGATCGACCGCCTCCGGGACAGTATGAAATAAGTACTTAACAGCCGGGAAAAACACACGTCCGGTGGCACAGAGCCACCGGACGTGTAAAGGGCGATCGAACATCCAGGTATTTAGTGCCCTGTACCTGGCAGACAATGGATAGCGTTTACAGTATACGCACCGGAAAGGAGACCTCAAAATCCGTTTCTCCCGTACTATCCGGATCGGCAGCGCTTTTATCCGGTTCGTGTTTCAGGGCAATGGTCATGCTTCCTACCGAAAGTGCGCCTGCAGTCCAGGTCGTTTTCTGCCGGAACGGAGCGCCGTTACTGTCAAAATCGGCGGCCGTAACGATCACATTTACGGCATCAGGTTTAAACACGAACAGGTGAGCGGCACTTTCCGCCTTTATCTCTGTCGTAATATCCACCTCCGGATCCTGGCTGCGATCATACACTTCCACTTCACAAACATATACGGTTCCGCTGGTTAGTTGGATGTTGTCAACCGTTGGCGCTGTACCGCCATCCCCGTCCGGATCATTCCATTCAAAACGCTGATCGAGGCTGCCGTCACCGGCCTTGAGGTGAATTACTACGGTGGTAATGAGTTCCTGAGCCGTCGTGTCATCTTTCTTACAGGCATTGAACGCTACACTCAGGAACAACAGCGCCAATACAGTCAGTTTACTTGTGTTTGTTAGCATGATGATATTGTGTTTAACTGGTTTGTTTTAAGTTCTTTGACAAGATTATTGAAACGTTTTGACCTGCCAATTTTGGTACTGTTCCAGGCGCAAACGACGCGAATACCCTACGGTCTTTAAGGAGTTTGTAACGCAGAACAGGAGCAAAAGGGGCGGTCAGAAACGGGTATAATAATCTTGTCAGAGAACTTGAATAGTTTTAAAACCGCCATTTCAGCCGGAGCCCAATATTGATCCCCGGCTCATCAGTGAAAAACCGAAAAAAGTTCAGGTATTCACGGTAGGTGGCATTGCCCAGATTCTGGATCGTCAGACCTATTTCGAGAGACTGGCCGGATTCCGCAGGACTGGCACAAGCCTCCGGACCTGTTCCTTCCTGTGGTGTTTCAGCCTGTCCCAGCCGGATCGTATGTCCGGCATCCAGGCTAAACAAGGTATAGCCGGCCGGCGGGGGCTTCAACAGGCCTTGTTCCGGAATCCGGGTCTGCTCCAGGGCTGTAGTTGCCATCAGGCGAATGTAGGTAGCAGGTAAGCCGGCCAGTTCCCAGCGCACCCCGTATTGAAACCGGTCTGCCGGCATCAATGGAAGCCAGTCACGGTGCCGGACACTTTCCCCGGAATCACGTGTCAGGCGATAACCCCGCAACAGGGAAGCGCGACCTTCTACGGCCAGCCCTCGAAACAAGGGAATCGAAGCGCTGGCGTCCAGCCCCTGTAAGACTGCATCCGCCTGTGCATAAAAATAGGCCGGGAAAGCACCGCGTACAGTAAGTACAAAGCTGCGCTGCGGATCGAGGTAGATAAAATCACGGAGCTGGTTCCGGTACAGGCTTACCGAAATATCCGTTTTATCATGCTGATACTGCAGCGACAGATTGCTGTTCCAGGCCTTTTCCGGTTTCAGATCTGCGCGACCTTCTTCATAGGTAGCGGCACCGTGATGCACACCCCGGGCAAAAAGTTCGTTGACATGTGGCGGGCGCCAGGCAAACCCGCTGTTAAGCGTTATTTTCAATTCACGGGTGATATGGTAGATCAGGCCGCCCGTACCGGAAACATTACCAAAATGCACCAGCGTATCCACGTTTGCAAGGTTTCCGGAGGTGGTGGCATGAGTTTGACGATAGTCATACCGAAGCCCGATCTCATATTCCCAGGGGTGAGGAAACCTCCGCCACCGTTCGAGCAGCCAGACCGAACCACCAAAGGTCCGGTAATCCGGGATCAGGCCACCTTTCCCGACATAATTCAACTGCTGGATACCCTGCACGCCGATACCGCCTTCCCAGTGCCGGATCGGGAAATGCTCCAGCGCCAGATCAAGTGTATTCGTCCAGAGCCGAAAAGCGAGTTGTGGCTTGTCCGCCGCTGTTCCGCTTTGCCGCACCACATCAAATTCTTGTCTGTTATTGAACTGGAAGGCATGCTGGCCCGACAGTTTCCATTTGTCCGACAGCCGGCGGGTCAGCTTGTAGCGTGTCAGAAAATGCCGGATCTGCTGGTACGGTCGGTCGATGGTGTAATAAAAGCGATCTTCGTTATTCAGGGGCACCGGACTGTTGATTGCCTGCTGCAGATCGGACAGGTTGCCAATGTGGGAGGCCCGCAGGATACCAAGTTTTTGACTGAACAGGGAGGCGGCAGCCTCATGCGTCCAGCGACTGTTTTTCCAACTGGTCAGGGTTGACAGGTCGTACTCCGCAGTACCGGTATTGGCCATCCAATAGCCCGGTGCATGCAGGTTGCCACTGCGTTTTGCAGTACCTTGCAGGCGCAGAGCAAAAGATGAACCGGGCTTCCGCCAGTCCACCGAACCGGCGGCCACACCACTTCGGCCATTGGAAAAACCGCCCAGACTGGCCCAGCCGCCCAGACCATCCGTTTTCCGGAGTGGAGCAGGCTCCAGCACTACCGCCCCGGCAATAGCCCCTACCCCGTAACGCACACCGGCAGCACCTTTAACTACCGTGATCTTTTCTGCTGAAAACGGATCGACCTCCGGAGCATGCTCGACACCCCATTGCTGGCTTTCCAGCGGAACCTGGTTAGCAATGATCGCGATCCGGTTCGAATGGAGGCCCTGAATCACCGGCTTAGCGACCGTAACCCCGGTATTTAGCGTCGTTACACCGGGGAGTTGTTTGAGTGCTGCGCCCAGGTTGATCCCTTGGGTGGCCTCCAGCTCCACACCTGAAACAGTCACCCCGGATTGAGTGGGCGCAATCGCAACGGCGGTCTCCGT
This sequence comes from Bacteroidota bacterium, assembly GCA_006226345.1. Classification (GTDB taxonomy): domain Bacteria; phylum Bacteroidota; class Bacteroidia; order Chitinophagales; family Saprospiraceae; genus M3007. Next base: position 12,626 of record SBHD01000356.1, on the reverse strand, counting down.
GATCAGTACTTCCCGGAGGATATTATGGTGGTGCAGGTAAAATATCTGTTCGGTATTTTCCGTGAGTTGGACGATCTGCGTCTGGTGCTCACACTCGACATGGTTGACCGAAACCGTGTAGGTTGTGCCTTCACAAAGATCCGGAATGACAAAAGCACCGTTTTCATCAGAGTTTGTCCCCTTTCCGGTCCCCTCCACTACAATAGTTGCGTAGGCCAGCGGTGTGTGTGTTTCCGCTTCCATGATCTTGCCGCGCAATGCTACGTGACAGTCCTGCGCAGCCAGATGAACAGCCGTGCAGACCAGCAAGCAAGCACCGGACAGGCGGGCTATACCAGCAGTCATGTTAAATTGTTTAAAATTAAAAAGGGTGTTCGGAAATTGTATTCAGGGTTTGGCATTACCGGCATTGGAAAATGCGAAGGGCCGGTAGGGCACCACGAATCTGACAAATCTCCGATTTGCGCTATAAATTCCTTGGACAGACAGGTGGTCCGCGCAGGACAATAGTGCCTTCAGAACCGGAAAGGTGCAGGAGATACGGTAGCGCTACTGTTTTCTGCACCAGTGGTTTGACGCAGGCAAACGCGGGGGCGATGGAAACAACTTCCGGGGACGCAAATAAAAAGGCACAAACGGCACAGTCCTCCGGATTATACCGGGCGTCATGCAGATGGGTAGCATGCTTCTGGTGGTTGGCATCGCAGGCAGGAATGACATGGTGTACATGGTCCAGCAACAACAAGTGCGTTGTTCTCAGCCCCCACGAGGCCAAAAACAAAACGCCCAGGAGCGCTGTAGCCAATTGAATCTGCCGTTTTTTGATTGCTACGGAAGTTTTTAATGCAAACAAAGGTACAACAAATTGGTTTAGAACAGGACAGGCCCATCAGAGGTCATACCCAACAATAAAAAAGCCCGGAACAGCAAGGGCTGCCCGGGCTCGGATATTTTTAGGCGCTGCAGGTCAGGCAGCGGGACTTTGGTCTGTGTATTTATCATTGGTATAACCGTGCAAGCGTTCTTTATACCGGGAAAGTTGGCGCCGCAGGGTCTCGGCAGAAGCGTTTATGGCAGACTCAAAGGTTTTACCGGTTTTTTTATCCATCAACCACCCTCCGGGTACGTGCATGCGGACTTCGGTGATTTTTTCCTGGACCTTCCCTCCGGTATCCTGGAGTTTCAGATGGACTTCAACATCTACGATCCTATCATAAATTCTACCCAATCGGCTCAATTTCTTCTCCACGTGGTTCACCAATTTGGAATCGGCGTGGAAATGCACGGACTTCACACTAATGTTCATACGCACTTAAAATTTAATGGTGAATAAATCGGATATTACTTGGTACATATTCGGCTTTAATCAGGGCAGGCAGCACTATTTTTTTTGAAAAGTCAATTTTACAAGTTCTTTTAATTCTGTGCAAACTTTAAAAAAACTTTTTATTAACCGTCCGCACAACGTACTGAAACGGTAATTTTCCAGGCGGAAGCGGCCATTTTCATGTCTATATGTTTTATAACGACACAACACCGTAAATTGTGCACCTGCCCTGAAATATAACTTGGTCACGAGGTGACAATTCTGAATTATTTAACACTATGGCAGAAACCGCTGAATCCTTACAGATAACTCCGGCCACCAGCGGCCGGATCCAGGAGATCTTTAAAAAGCAGCACGGGCATCAGTATACAGTAGCCCGGACAACCGCCCGGCAGCGTATCGAAAAGCTACGACGGCTGCATACTGCTATGATCCGGCACCGTTCGGCAATCCGCCAGGCACTGGCTGCCGATTTCCGAAAGCCGGCGGAAGAGACGGATATTTCGGAAACGGCCTATGTAAATACAGAGATCCGCCATACCATCCGGCACCTGGCCCGCTGGATGCAACCACGACGGGTAGGGGTCGGGCTGTCGCTTTTGGGCTCCAGCGCCCGTGTAATATATGAACCCAAAGGTGTCTGCCTGATCATCGGGACCTGGAATTTCCCTTTCAATCTCAACCTCGTCCCGCTTATAGCAGCCGTAGCCTCTGGAAATTGCGTGATCCTTAAACCTTCCGAGCATGCTCCGCACAGCGCTGCGCTGATCGAAAAGATCTTGCGGGAGTGCTTCCGGGAAGAGGAAGTTGCGGTAGTACAAGGCGAAGTTGAAGTAGCCCGACAACTCCTGCAGTTGCCGTTTAACCATATCTTTTTTACCGGAAGTACTTCGATCGGGAAAGAGGTGATGCAGGCTGCAGCCCGGCACCTGGCTTCCGTCACCCTGGAACTAGGCGGCAAAACGCCGGTGATCGTGGATGAAACCGCCGACCTCGACCGGGCGGCATCCCGGATCGCCTGGATCAAGTGCCTGAATTATGGTCAAACCTGTATTGCGCCGGACCATGTGCTGGTCCACGAATCTGTACATGATGCACTGGTCGGGAAGTTAAAAGAATGGCTGCAAAAATATTATGGCGACACCCCCGAAGCCCGCAGGCAGTCACCTGATCTGGCGCGGGTAGTACACGACCGTCAATTCAGGTTTTTACTGGACCTGAAAGCAAATGCTGTTGACCTGGGAGCCAAAGTGGCCTTTGGTGGCGAGTTTGATCCTGCTGAACGATTTATAGACCCCACCATACTGACAGATGTCCCACCGGAAGCCAAGATATGGGAACACGAGATCTTTGGTTGTCTGCTTCCGATAAAACGGTACCAAACCCTTGACGAAGCGATAGAATATATTAATACCGGCTCAAAACCGTTGGCATTCTATATTTTCAGTAACCGGGAACGCCACATTAAAAAAGTGATCCGAGAAACACGCGGCGGCGGTGTTTGCGTGAACGAATGCGCCCTCCAGTTTTTCAACCCGGACCTGCCGTTTGGCGGGCATAATGCCAGCGGTATTGGTAAATACCATGGCGACAGTGGCTTTATGGAATTCAGCAATGCCAGGAGCATTGCCCGCCAGCACAGTTCCTATCCAACCACAAATCTTTTTTTACCGCCTTATGGTTCCCGGCTGATGAAGACCCTGCTGAACTGGCTGGTCCGGTGGCTGTGATGCCGGGCAGGCAATATGGACAATAAAAAAGAGGCGCCGGAAAGTTTCCGGCGCCTCTTTTAAGTATTGTTGTATCCGCAGATCAGAAGAAACGGCTGCGGTAATCATTCAGTTCAACCTGTTTCTTCCAGCTGGTCATCAGGTTCATCCGGATGTTGGAATTGGCCGAAGAATTAACCTGGCGGCGGAAAAGGGTCAGATCGGCCGGCATGGCCGGATCGGTTTTGTCTGTGAGCGGCTGCACTATATATACGCCCGTGCTTCCAATGACCGGAGCACTGACAGCACCTTTCTCCATGCCGAATGCCGTGCCCACCACACGGGGCTCCGAGCCACCGTTCGGCACATAGGTTTGCAGCAGGGAGGCATTGGTCGTCGTATCGACAGTAACCGCCCATTGTTCGGCAGCAGCCTGAAGGTTGGATGCACTTTGCAGTTTCTCACTAATAACCGCACCTTTTTTACGGTTACGCACTTCAAGTTCAGCCCGGGCATCACCCTTGAGGGATGCAACCGTGGCCTTGCCGGCAGGCGTAATACGCTTTAAAGCGGTCACTACATACTTGGCGTCAAAGTAGCCGCCATTTGGATCGCGGAAGGAGAATACCTCCTGGCTTACAGAATTGGCCTTGGTATTCTTTTCATATGCCCAGCGCACGATCTCCCGTGCATCATCGCCAACACCAAGTGCGTTGATCGAATAGTCATTTGCTTTCAGCGGTTGGGTCGTCTGCACCGGCAGATTGAGCTGGCCCACCTGTGAGTACAGGTCTTCCGCAGTCTTGGCCTGCTGAATGAGGGTCAGAGCCTTGTCCTTAACGGTCTGCTGCGTATTCGTGCTTGGCTCGATCGGCTGAACCAGATAAGCCGCACGCACGCCGGTCTCGCTATTGATAAATTTCTTGCCGGTGATCTCTACTATGTGCCAGCCAAACTGGGTCGCCACCTTATAATACTTACCCTGCTCGCCCTGGTAGAAACAAATCTCGTTGAATTCGGGCACCATGGCGCCTTCACCAAAATACCCAAGGTCGCCACCTTTGGCGCCCGAACCGGTATCCTGGCTGTTTTTGATAGCCAGCGAGTCAAAAGAAACGGCACCGGATTTCAAAAGTGCAATCAGGCTGTCGGTGCGCTGCTCATTGGCCGGAGTAGCCTCACGGAGCAAAATATGGCGGGCACGTACCGAATCCGGAATTACCTTGCGTCCCAGGATCTTGGCAACGTTCCAGGCGCCCTGGTCCTGGAACGGACCGAGGATCGTTCCGATCGGAAGCGACATCATGGAATCAGCCACGGCTGCCGGCAAAGCATCTTTTTTACGATAACTGCCGTCAACCACTCCATTATTGGATACCACATAGGTCGAATCATTTTCTGCAGCCTCCAGTCCCTCTCGCATGCGCTCGGCATTACCACGTGCAGCAGCGCTGTCAGCGGAGGTCGGGAATACGTCAAAAATGACAAAATCGACGACCCGGGTTTCCTCCGGCTGGTCATACAGGTGAGGGTTCTCCTCCAGATATGCCTCATAATCGGCATCGGTGAGTTCTACATCGCTGTCCAGCACCTTTTCATAAGGAACCCGAACATAGGCAAAGTCCAACCGCTGGTTATTTTCCTTAAAGGCCATTTCAGCCTGCCAGGCAGGTGTATAAATGCCTTTGGTAACCATTGCAGTGATCTTGTCCTGCAGGCGTTGCTTGACGACCTCTTGTTCCTGTACAGCCCAGTAGGACCGGTTTACCGGATCGGTAAAGGAACCCTGATCGATGGCGGCCTTGATACTCGACAAGGTAGCGCGGTTTGGCTGGCCGTCCTGCCCACGGAAACGTTCCGCAATAATGGGGCTGAGGTTGTTGCCAAACTGCAGATCAATCAGTTCGTCTTTGCTAACTCCAAGGCCCAGAGCCTCCGCTTCTTGCTCAACCAGTGCTTTTTCTACAAAATAAGTCCAGACCTGTTGGCGGATTTGGTATGTATTCCCCTGTGGATTGGTGTAGATCAGTTTCTCGTAATTGTCAAACTCCGTTCGCTTGATCTCTTGTCCGTTCACTTCACCCAGCGTGTTCACATCGCCAGCACTGTAGCGCTGCGCATTCGAAATCACGTCCATCAGGATAAAGCCTCCCAGGGCCAGTATCATGGATACGATTAGGATCCATCCGTTTTTACGAATCGTTCCGATTAAAGCCATTGCGTTATAATTATTTGAAAATCAGGTTTTTAAAACCCAAAACGGGTCGCTAAAAAAAATGCAAACGCAAAGGTAATTGTTTGCCTTATAAAAAAGGAAAAATTTTAGGCTCTCCGTAAAAAAGGTCGGAGATGAGCAGCGTCATACCGGTGGGTGATATTCAACGTTTGCACAAAACCCCGGGTTGGGTCTATCTTGCCATCGAAATAAAAGCTACCACACATGAAAAAAGAATCATATCTGACGCAGCATCAACACCACAGAACCTGGCTGAATTATCTGTCCTTCTACAAGGACGAAATGGATATTTTCCAAAGACGGCTGGATGAAGTGGTAAGCAAGCACCTGAATGACAAAGAGGTAATGCCGCAAGTCGAACATTTTCAAAATCAACTAATCCTTCAAAAAGAACAACACGATATCCTGCGCCACGATATCAAGCAATACGAAAACAAGATAGAAGCTGCGTATGAAGCCAACCCCGTGCTGGCGGAAAATAGTCGGGTCCCGGGAGAAGACGAACTGGCCGAACGGGTACAAACCTTCGCCCGTCTGTTCAAGGAAATGAAAGACGCCTTTTATCACTTCGTCGCCCGCAACATCTGATCAGCAAAAGGAAAACGGATTTTTTTTGGAAATTGGGTATCGACCGGGACCGAGCCTCCTGGTCGTACCCAATTTTCCATTTTATGGCTTAAAAACGGCACATATTACCGCTTTAACATGGCCGTGTAATCCGGCAGGTGCAGATATCCTTCCGCCCGCACCTCGACTTCCAATCCATACATCCTGGCGAGTGCACAGACTTCGGCAGCTTCCAGGCTGCCCGTGCCGGCCAGCCGGCCGGACAGATCAAGCAGGAAGTCCTGGTTATCGGTCAGCAACTGCCGGGTTTGTGCAACGAGATCAGCGATCATGTGCTCCACAGCGCGGTCGGTAGCGCGGATATCCAGGCTGTAACCACCATCCTGGAGGTAATTGGCCTGGAAATTCGGATCAAATCCGTAGGCCCGGATATAATCAACTGTCAGCCGGGTAGCCATCACCCGGTCGTGCGAACGCCCGATGGTAGCATTGCCGGGGCCAAACAGTAATTCTTCCGCCAGTCCGCCAGCCAGGTAAACCATGATCTTACGCACCAGGCTGTCGCGTGTCAGGTAGATCTCATGCGGGAACGTAAAGCCTTCCGCATAACTATCCGCCAGCCGCGATTTCAGCTGCAGGGGCGCCAGTCCGAACAAAGCCACATAGGCAATGGCATGGCCTGCCTCATGCACGCTCACGTTCAACACCTTTTCTTCCTGCACATTCACCCGGATTTTGTCCATACGCCCGACAAAAGGCAACCGGATCTCCCGGTGTCTGTGCAGCCCGCTCATGTTGGCCACGATCTCCTTATGGGTATTGTCGTAGTCCACCACGATACGGTCCAGGTCCTCTTGCAGTGCCTCGAACAAGAACTTGGACAGGTGGGTCTCCAGGATATCCACCACGCTGGAGAACACCGGCCGTACACCCTGCACCGGGAAAACCCCGTTCCGATAGATCAGCTGCAGCACATTGTCACCAACCGTCAGCTGTACGCCGTAGCGTTCGAGGGTCTTGGTTATGATACGTGCCACTTCCTGTCTGATCAGGCGTTCAAAGTCTGCACGCCGCAAGGAAGCATAGATCAGGTGGATGTTCCCAAACCGGGCCACCTGCTCGGGCCGGAAGCGGTTGGTAAGGGCATGTTTGATATCCACCGAGGTGATCTTTTTCGTAAATGCATGAAAGATATCGGCATCGATATCGGCTTCTGCCGTCTGGCCTGCCATATGGAAGGCCTCGTCCAGATTGCCGGAGATCAGAATGAGCAGCCGGGAGTAATCAACCGGTTCGTAAACTGCTTTGTCATTTGTGGCATCCAGCACCAGTTCGATAACCTGGTAATGAGTCATTTCGGCCAGGGTCATCACGTCTTCTTCCAGTCGCAACACCCGTTTGAGGTTGCGGGCTTCCCAAAGACCGATCTCCCTGTCATAGTAGTCGTAACTATTATCCTCTTCCCCTTCCTGCTCCTTCTCTTTTTCTGCCTTACGCTTTTTACGTCGCTGGGTCAGCATGTATTCGGCCACATACTCTTCTATCTGGTCTTTCCCGCGCTTGGGCAGCCGGCCATCTGAAAGCAACTGCCAGAAGTCCGAGAATTTGGTTTTGGCAACGGACTCGCCATTTCCATCCACGGTGTTAAAGCGCTGGATCTCATCAAAGAGAACTATGGCGGGCTTGCCATCGTCAAAACCTTCCTGGCTGAGGAGGCCCCCCACACTGTTGAAGAAGGTAGTATCGTCACTATTGCCCAACTCCATCTCGGCAAAACGATCCTGGAATTCGAGGTAGCGTACCATCCGGCGCACCAGGTCAGTTTTACCAACACCGGTCATGCCCCAAAGGCAAACAATGATCGGGCGCGAAAGTATCTCCGGCATCAGATACCAGATCTGAATGTAATCCAGCAGGTTGTCGATCACTTCGTCAATTCCGACAAAGTCCTGCTTGAGCAAGATCTTTACCTTTTCCAGCCGGTCCTTGCGGTCCCGGATCAGTTTTTTATCAATTTTGAATGTCGTAGTATTTAGGTTTAGCGTTTTCATTGGAGCTATATCGCCGGCGACTATTTGCCGGTAATCGCCCCCAACAACCGGAAACCACCTGGAAAAATTCCACCAGAAAGAAACTTTTATACCTTTTTTTCAAAAAAAACTCGTCCTGCGACGTCAGTGCGCAGGACGAGTTTCAATTTGTTTCCGGAAATCCGGCATGCAGGATGTATCTTATCAGAAGGTCACCTCCATCTCCTGGGCGGCACCTTTTCGCATCACCTTGACCTTGGTGGTATTGCCTTTTTCAAACATAGAAAGCGCTTTCATGTAATCGCGGATATCGTGTATTTCCAGGTCGCCGATCCGGACGATTATATCACCCTGCTGCAAACCGGCGCGGGATGCAGGCCGGTCTTCGATGACGCCATCCACATGGAGGCCATCGCCATCCCAAGTATAATCCGGCATGATACCGAGGGTCACCTTAAAGCGCGGCGTATCCTCCTTTTTAGCCTTTGTTTCCTGGAAGGTGAGTTTAGGCTCCTGGTCGAGTTTGCCGATCAATTGCACAGCAAACTCCAGGATCTCCTTCTGTCCGTCAAAGTTCACCTTTTCCACATCATCACTGGGTTTGTGGTAGTCTTCATGCTGCCCGGTGAAGAAAAAGAGCACCGGTATATTCTTCAGGTAAAAAGACGTGTGGTCACTGGGCCCGATACCGGCACTGTCCTGTTTGATCGTCAGGCCGGTTTCCATACCATTGAGCAATGGCACGAAAGTGGGCGAGGTACCAACTCCGCCTACGACCATCCGTTTTTCGTCATTCAAGCGACCGATCATATCCATATTCAGCATGAAGCTGACTTTGGTCAGGTCGATGGTAGGTGATTCGGTATATTTCTTGGAACCGATCAACCCCAGTTCTTCGCCGGAAAAGCACAGAAAAAGGAAATTGTGCTGTTCTTTAATCCCATTATTGGCAAAATAACGGGCCAGCTCCAGTACACCGGCAGTGCCGGATGCATTGTCATCAGCGCCATTATGGACTTTCCCAACGGGGTTCACGTCACGCGAGTTGTGGTCGTGTCCAAGCCCAAGGTGGTCGTAGTGGGCTCCGATAACGATCGTATAAGGCGCACCGTTATCCAGGTAAGCTGCAACATTCCGGCTTTTGAGGGTCGGCGCATTGGCTGCCACATTACCATGCGGGTCAGAGGGCTTTTTGAATTCAAACTGGTGGAAATAGCTGCCATTGGTGCCCATTGGTGCCAGTCCGGCTTTCTTAAATTCACGGGCCAGGTATTTAGCAGCTTTACGCTCGCTTTTGGTGCCGGCACCACGTCCCTGCAACTGATCAGAGGCCAGATAGGCCACATCGGTATGCAGGTGGTTAGCAGAGATCGAGAGGCTGGCCTGTCCAAAAGCGGTTGCGCTGTACAGGAAAGCCAGCATTAAAAAGGTACTTGTCAGATGTTTTATCATGATACATGCTTGAATTTCCTGCAAAAATACACTTCGCCCGCCGATCGGCAGGCCATGGAAAAGTCAAATTGTAAACAGAAAAGACGGATACAGCCGTTAGAGCCCTCTGTTACCCGGGAAAATTCCATCAGGGAGAAGCATTGGTATCCATAGGCATTTGAAGGCCCTCAGCCGGGAACCAGCACATCCGGTCCAGCATTTCTGGTGTACCCCGAAAAACATTCAGGTCAACCTCCCGGCCGATTCCGTCGACCTGCCCTTCGTCAGAATATTGCCAAAAATTCCAGACGGCAGCACCACTGAGCAGCGGGGCTTCGTCGGAATACCGGGCGATCCAGAGCGGGTAGTTATCAAATACGCCGGAAAGGTATTTTTCGTAGAAGTTCTGGTTGGTATAAATGATCGGGCGAATGTTCAGGCTCCGTTCAACCGTCTGCAGCCACACCCGGGCTTCTTCCAACATATCGGTCGTCTGCACACCCTCTGTTACTTCCAGATCAAGTACCGGAGCCAGATCTCCAGGTTCGAGGACTACTGTCTTTAAAAAATGGAGCGCCTGTTCATACCCGCAGGTTCCCGGACGGAAAAAGTGATAGGCACCACGCCGCACACCAATTTCGCGCAGCGCCGACCAGTTGGAACAGAATAGCGTATCTTCAAAATCCCCGCCTTCGGTAGCTTTCACGAAAGCAAAATGGAGGTCATGCCGCTGCGTTACCCGCGCCCAGTCTATTTCAGACTGGTGGTGCGAAACATCAATACCCTGCAAGGTGGCTGCAGGAGCATCCAGTGAGCCGACCATTTGGGTTCCCCAAAGTGGTACGAGCAAAAAAAGCATAACACTGATCAGGCGCATGTCAACATTCGTTCATTGCGATACAAGTAAAAACGCAATCGGTTGGTGCAGCAAGGCAAAGGGAACGGACTTTTACAAAACTTTTAATTGCCTGGTCCGCCGAAATCCGAGCGAAAATAGTGCCTAATTTTTAACTACCCGTATCCCGTTGGGGTCTTTAGTCTAAAAGTGACAAAATTCAGCACTTCAGCCGCTACAAGCATGCCGAATTTAAAAAACTCACTATCAGTAATTTACACCCCTTCAATGCCATCGAACCCCCTTTCCCCGGAAAACAATCAATTGAATTAAAATAGTAGAATCTGAAGCATGGAAACACCGAGGATTTGCCCTAGATTAACCCCTGGAAAGCGATCCGTTTAGCGGTTCAAATGCCTTGGCAGTCCTCCTTTGTCAAAAACAATATAGTAATCATGCCAAACCGACCAGCCATGCATATTCCTGATTCCCGGGCACAGTTTGCTCATCTTCTCTCCCGTCCGGCCATTCTTTTCTGCATCCTAATTCTGAGCATTACTGCATTGGAAAAAAGGACTCTATATGTACATTCGGCCAGTCCACCCTGCTATCTGGCGACAATACCGGTCCCCGGCACAGCAATGAGCATTCTTTCGGGAAAACGGGGGAAATCTGCAAACGGGGAGCGATACCGTTGGCCGACCGGTAAACCCAAAGCCAGGGATCTTACTCATCGTATACCGAAACACCACAAAACCTGGAAAAATACTGGTCAGGACCTAAGCAGGTCCCTGATCATTTGGGGCGGGGTACTTGTAAGTCTGGGCTTACTTGTTTTTTCTGCATTGATTATTGCCGTAAGTGCCAATGCGGTAGTTATAGTCCTTACAGCCCTGCTAGCGGCCGGATTGCTGGCGCTCCTGTGGTTCTTGCTGATAAAATGGCTCAGGCGGCTACGCTGACCGGCATATCCCGGATAAAACATTAACCCCCGTCCGGCAATACCGGAACGGGGGTTAAAAGGCTGTTTGATCTTAAGCCCTTCTGAAAACCAACGAATCAACGGTTCATCGAATCCAGGAACTCTTCGTTGCTGCTGGTATTCATCATCTGTTTTTTCATAAACTCCATCGCTTCTTCCGGCTTCATATCGGCCAGGTGGTTGCGCAGGATAAACATCCGCTGCAGGGTGTCTTTATCCAGCAAGAGTTCTTCACGACGGGTACTCGACTTGGTGAGGTCGATGCTCGGGTAGAGGCGGCGGTTGGCCAGGTTGCGATCGAGCTGTAGTTCCATATTACCGGTGCCTTTGAATTCTTCGAAGATCACCTGGTCCATCTTGGAGCCCGTATCGATCAGTGCAGTAGCCAGGATGGTCATGGAACCGCCATTCTCAATGGCCCGGGCAGCACCAAAGAACTTCTTGGGTTTTTGCAGAGCGGTTGCTTCCACACCACCGGAAAGCACCTTGCCGGATGCCGGAGCCACAGTGTTGTAGGCACGAGCCATACGGGTGATCGAATCGAGCAGGATCACGACGTGGTGACCGCATTCAACCATACGTTTGGCTTTTTCCAATACAATATTGGCCAGTCGCACGTGGTTATCGGCTGCTTCGTCAAAAGTAGAAGCCACTACCTCGGCTTTTACACTGCGGCGCATATCGGTCACCTCTTCCGGACGTTCATCGATCAACAGGATGATCACATAACATTCCGGGTGATTTTTGGTGATCGCATTGGCAATATCTTTCAGCAGGAAGGTTTTACCTGTTTTAGGCTGGGCCACGATCAGACCACGCTGTCCCTTACCGATGGGCGTGAACAATTCGATGATCCGGTTTCCGAAATCCCGCCCGATCGGGCTGGTAAGCAGATTGAACTTTTCAGTCGGGAACAACGGGGTAAGATAATCGAACGGTACGCGGTCGCGCACATCTTTGGGGTCCATACCGTTGATCTTGCTGACTTTCAGCAGAGCAAAGTATTTTTCCCCTTCTTTGGGCGGACGAATAGCGCCCCGAACCGTATCCCCGGTACGCAAACCGAAGAGTTTGACCTGGGAGGGCGACACATAGATGTCATCCGGGCTGGTCATATAATTATAGTCTGGCGAACGCAGGAAACCGTACCCGTCCGGCATCATTTCCAGCGTGCCTTCGCCTTCGATCACGCCATCGAGTTCGACATCGAACTTTTCAATGGTCGGCATTACTTCCTGTTCAGCCTCACCGCTCCGTTGCTGGCGCGGACCAGTATTTTTATCGCCACTGGTACGGCCGGCAGTTTCTTTTCCGGAAGCGGCGTCGGCGTCGCCATTATTTTGTTGTTTGCCGGCATCCTGATCAGCCGGGCGGTTTTGCTGGTTGCGGTCGCGCCAGTCCCGGCCGCGACTTTGCTGGTCGCGGTCGCGGTCGCGGCTATCACGGCGGTTGTCACGGTTTTCACGGTTGTCACGACGGTTATCGCGGCGGTCATCCCGGTTATCGCGG
>SBHD01000160.1 GCA_006226345.1 Bacteroidota bacterium | reverse complement strand
TTCTTCCGGCACATCCGCAGGCATTTCAGGGGTTGCTGCAGCCTCATCGGCTACCGTTTCCAGATCAGGAAATTCCTCGACCGGTTCGGCCGGCAACGGGGCAACGGTTTCTGGTGCTTCCGTACTTTCCGCCGATGCTCCGGAGGTTTTAGCAAGCCCCAGTTCTGTCTCCAGTTGCCGGTTGCGTTGCAGGATCTTTTCCATATCACGCTCCAGCACCGTGAGCTGATTACGGGTGTTGTCCAGTTCCAATTGTTGGTTTTGCCACTGACTTTCTGCGGTAGAACGTTCGGTTTCCGTGTTGGTAAGTTGACTGGTTAGCTTATCCATGTCACCTCGAAGGGTGGCATTGGTAATATTCAAACTGTCATTTTCTGTACGCAGCCGTTCCGCCGTTTGCTTATACCTGCTCCAAAGGATCCAGCCCAGCCAGATGCCGAGCAGGAAGGCGACCAGAAGCATAAACAATATTTCAAAGGTGTGGGTGGTGAACGTGCCGGTACCCGGGCCCTGGAAAATGTCTTGTTGGAACATAGATGTTCAGGTTTTCGTGCTTTGAAGGTGTGTTTTATTGGTTGAGTTGTATTTCTACCCGCCGGTTCTGGTATCGCCCGCGGGGCGTATCATTCGTGGCAACTGGTTTGCTTTCCCCAAAAGACTTGCAGATGATCTGTGACCGACTTACGCCCTTGTTGATCAGGATGTCACGAATGTTCTTGGCGCGGCGCATGGCAAAAGCTTCATTGGTTTTACTGCCACCGACATTATCGGTATGGCCGGTAAGCGTGACCTTGCCGCCGGAGCTGGTGAGCTGACTGGCTAACCGGGTCAAATAAGTATCGATGGCTGCATCTTCTTCCTTTCGGGTGGAGTTGTAAGGGAAATGGATCACCACCCGGTCGCTGAGCTCTTCCACGTGAACCTTATTGATATCCGGTTCGGCGACAGCAGGCCGGGGTGTTTCAGCAGCCGGCATGTCAGTTGTGGCCGGTTCATTGGAAATTGGCGTGACCGGTTGGGTGGGAACGTCAGGTGTATAAGACTTCGCCGGATCTCTCAGCACGGAATCCGGCTCAAAGGGAATTGCCTGCTGTGCCTGTACGGGCCGATCGCCACACATCTGTTTGATCCCGCAGACATACCGGTACCAGCACAATCCGCTCCATGCCACAAATAAGCTTATTACCAGGACTTTTGCACTCATTTTACTTTGGGTTTAGAGGAAATACAATATGTAAAAAACTGTCTGTCAGTATAAACGAATTTTTCAGAAGTCGTCGTCTGCCAAAATTACGCTTATTTTGCAGCAACAGAAAAATATCTGCCACGGACTTCATACACAGTTGCTGCCAATACCCGGAATACCGGATTTTATCGCTGTTTCCACCTGCTTGGTCTGTTAATTGATCATATTTTCGCCATTATCGGGAACATTCGCCGGAATTTTGAGTTCCTAATCGGAACTTTGCGCTTATGAATAACGAAAGTAATAAACCCCGTTTGACGAAAGAGGGCCTGAAGGAGGCGCTGAAGATATTCGAATTCGTCCGACCCTACCGCTGGCAGTTCATTTTTGGACTGGTACTGCTTTTCTTTTCCAGCAGTATTTTCATGGTATTTCCCTATATCATCGGTAAAATGCTGGATGTAGCCCAGGGTGCTGCAGTTGATTATGATCTGAAGACCATGGGGGTCTGGCTGATCGTGATACTGGTCATTCAGGGGCTGATCTCCTATGCGCGGGTTATGATGTTCGCCACCGTGAGCGAGAAAGGGACGGCGGATGTCCGCAAGGCCCTGTACCAGCGACTGATCGCCCTCCCCATTGTATTTTTTGAAAAAAGCAGGGTGGGGGAGCTGGTGAGCCGGCTGACCAATGACGTCGAGAAGTTGTACAATACCTTTTATTTTATCCTGGCAGAGTTTATTCGTCAGACGATTATCCTCGTCGGCGGGATTTTTCTGCTGGTGTGGATGTCAAAGAATCTGGCTGGCGTGATGTTGGTGACTTTTCCGGTTATCGTCATCGGTGCGATGCTGTTTGGCCGGTGGGTAAGAAAGTTGTCGAAAAAACGCCAGGAGATGCTGGGTGAAACTAACACCATTCTGGACGAAACCCTGCAGTCGATCCACGCAGTCAAGGCTTTTACCAATGAGGCTTTTGAGCGGTTGCGGTACGGACAGGCCAACGACCGTGTGGTCAGCGTATCCATGCGGTATGCCCAGGGACGCGCTGGCTTTGCGGTTTTTGTGATCACGATGTTGTTCGGCGCTCTGTTCTTTGTGATCGGATATGGCATGTATATGGTCCAGCAAGGGCAAATGGAGGCCGGCGAGCTGGTCACCTTTGTAACCTACACGGCTATTATCGGAGCGGCCATTGCCGGCCTGGGAAATTTTTATACGGAGTTGGTCGGAGCGGTGGGCGCTACCGAAAGGGTTCGGGAGATCCTGCGTTCCGCTACGGAAATTGAGGAGCGGCCCGATACCAACAAACCGGCTGGCCGGCTGACGGGTGATGTGATCTTTGACAACGTGCATTTTTCTTACCCGACCCGGCCGGACGTAAATGTGTTAAAAGGCGTGAGCATGATCATTCCCTCCGGCAAAAAGGTCGCATTGGTCGGCCAGAGTGGAGCCGGGAAATCCACCATCATGCAGCTCCTCCTGCAATTCCATCACCTGGGCGCCGGCACTATCCGTATTGACGGCACCGACATTTATGAGTACGATCTGGAATCCTATCGGTCAAATTTTGCCATTGTGCCACAGGAAGTCATCTTGTTTGGCGGCTCTATCCGGGAAAATATCCTGTACGGCAAACCAGATGCTTCGGAAGCTGAGTTGATTGAAGCCTCGCGCAAAGCCAATGCGCTGGATTTTATCCGGAAATTTCCGGAAGGTTTTGACACGGTAGTAGGAGAGCGTGGAATCAAATTGTCCGGTGGTCAGCGGCAACGGATCGCCATAGCCCGGGCGATTCTGCGGGATCCGGCCATTTTGTTGCTGGACGAGGCCACCTCCTCATTGGATGCAGAGAGTGAAAAAGTGGTGCAGGAGGCCCTGAACAACCTGATGGAAGGGCGTACCAGTATCATTATCGCACACCGACTGGCTACTGTGCGGGAAGTGGACCGCATCTACGTTCTGGAAGGCGGGGAGATCGTGGAAGAAGGTACGCATGAATCCCTGTCCGCTATTTCGGATGGCGTTTACAGCAGCCTGGCCAAACTTCAGTTCGATCTGGTATAGAGATGCTTTCCCGGTTTTACCACCTTAGCGGTAGGTTCCGGGGAGATTCTTGGCATGATTTTTTTAACTCATCCGGTGAAACAATTAAAACAACGGACCGTTTTACGAAACTACCTGTTCTGACCCGACTAAATAATATTCATGTCCCAGACGAAATCTGCCCTGTTGCCCCAATGTTTGTTTGCCTTTGTCCTGACCTTGTTCACTGCGCCGGTATGGGCGCAGCAAACGGACGATTGGGAACTCAAAAACACCAAGGACGGTGTCAAGGTATATTACCGTAAAACTTCGGATATCTACGAGCTGAAAATGGTCACTTCCATAAAGGTGCCATTATCCGGCTTTGCCCGCCTGTTTGATGAAGTGCCGAATTACACTGAATGGGTTTACAAAGTTTCCGAATCGAAAGAGCTGAAAAAGGTTTCCTCTACGGAGATGTACTACTATACCCGGATTGATTTTCCCTGGCCGCTGAGTGACCGCGACCTGGTGCTGCACTCCAAACTGGAACAAAGCACGCACACCAATGCACTGATCGCTACCAGCAGAGCGGTAAGTGGGTGGGAACCGGTAAAAAAAGACGTGGTGCGCATGACCAACGCCAGTACCAAATGGGTACTTACCCCCGGCAAAGGCGGCTGGATCTATGTGGAGTATTACCTCTATTCCGATCCGGGAGGCAATCTGCCCGACTGGGCGGTGAACCTGGCCCTGGACGTCGGTCCGCGGGAAACGATCAAACGTATGCGGAAGATCCTGAGTCAACCGGCCTACCAGAATACGAAGCTGGCCCATATCCGGGAGTGATGGTTTCACCGCCAGGACGCGAAGGCGCAAAATGAAATGCTCCGCGTCTTTACCCCCTGGCGATGAAAAAATTCTCCTATTGTTACCAACCAATACCGGAAAAGCGCTGTTTTTGTGAAAAACAGCGCTTTTCTTATTTATGGCCTATACATCTTTGCGCGATGCCGTGCGCGACCTGGAAAAGAACGGCATGCTCCTCCGGATCAGGGAAGAAGTGGACCCCGGCCTGGAAATGGCGGAAATACACCGGCAGGTATATGACCGGCAGGGACCGGCAATCCTGTATGAACGGGTAAAAGGGAGTCCGTTTCAGGCGGTCAGTAACCTGTACGGCACGTTCCGGCAGACTGAATTCCTGTTTCGCCATACCCTGGATCGGGTGAAGCGGGTGATCGAGTTGAAACAAGACCCGGCCAATCTGCTGAAGCGGCCGGGGCGCTACCTGTCAGCGCCGGTCACGGCACTTTCAGCTCTGCCGATGCGCCAGGTGCTGCCGGCGCCGGTAACCTATGGCACGACCACGATCGATCAGCTGCCTCAGGTCAAAAGCTGGCCGATGGACGGAGGGGCATTTGTCACGCTTCCTCAGGTGTATACCGAAGATCCGGACATGCCGGGTGTCATGCATTCCAACCTGGGTATGTACCGCATCCAGTTGTCGGGCAACGACTATGTGCCCAATGAAGAGGTGGGCATGCATTACCAGCTCCACAGGGGCATTGGCGTACACCACACCAAATACAACAACCGGCAGGAGCCGTTCCGCTGCAGCATTTTTGTGGGTGGACTGCCCAGTCATGCGTTTTCGGCGATCATGCCGCTGCCCGAGGGCCTGAGCGAGCTGACCTTTGCAGGAATGTTGGCCAACCGCAGGTTCCGGTACACGCGCCGCGACGGTTACCTGTTGAGTGCCGACGCCGACTTTGTGATCACCGGGGAGATCCTGAAAGGCGTGAAAAAGCCGGAGGGTCCGTTTGGCGACCACCTGGGCTATTACTCCCTGGCGCATGACTTTCCGGTGATGCGCGTACACAAGGTGTACCACCGCAAAGATCCGCTCTGGCACTTTACCGTGGTCGGGCGCCCGCCGGCCGAAGACAGCAGCTTCGGCTGGCTGATCCACGAACTGGTGGCGCCGCTGACACCACAGGAGTTCCCAGGGTTGAAAGAATTGCATGCGGTGGATGCCGCCGGTGTCCATCCGCTGTTGCTGGCGATCGGCCATGAGCGCTACATGCCGTTCCGCGAGCGGCGGCCGGAAGAGATACTGACCATTGCCAACCGGGTGTTGGGTACGGGGCAGACCTCCCTGGCCAAGTTCCTGATCATTGCCGCCTCGGATGACGATCCGAATCTCGACACGCACGATATCGCACATTTTCTGGATCATGTACTCCGGCGTGTGGACTGGGAGAACGACCTCCATTTCCAGACCCGCACTACCATCGATACGCTGGATTATTCCGGTTCAGGCTGGAACCAGGGGTCTAAGTTGGTGATCGCCTGCAGGGGCGATATGCGACGTACGCTGAAAGCCGAATTGCCGGAAAACTTTAGCCTTCCGGCAGGGTTCTCCAATCCGCAGTTCTGCCAGCCCGGTATCCTGGCCATTCAGGCTCCGGCCTTCCAGGCAGAGCAGCCGGCTCGGGCGGGCGTAGAGGTATTGTGCCGGCACCTTGAAACCTTCGACCTGCAGCACATCCCGCTGATCCTGCTGGTGGACGACAGCGCGTTTACAGCTGCGACACTTAACAATTACCTCTGGGTTGGCTTCACCCGGGCGAATCCGAGTCATGATGTGCACGGTGTAGGGGCATTCACAGAGCACAAGCACTGGGGTTGCCGCGGACCGCTGCTGATCGACGCCCGGAAAAAGCCGCACCATGCCCCGGAGTTAGAAGTGGACCCGGCAGTGCAAAAACGGGTGGAACAACTGATGTCAAACTATAAATTTTAAAGTGGGGGAATTTTTTTCCAAAAATTTTGTTTGGTACTTGGAAATGCGATTGGCGCGCACGTATCTTTGCCCCGCTCTTGAGGAAATGGACGCTTCTGGTGTTTTATTTCCATACATCAAGGCCCGTTCGTCTAGGGGTTAGGACGCATCCCTTTCACGGATGAAACACGGGTTCGATTCCCGTACGGGCTACTAAGGAAAGCCTGGATCTTTGATCCAGGCTTTTTTCATTCAGGGTCTCATCAAGAGATTGCTCTTGTAAGGGCCTGGAGGGAAAAAGAACGTAATGAGCGAAGCGAGTACAGGCTTTCTTTGGCAAAGCCCCCCTCCTTGGACTCGCGAGCCCGCAGGCCGGGCAACACTGCTCCCACTCCCAATGCAGAGAAAGAGACTTCCGCAAAGAGTTCGGAGGGCTTAGTAGGTTGCCAAAGCTAATTCAAATTAGTCTGAAATATGCTCTTTTATGAGGTCAACCCTGATCTGTTGAATCATGGCCTCCCTGTTTTGCGTAGCCTGTTCAAGAAATTCCTCTGGAGCTTCTGTTAATTCATCATTAAATCCACCCCATACAATCATTTCTATCAGGATGGGGAGTAAGTCAATTCCCTTCCGGGTCAGGCTATACCTGATCCTTGATTTTTTAACGCTGTCTTCCCCCCTGGAAATAATCCCAACTTCTTCCAGCTTTTTAAGTCGATCACCAAG
>SBHD01000096.1 GCA_006226345.1 Bacteroidota bacterium | reverse complement strand
GCATGGGCTTCCAGTTTGCGGACCGGCTTTTCAGGCTGGTCCAGGTCCCAGACGAAAATCAGGCCGTCTCCGTCTCCGGAAAATACATATTTGCCATCTTTTGAGAACTGAAAACTTAGTACATCTCCGGCGTGCCCGGTCAGCACGGTGGCGGGGGTATCCGGTTGGGTGCTTGCCCAGATCGTAACAGCGTTGTCATAACCACCGGCAGCGATTTTAGTGCCATCAGGGCTGTATTGCACCACTGTAATAGTGGATGTGCATCCCGTGAAAGAGGCCTGTGGAGCGGAGGTGTCGGCCACTGACCATATCTGGAGAAGCCCATCGGTGCCATCCCGTTGTTCTTCGGTCCCGATGGCGAAGGAGGTGCCGTCCGGGTGAAAGGCCAGGCTGTTCACCGGCTTGTCCCGTTTGGCATAAATGCGGTATGGCGGACCGGTTTGTTCTATGTCCCAAAGCCGGATGATCCGGTCAGTTCCGGCACTGAGTAAGTACCGGCTATCCGGTGAGAAGGTTAATGCCTGTATCCGGTGCTCGGAAGCGCTCCAGGATCTTGCCGGCACCTCGTCATTTGTTGTGGAATAGAGCTGTATGGTGCCATCCGCGAGGCCGGCGGCCATCCATTTTCCGTCCGGAGAGGCGGCCAGGCTCCTCACTGGTTCCCGGGTGTTGTGCCGCCGCATGTAAAAGGACAGGCTGGTATCGCCCAGGAGTTGGTAGAAGTTAGCTTCGCTGACTCGGGTATCGGGAAACAGTTGTTTGTTGTATTCCGCTATTCGCAGGGCCCGGGTGGGATCGTGGCGGAGGGATTGAAGCGCGAGGGCGGCATTGGCATTCGCCATGGCTGCCCGGTCGGCGATCAGTGCCTGCCGGTTGGCTTCCTGTTCGGCATCCCGCGCCTTGTCCCGCTCAGCCCGGATTAGCCCGTTTGCCTGTCGCAGTTGTTCACGGGCCCGGATGGCATCATCCCGTTGGTCTTCGATCAGCGCAAATACAGCCAGGACCTTCTGATCAATGGCTTTCTTTTTAGATGGATCACATTCCCGGGCAGCATTGTATTTCAGAATGGCATCCCGGTAGTGTTTTTCCCGAACCGCCCGATCGGCATCGGTGATCATTTTGTCACAGGGAGTCTGGGCGTGGGTCAGGGAGGCAAAAAAAATCAAGAGCACCGCAGTGCCGATTACATGCGCTTTCATAATTGAGGCGGGTTTATGGATAAATTAAACCAAGTCTGGAGTATGCTCCGACAGCGATTACATATCGTAAATGTAATGAATGCCAGCCAAAAAGTGGAAAAGGCTGTGGTATAACCTTGTTGTCCCGGATCCGAACTACCCGCAATTCTTCTTCATCATCCGGTACAACTCCGCGCATTTTTCATGGATCCACTCGGCGTCCACCACCGGTTTTTTGGTGATGGCATACTTGACATCATCCACTTCCTGCCGGATAGATTTGCAGTTGGTGCTGCCGAGGAGGAGCTTTTCCTTTTGGCGGAAAAGCCGGATCGCGGCGTCATAGAACCCAAGGATGCTGTCGCGGCGCTCCGGGCGGAGCGTTTTGTTTTCCTTGATCCGTTTGTGGGTGGCCCGCTTCATATTGACGCTCTCCTGGTCCAGCAGCGTACCCTGCTCATACCGGATCCGGATATCGAGGGTGGCAGCCAGGGAGTACAGGTTGAGGTCGTCAGAGCTGCCGTAAGCAAAATAGTGCGGCATGCGGTCGGCGGCATCGTCAAAGCGGCGCTGTGCAAACCGGAGCATGGCATATCCGATGTCGGCAACCAGACCGGGGTCGGGGGTGGAGGTGATCTTTTCGGAGAAGTCTTCCAGGAAAGACTCTGCCCAATCCAGGTGGCCGAGTTTGATGGCGTTGAACAAGGTATTCTGAAAGTGCGTGCTCTGGATCTGCTCTTCGTTACGGCGCAACTGGTCGATATCTTCGCGGTGCGACAGAAAAAGCTGTTCCAGGAACCGGCGGTTGCGGGTCTGGCGGTACCGGCGGGCCCAATAAGAGCGCACGATTACGTTGAAATCCTTGAACCGCTTGGCCGGCACCAGGTCGCGGTGCTGCTGGAGCAGGCTGAAAAAGGTATTGGCCAGCAGATCGGTCTTCTCCGGTTTTTTCTTGGTGAGCAACTGCAAGAGGTTGAAATAGAGGGCTATTTCCGGATCGTTAGCGTCGTAATTGTGCTTGACGAGCAGTTTGACCATTTTGACGGTCAGCGTCTGATTGGTCTTCAGCCGGCGATATTCATCCGTGTTTTCGTTGAACGGCATGGCGATCTGCTGCATATGCAATAGTTTGCAGATCTGGTCCAGTTTACCGAGCAGAAAGAACCGGTCCAGTCTTTCCGAAGCTACCAGTAAGTTGAGTATTCCGCCCTTGGCCGACCACTCGTGCAGACTTTCATAAATGGCCTTTTCCTGTTCGGCCAGGTACCGGAAATAGAAAAAATCGCTGTATTCGTACTCTTCAAAAGCACTAAATCCCTGCTGGGACCGGAATACCTCATCGAGTTCCTGGTACAGGTTCTGGAAGTAATTCTCCGTCTTTTTGGTGCGCTTTTTTTTCCCTTTTCCGGGGTCTGTGCTGTCTTGTTTTTTCTGAAGTTTGGCTGCTTCCACCGGTTTTTGCAACAGCCGTTCGCTGTAAAACCGCATCAGGGCGAGCTGCTGTCGGGCGAAATTGAGCAGGGTTACCGGGTCCTGGATGACATTGGTTTTCCGGCCACCCCGTACCACCCGGCCGTCTTTCACAGCTGAATACCGGAAGTTGATGAACTGTTTGACCACATGCATGAGCTGGGCCATGGTCCGTTCCACCTCATATTCAGGTTTGCTGCGGGTCGGGTACAGTTTCTTGCCGACAGCGCTTTTTTGGAGTGCAGGAGATTGAAAATCAGGGTAATAGGGTTTGATGTACTCAAACAGCCGAATGGTATCGTTGAAGCGGTTGACTTCATTGAATATCGGTGAGGCGACAAACTGCTCGAGCGTGTCGAATTCCTCCGGATGGAGGAGTTGCAGGGTGCGGATCAAGGTACTCTCCTGCATATCTAGTTCCAGTCTTCCTTCATAATGACGGCCGTGGTTCAGCCTTTTGACAGGGCCAAAAATCAGGAATACAACGGCCTTGCCCAAATTTTTTACCAGGGGATTGTGGAAGTAAACGCGTGAATCGTGTTTGTGTACCCGGTTGGGAGGGTGTCATCTTTGTCCTGTCACCGCGAGCCTAACACGAGTGGCAACCATAACCCCGGAAAACCTGCTTCAAAAAACCTACCAATATCAGTAAGGAAATTGCGATGCGTACTGTTCTTGTAACCCCTTAAAACCAAAAAACACCTAAACCTTTTTTTTCGACGGAAGTAACCTCGAAACCCTTGGCTCAAGTTCCCAAAGCCGTTTGTTCTCTGAAGCAACTGATGCACCTTGGCTCCAAACCCTATATGAACCAACTACCCGGGATTTTGCGTCAGTTTGTCTTCCGGAGGGCAAGTAAACGCCCTGTTTCAGCCCGGTGATAACGGGGCGTTTATTTTATCAAAACGCGTTATCCGGTACGGTTAAAAAATAATTGGCCGCCGGAGTCAAATAATAGACCTGTCCTGTTGCGTACGGAAATGTAAAAAGTAAAAAACAGATGGTGGTATTTATGGAAGGAATGAATGGAACCGTGTTTGGCCTTCCCTCGTGCAGCACCCCATCTTCGTATCGTCAGATGGAATGCAGGCCCTGAAAAACCAAGTTATAAGCGGCTATGGACCTCAGGGCCCGTAACCCGACCAGATTTGAAGACGAATACCCCGGAGACCTACCCTGAAATCACCTGAACACTAGTGTAGCCATCCAAAGAATCAGCCTGGCAGCTCTGTTCCGACCACTTCAGGCCAGGTTTGTTCAAGTGGTGTGAACCTCCCCTCTGTGGCTTCATGCCAAATGAATCACGAGCGCCGCCTTCCGCTTTCCGGGAGGCGGTTTTTTCGTTGATGCATCAGGGGGGACAAAAGCAAATTCCGGAACCCGGCGCGACATGTTTTCACCGCGGAGACGCGGAGGTTAATTCTTTGCGTCTCCGCAGTAAAATAAATAAAATGCGGGGGACCGTTTGTTTTCCTACCTATGCCCCCCTAAGGCATTAAACCAGTTTGGCTTCCAGTTCGATCGGAACGGTCGAAAGCGCCTTGCTTACCGGACATCCGGTTTTGGCGCCTTGAGCGAGTTCCATGAACTGGTCGGCTGAAATGCCCGGCACCTTAGCCTCGAGATTGAGGGTGATCCGGGCAAAAGACCAGCCACTGTCGCTTTTTTCCATCTTGATATGTGCGGCACACTGTAATTGTTCCGGGGTGAAGCCGGCATTGGTCAGTGCGAAACTCAGCGCCATGCTGTAGCAACCGGCATGCGCGGCGGCGATCAGTTCTTCCGGGTTGGTGCCGGCGCGTCCGTCTTCGTTCTGAAAGCGCAGTTTGGCCGAGTACGGCGTGTTATCCAGTACCCCTGACGGGCCGTTAAGCGTTCCGGAACCCTCCGGTCCGGTTCCATGCCATACTGCAGTTGCGGTGCGTGTGAATGTTGCCATTGGTCTTGTGTATTGCTTTGATCGCCAGTTGTCTGGCGGGTGTTAAGAATGATGCAATTTCACGGCTTGTCAGCAAGTGTGGTTTTCCACTGATCAGCCGGTGTATTCCTTGTAACAGGATTGGCCGTAATTGGTTTGGTCTTTGCCGGTAATCTTTCCCGCACTGAAATGGCGGCGGTTCGGTTTTCTTTTTATTGTCAATTTCCGCACCTTTGCGCCGCCTTTTTCGGTATTGCGGGAACGGGCAGTGGCAAAAATACGGTTACATCTGTATGGTAGTCCTTTTACTGCCGGTTTCCTTCATTCAACTTTTGTCAATTTAATATGCAGGACGATCTTTTTAAACGGCTTATCTCTCATTGTAAAGTATACGGTTTCATTTATCCTTCCTCGGAGGTGTATGACGGTCTCAGCGGTGTATATGATTACGGCCCCATGGGCGCCGAACTGAAAAGCAACATCAAGGAATTCTGGTGGAAGGCCATGGTCCAGATGAATGAGAATATCGTCGGTCTGGACAGTGCGATCTTCATGCACCCTAAGATCTGGAAAGCATCCGGCCACGTGGATGCCTTCAACGATCCGTTGGTGGATAACAAAGACTCCAAGAAGCGGTACCGTGCTGACCAGCTGATCGAAGGTGAGATCGAAAAACTGGAAAAAAAGATCGAAAAAGAAGTCGAAAAGGCCCGCAAGCGTTTTGACAGCTTTGATGAAGATCTTTTCCGCCGGACCAACGAGCGGGTCATGGGCTGGGCCAAACGGGCCGAAGAGATCGGCCAGCAGCTGGCGGCTGCCTTGTCAGCTAATGACATGGCCGGCCTGAAAGGGATGATCGATGAACTGGAGATCGCCGATCCGGAAAGCGGTTCCCGCAATTGGACGGAAGTCCGGCAGTTCAACCTGATGTTTAGCACCCAGATGTCCAATGTAGCCGGTGAGGAAGGAAAACTATACCTGCGGCCGGAAACGGCTCAGGGTATTTTTGTGAATTTCGATAACGTTCAGAAAACGACCCGGCAGAAGATCCCCTTTGGAATCGCCCAGATCGGTAAGGCGTTCCGCAACGAGATCGTGGCGCGGCAGTTCATCTTCCGCATGCGGGAATTTGAGCAGATGGAAATGCAATTTTTCATACGCCCCGGCACGGAAATGGAGTGGTATGCGCACTGGAAAGCCAAGCGTATGGCCTGGCACCGCCTCGTGTCGCCGGAGGCAAAACTGCGGTTCAAGGATCACGAAGCGCTGGCACACTATGCCAATGCCGCTCTGGATATCGAGTTTGAATTTCCGTTCGGGTTCAAGGAACTCGAAGGGGTCCATTCCCGTACCGACTTTGACCTGGGCAACCACCAGAGCCTGTCGGGTAAGAACCTCCAGTATTTTGACCCGGAGGAAAAGGAAAGTTATGTCCCCTATGTAGTGGAAACCTCCATCGGGGTAGACCGGATGTTCCTGGCTGTGCTCAGTGCTGCACTGGAAGAAGAGGTAGTGCCCGATGCTAAAGGCGAAGACAGTACCCGTACCGTACTCCGGATCCCGCCGGCACTGGCGCCGGTCAAGTGTGCTGTGTTGCCGATCGTCCGGAACAAACCCGAACTGGTAGACAAGGCCCGGGAGATCTTCAATCGCCTGAAGCCGTATTTCCAGTGTCAGTACGACGAGAAGGATGCGATCGGCCGCCGCTACCGCCGCCAGGATGCGGTCGGTACGCCCTATTGCATTACGATCGATTTTGAAACAATGGAAAACGATACTGTCACAATTCGGGAGCGGGATTCTATGCAACAAGAGCGCATTCCGGTCGACCGGGTGCTGGATATCGTCCGGGAAAAGACGGATATACACCGGCTGCTGGAACAATTGAGTTGACGATTTTTTGAATTTATACTTTTCTTGTTTCCAAAAAGGTTTGTCATAATGCCGACAAACCTTTTTTTGTTTTAACATGTCCCGGATTAGCACAGGTCCGGGAAAACTTTACCTTTACGGCAGTTTCTTATCTCATGCAAAGTCAGAATCCGGGAAAAAGGTCTGGCTTTTAATGCTTTCCCCCGCAACAATTCGGTTTTAGACCAGCCAATCAGGCAGTAATGACCCCGGTCTGGCACAGGGTACTGGTACGTTTTTTGCACCTGTACTCGTTTCAGAATTGCTCATCCACTCCCCCTGCTCTCCCGGAAACCGCTACAATCCGTATTTCATTCGAAAAATCACAAAAACAAAGCACTTGTGAAGAGGACGCTATTTTTACGCCCCATTCTAGCGCTTGTTGCATATGCCTTATCGGCCTATGTACTGGTGGGACAGGACATTCACTTCTCCCAGTTCTACAATGCTCCCCTGAATCTGAATCCCGGCCTGAATGGAATTTTCGGGGGGGATATTCGCTTTGTGGGCAACTACCGCAGTCAATGGCAGGCCGTACCGGTTCCATACACCACGTTCTCCGGGAGTGTGGAGAATAAGCTGTATTACAAGCGCAACCAGTACGACCGGTATTTTACCGGTGCATTGATGATCAATTACGATCGCCAGGGCAGTCTGGAGCTGACGTCACTGCAGGTCGGGATCCCACTGGGCATCACGCTTCCGGTGGCGCCCAACAACTTCCTTTCCCTCGGCGTTACGCCGGCGTTTGGGCAGCGCTCCTTCAATACACATGAATGGTCTTTTGATGCGCAGTTCGTCGACTGTTTGTATAACCCTTCCGCGCCGACGATGGAAGACGGCTTGTTGTTCAGCACCAACCTGCAATATTTTGATCTGAGCACCGGACTGAACTACCGCTATTACGCCAAAAACAACCGCTCCCGCTTTGATGTCGGAATGGCCATGCACCATATTAACAGGCCGGATCATAACTTCTGGACGAATAACCAGGATGACGTGCGCCTGGCCATGCGGCAGGCTGTGTACGGTGTGGGCCTGGTACAGGTATCGTCCAATTTTGATGTGCTGGGCCAGTTCGTATTGCAGCAGCAGGGCGGGTACCGGGAGATCCTGTATGGTGTCGGCGCCCGGATGATGCTCAACCTGCAACCGTATAAAGAACTGGCCATCCAGGTGAGCGGACAGTTCCGGCAGCGCTATACCGATGCGATGGTCGTCAACTTTGAAGTGTTTTACCGTACCTGGTCTGTGGGCTTTTCGTACGATATGAACCTTTCTGATTTTAATGTAGCGACCAACTCCCGAGGCGGCCCGGAGGTATCGTTGATCTACCGGCTCTATAAAATCAAATCCGCCCACAAACAATGTCCCATAGACTGACCTTATACGTGAAAACCATGCTCAATCATACGTCTGTCCTTATTCTGGCATTTATTCTGGCCCTGGCACTGCCTGCCGGGGCACAGCAGGGTATTCCGGAGCGGATCGGCTCGAATATCAATCGCGGGCCGTCGATCCAGGCACTGGAGAAAAAAGCACAGCGGAGCTATGATGCCGGTAACTATTACGCTTCCATGCAATATTACCGGCGGATACTGGAGGTCGATTCACTCCAGGTGGCTGCCCGGCTCGGGCTCGCCGCTGCTGCCCTGGCACATACGAATTACGAGGAAGCGCTCATGGCCGATAGCTTTCTGGTCAAACACAAGCTGGCTCCGGAAGATGCCGGCCTGCTGATGCGGCTGGCCAATATTCAGTACCACCGAAAACAATACGCCGACGCCAAGGAACTGTACCAGCGCGCGGCAAATACGGATACGACCGCCCAGGGGCGTGCTGAGGCAACTGCACGGATGGAGGACTGTGACTGGGCCATGCAGGTACAAAAAGACAGGCTTGACCTGGTGCTTGACAGCCTGCGCGATTATGTCAATACCCGGTATTCGGAATATTCCAATGTCTGGAATGCCGGCCGGTTGTATTATTCCTCCTATAGCAAACCTTTGAAAGGCGATTCCAGCCGGTTGCTGATCCAGTCCATGTTGGGCAAACCCCGGCCGGACGGCACGCTGGAAGTATATCCGGCAGAGTTTAATGAAGAAAAACAACACACGGCTTATGTGACGTTCAATGCTGATAAGAGCATAATGTACTATGCCATAGGCAAATATGCCCGGAACAAACCGATCCGGTTTGACCTGTACCGGCGCAAGCGGGAAGGGGAGAGCAGCTGGGGTAAGCCGGAGAAACTGCCCAGGATCATTAATGCCCGCGGGTATACGACGACGCAACCGCATATCTGCCGACTTCCGGGGGATGATGCGGAAACGCTCTTTTTTGTCAGTAACCGCCCCAATGGAAAAGGGAAAAAAGACATCTGGTACAGCCGTATTGTAAACGACACGTTTTCTGCGCCGGTCAACCTGGCCTTCCTGAATACAGAAGGCGATGACGTGACACCCTTCTTCTTCCCGGGCACTGGAAGCCTGTATTTTAGTTCGAACGGGCGTAAAGGGATCGGCGGGTTTGATATTTACCGGTCGGACTATATCGATCAAAAGTGGACAACTCCGGAACACATGCCGGTGCCGCTGAACTCCAATGCCAATGATGTCTTTTTCTCCTTATCCGAGCATGGAGACCTGACTTTCTTTTCCTCCAACCGGAAAGGTGCCCTGAACTTTTCCGAGGAAGAGTGCTGCTATGACATTTTTACCAACGAAAATTTCCCGGCCCTTACGATCACGACCTGTAATGAGGAGACCAACGACTCGCTGGTCGGGGTTGATATGACCCTGTTGGAGATCTCCGCGAACGGGACGCGCATCCTGGATACGGTCCAGCAGGTGCCCGGGGCTACCTACCGCTTCCCGGTACTCCCCGGACGGTCGTACATGGTCATTGTTTCCAAGATCGGGTTCAATTCCGATACAGTGCTGGTGGATACCCCGCAAAAGATGTGGGACAAGGAACTGGCCAAACGGCTCTGCCTGCGTCCGGCTCACGTCGATCTGTGGCTGACCGTCGTGGATGCAGATTCCGCACGCCTCATGACCGGAGCGACCGTAATTCTGGAGGATGAAAAATGGTACCGGCCTGACGGGGGTGTGGAAATGGGTCCGGAGGATCAGCCGTTGAACATTGTTTCCCACGATCACCCTGACAGCAGTTCCTATTGGTACAACCTGATGTTTCAGCACACGTATATGGCAAAAGCATCAAAAGAAGGCTATACGACCGACTCTGTAGCGATCAGCACGGTCGGTTTGTTGGGAGACACCACGATATATGATACGCTTTATATAAACCGGGGGCTCAAACTTCATGCATATGTGTTTGATGATATTAACCGGAGGCCCCTCGACAGTGTGACAATACGGTTGGTTGAGGTACGGACTGGTAAGCGATGGGTACACCAAACGGGCAAGGATGAGAATGATTACCATACAATCATCTATTATGATACCCGCTACCGGCTTGTTGCTACCAAGCCCGGATATTCAACGGACTCCCTTGACTTTGAAACCGATGTACAGTACAAGCGGGCATTTCATGAGATAACGAAGGAACTATTCCTGCGGCCACTTAACCTGGAGGCCTATCTGCCCATCGCGTTGTATTTCGACAATGACGAGCCCGGCCCGCACCGGATCGGTGTTACATCGATCAAGAAGGAATACATCGACACCTATCTGCCGTACTACAACCGGAAAGAACGCTTTGTGGACGAGTATTCCAAAGGGCTTACCGGCGATACGCTCAAAACGGCCCAGTTTGAGATGGATACATTTTTTGAAAACCGGGTACGGGGAGAATGGAACCGGATGCGGATGTTCTCGGAGGTGTTGTATAACATGTTGGAGAATGGTGACCGGGTGCGCATCGAGATCCGGGGCTACGCTTCCCCTCTGGCCAGCGCAGCGTATAACCGGGACCTGACCTCCAGACGGGTGAGTACGATCATGAACCACTTTGAAATATTTGACGGCGGCATATTTAAACCGTACATCGACTCCGGGCAACTGGTATTGATCCGTGTGCCGAACGGGGATTCCAAGGCGCCCAAGTATGTAAATGACGATCCTAAGAACCGCCGCCTGTCCGTGTATAGTGTCGATGCATCGAAGGAACGCCGGGTAGAGGTAGTCGGTGTAGATGTCGATGGAAATATCATACCAATTCGGGTACCTCAAAAATAAAGATGCGGAATAGCAGTATCCCGTATTGATCCTTTTGCTTTGAACATGCGTACTATGACATTCGCTACCATACCATACCGAAGTTTTATACCATACCTGATTGGCATTGGTTTGCTCCTCCTGTTAGGTGTCGGGACGGCTCATGCCCAGGCTCCACTATCCTTGTCGCTGAGCTTTACGCCGCCTACCTGTTCCGGTGATTCGGATGGTACGGCTACAGCATCAGTATCCGGGGGTTCCTCGCCGTATCAATACGCCTGGAGTAATGGCGGACAAACGGCGACGGTACAGGGTCTGGCCGCCGGAACGTACACCGTTACGGTGACCGACAGTGATGGCGCCTCGCTTATCGGTTCCATACAAGTGTTGGATCCGGCTCCGATTACCTTTAAGGTAACGGTCACTTTCCCTTCCTGCAATGGCAGCAACGGTGCAATGACTGCTTTCCCGATGGGCGGGACGGCCCCATATGTGATAAAATGGAGTAATGGTGTGATGGGGGCTTCTGCGAATAACCTGGAACCCGGTGTTCCATATACCGTTGAAGCAACAGATGTGAACGGTTGTCAGGCGGATACCACTATTCAGCTGCCGGAGATTGACAGCCTGAATGTGAGCCTGCTGATCAAAAAGGCAGAATGTGATGGCATTGAAGACGGAACGGCAACTGCACTTGTTGTTCCACCGGGTGGCAGCTATTCCTATCAATGGAATGTGTCGCCCCAGAACACGCCGCAGATCCAGAACCTGGCACCGGGGACTTTTGTATCGGTAGTGGTCACAGATGTCAATACCGGATGTATGGGCAGTGCCAGTGGTGTTATCGGTACACACACTCAGCTGAAATTAAAAATAACCGGGTCCGGGACCGTGCTTTGCGCCGGTGATACCACTGGATTTGCCACAGCTGTAGCCTCCAACGGTACAGCGCCTTACACCTATGTTTGGGAAGGGCCGGGGCTCGTCAATGTGACAGGGCCAACCATTACCGGACTGGGCGCCGGTGCCTATGGGGTAACCGCCACCGACAGTCGTGGATGTACCGTGGCCGGAGGCATAGATATCGATGTGGTCTCTCAGTTAAACGCTGCTTTTACGATAACGGAGAAATGTATTGATAATGCATTTTGGATAAAAGTAAAAGACCAGTCTACCGACCCGTCCAGCACGATCGTGGCCTGGGATTGGCTGATCACCTGGGATGGTGGTTCTTTTTCCGGTACGATGCAAAACCCACCCAATATCCCAATTCCCAATTTGAGTGCGGGTATAGCGCAATTGATCGTTACTTCCGCCGCAGGTTGTATGGATACTCTAATGCTGCCATTTAAAGTGGATTCTCTTTTAAACTATTCGGTCAGCACAGATGGGTATGACTGTGATGGCGGTCCTGTAAGTATTACGGTTCAGGGGGATCCGGCCTTTTCGTATAAATGGTCACCGCTGAGCAGCATTACCTTCAACCCTGACTCGCAACATGTATTGGCAGATCCGGACACTACCAGTACTTACCTGTTAATTGTAAGTAACAACCTGTGTTTTGATGTCGATTCCATAACTATTATCCGGCAACCAGTACTGGAATTAACTGCCGATGATATTGTTACCTGTGATTCCGCCGTTTCGCTGACCGCTACAACCAATGTGCCGGCGGTGCTGGTGTGGACCACACTTACAGGTGACACGATAAACCCGGTATCGGTACCCGGGGGCATGTACATCGTGACAGCTATAGATACATTTGATTGCACCCGCACCGATACAGTTAATGTGGTGATCCAGGCTGTCAGCATCACCGCTTCGATACCCCCTGTTGCATGCCCGGATACTCCGTTTTCATTGAGTGTTCAAAACCAAAATCCGGGTGATACCCTATCCTTGATCTGGTCAGCTGATCCACCTGACCTGGTGATCGATGATCCCGTTGCAGCCAATACCTCTGCCAGTGGACCGGCAGGGCAGTACATCGTCACGGTATCTGCGACCAACCAATTTGGTTGTGTTCAGGCAGTTGCTGACACTGTGACGATTCAGGACTCACTGGATATCAGCGGATTTATCAGTTACGATCAGCTGTGTAACAGTACGTCGGTGACATTTTTCAATAGTAGTGGATTGCCTGGTGTGTGGGATTTTGGCGACGGGATTGGAACCAGTCCATTGGATACCGTGACCTATACGTATGCCGGTACCGGTACGTATCCGGTAACCTTTACTCCCGGAGTAGCCTGCGCCGCAGTATTTGAAGATATGGTCGAAGTAAGTCCCAATGAATTTACGGTAAACGCCGAAGACGTTACGGTTTGTGATACGGTAGCGGTGTTGAATGCTACCACCAGTCTGCCTGGCACAGTGGTGTGGACGGATCTGTCTGGCAATCCGGTTGATCCGGCTGCAGCCCCGGCTGGCATGTACATCGCCACGGCAACAGATCAGAGTGGCCAGTGTGTTGCCGTAGACACGGCGACGGTGACGGTGCAGGATTCGATTGATATCAGCAATGATGTAAGCGTAGTGGAAGCGTGCAACAGCACGTTGATCACATTTGCAAATACAAGCGGTTATGACGGAGTGTGGAACTTTGGCGATGGCATGGGTACAAGCACAAATAACAACGGTACTTATACCTATACAAACTTTGGCACCTACATCGTGACATTCACGGCAAATGAGGACTGTGTACTACCGGTAGAAAAAACAGCCACGACGGCTCCGGATAATTTTACCGTAAATGCCGAGGATGTTACGGTATGTGATACGGTAGCGGCGTTGAATGCCACCACCAGTCTGCCTGGTACAGTGGTGTGGACGGATCTGGCTGGCAATCCGGTCGACCCGGCTGCAGCCCCGGCAGGCATGTACATCGCCACGGCGACGGACTTGAGCGGCCAGTGTGTAGCAGTGGACACGGCGACAGTGACGGTGCAGGACTCCATCGATATCAGCAATGCCGTAAGTGTATTGGAAGCATGCAACAGCACACTGATCACGTTTGCAAATACAAGCGGTTATACCGGTGTATGGGATTTTGGAGACGGCACGGGTACAAGTACGGATGCTAATGGCACATACACGTACACCAACTTCGGTACCTATACGGTGACCTTCACAGCAAATGAGGACTGTGTACTGCCAGTAGAAAAAACAGCCAAGACGGCTCCGGATAATTTTACCGTGAATGCCGAAGATATTACGGTATGTGACACAGTAGCGGTGTTGAATGCCACCACCAGTCTGCCTGGCACGGTAGTGTGGACGGACCTTTCTGGCAATCCCGTTGATCCGGCTGCGGCCCCGGCAGGAACCTACCTCGCCACGGCAACGGATGTGAGTGGCCAATGTGTAGCGGTAGATACAGCGACGGTGACGGTGCAGGATTCGATTGACATTAGCAATGCCGTGAGCGTAGCAGAGGCATGCAACAGCACGTTGATCACGTTTACAAATACAAGCGGTTATGCCGGGGTATGGGACTTTGGAGACGGTACGGGTACAAGTACGGATACGAGTGGCACATACACCTATACCAACTTTGGTACCTATACGGTGACGTTCACTGCAGACGAGGCTTGTGTGCTGCCGGTAGAAAAAACAGCCGCGACCTCGCCGGACCAATTCACGGTAAGTGCTGAAAACCTAACCGTATGCGATACGGTGGCAGTATTAAGTGCCACGACCAACCTGCCTGGCACGGTAGTGTGGACGGACCTTTCTGGTAATCCGGTTGATCCGGCCGCGGCCCCGGCAGGGACCTACCTCGCTACGGCAACAGATTTAAGTGGTCAATGTGTAGCGGTTGATACGGCAACAGTGACGGTACAGGACTCGATTGATATCAGTAATGCAGTGAGTGTGGCAGAAGCGTGTAACAGTACGCTGATCACATTTACAAATACGAGCGGTTACGACGGTGTATGGGATTTTGGTGACGGTACAGGC
This sequence comes from Bacteroidota bacterium, assembly GCA_006226345.1. Taxonomy (GTDB): domain Bacteria; phylum Bacteroidota; class Bacteroidia; order Chitinophagales; family Saprospiraceae; genus M3007. The sequence continues at coordinate 16,745 of SBHD01000096.1, read as the reverse complement.
ACAAGCACAGATAATAATGGCACTTATACTTATACAAACTTTGGCACCTATACGGTGACGTTCACGGCGAATGCAGACTGTGTACTACCGGTAGAAAAAACGGCCAAGACGGCTCCGGATAACTTTATCGTAAATGCAGAAGATGTAACGGTTTGTGATACTACAGCCGTGCTAAACGCCACGACCAGCCTTCCTGGCACCGTGGTATGGACGGACCTTTCTGGCAATCCCGTTGATCCGGCTGCGGCCCCGGCAGGGACCTATCTCGCTACGGCAACGGATTTAAGCGGCCAGTGCGTAGCGGTAGATACAGCCACGGTAACAGTGCTGGATTCGATTGATATCAACAATGCCGTGAGTGTAGCGGAAGCGTGCAACAGCGCGTTGATCACATTTACGAATACCAGCGGCTATGACGGTGTATGGGATTTTGGAGACGGCACGGGCACGAGTACAAATAATAATGGCACGTACACGTACACAACCTTCGGCACCTATACGGTGACGTTCACGGCGAATGCGGACTGTGTACTGCCGGTAGAGACAACGGCAGAGACAGCACCAGACCAATTCACAGTAAGCGCTGAAGATGTAACCGTATGCGATACAACGGCGGTATTAAGTGCCACGACAAACCTGCCTGGGACGGTAGTGTGGACGGACCTTTCTGGCAACCCGGTTGATCCGAATGCTGCCCCGGCAGGAACCTACCTCGCTACGGCAACGGATTTAAGCGGTCAATGTTTTGCGGTGGATACGGCGACGGTGACGGTTCGGGATTCGATTGATATCAGTAATGCCGTAAGCGTGGCAGAAGCCTGCAACAGCCTGCTGATCACCTTCACAAACACAAGCGGCTACGACGGGGTATGGGATTTTGGTGATGGTACAGGCTCAAGCACGGATAATAATGGCACATACACATACACAAACTTTGGGACCTACACGGTGACGTTCAACGCGAATGCGGACTGTGTACTGCCGGTAGAGACAACGGCAGAGACAGCACCAGACCAATTCACGGTAAGTGCTGAAGACGCTACCGTATGCGATACCGTGGCCGTGTTAAGCGCTACCACGAACCTGCCTGGCACAGTTGTGTGGACGGACCTGGCCGGCAATCCGATAGATCCGAATGCGGCTCCGGCTGGAACGTACCTCGCAACGGCAACAGATCTGAGTGGACAATGTGTTGCCGTAGACACGGCGACAGTAACAGTGCAGGACTCGATCGATATCAGCAATGCCGTTAGTGTAGCGGAAGCGTGTAACAGCACACTGATCACATTTACGAACACAAGCGGCTATGACGGCGTATGGGATTTTGGCGATGGTACGGGAACGAGTACAAATAATAATGGCACCTATACGTACACAAACTTCGGGACCTACACGGTGAAGTTCACCGCAAATGCGGATTGTGTACTGCCGGTAGAGGTTACAGCCGAGACCGCACCGGACCAATTTACTGTAAATGCTGAAGACGTAACCGTATGCGATACAGTAGCCGTATTAACCGCAACTACCAGTCTGGCCTCAACAATTGTGTGGACTGATCTGACAGGTAACCCGGTTGATCCGAATGCGGTCCCGGCGGGAATTTACCTTGCCACCGCGACCGATACCAGCGGCCAATGTGTAGCCACAGATATGGCGACGGTAGTTATTCAGGATTCGATCGATATCAGTACCATGATATCAATAGATCAGTCCTGTAACAGCACGGCGGTGACCTTCCAGAATACAAGCGGTTATAACGGTATATGGGATTTTGGCGATGGTTTAGGAAACAGTTCCCTGGATAGTGTGGTATACACCTACGATGTTGCGGGTACTTATCCGGTTACTTTTATCACTGATGCGGATTGTGTGAAACCATTCAATGCCCCACTGGAAGTAACTGATGATGTATTCGCAGTTTTTGCCGATGATGTCATGAGCTGCGATTCCTTTGTGGCACTAAGTGCAACTACGTCCTTGCCTGGCTCGGTTGTCTGGACGGATATATTTGGGAACCCTGTTGATGATCCTTTGGCTGTACCTGCCGGCATCTATATTGTTAATGCCGTAGATGCTACAGAACAGTGTCAGGACGCAGATACGGTTACCGTGTCGGTAACATTGGTGAGTGTTACGGCAGAAGTGACGGGTAAGGACACGCTTTGCTTGAATGATTCTACTACATTATTGGCCATCCCCTCAGGCAATGCAGGTTTCTACACCTATTCCTGGTCACCTGCCAATACCCTGGTTGGTGCAGATACTGCAGAACCCATTGCCACGCCTACGGGCGTTCAGACATATACCGTTACCGTTACCGGTGACGATCTTTGCACGGCAACCGCATCAGTTACAGTGTACCTGCGGGAAACAGAATGTAAGGACCCGTATATTTTTGTGCCCAAAGCGTTTACGCCTAACGGCGATGGCAATAATGATTATTTCCGGGTTCGCGGAGTTGATATTACCGAGATATACTTCATTGTATACGACCGCTGGGGTGAAGAAGTGTACAAAACGGAAGATCCGGAACACCTCGGCTGGGACGGAACCTACCGTGGCGAACCTTCCACTCCGGATACGTATGGCTGGTATTTGCTGGTAACTTGCGGAAATGGGGATATCTATAAAGCTAAAGGCAACGTAACGCTGCTAAAATAACCCGGGTTCCCGTCATCGATTTTCCTGATAGGCGTTATTGCTCCATAACGACAGTTTGCCCACATTTGCGTAAACTGTCGTTATGGTCAATGAATTTCAACATAAGGGTTACGCGTTGCTTTTTGGCTTTATTGCCTTGCTCCTGGTTTTCCTGGTCACATTGATCATGGGGCCGTTCCAGTATTTGGCCGTTTTCCTGATCTTTTTGTTTCTGGGAGTTCAAATCGGGACAGGCAGGCAGCCGGGCCGGGTTCTGGCCTTAGCTGCCACACTCTTCCCCCTGTGGGCTGTTAACGTCCTGTTCAGTTTGGGGAAGCCGGATTTTTCCGTTTACGCCACACCGATGATCCTGTCTTTACTTGGCGGTTATGGTGGCATGTGGCTGGCCGGCCGTTCTCCAAAAGGAGGGGCATTTGTATTGCAACATCTTTCCCTTCCGCTGGCAGTCAGTTTGCTGGGGCTATTGGTAGCGACCTTCCTGATGTTCCTGGCTACAGCCTTTGGGTGGCCCTGGAAGCAGGTTCCGGCCTTTGCGGTCCTGTTGCCGGTTATACTTACCGGTTTGGGAGTTTGGCTGAGCAGGCGGGCCGGGCGGTGCTGGTGGCGGGACACACTTTTAGTATGGCTACCTCCATTTGTGTTTTTTGTGGTCTATCTGCCCATATGGAAACCGGATAATCCGTCCTTGACCGGAGAAATAAAAAATATGAATCTATGGATGGCCGGTGCTACTATAGCGGGCCTCCTGTTGACAGGTGTGATCACCTGGTTGGTAAAAGCCGGGAAAATGCCTGTGGAAAATTCGGAACTACTCCATTAGTCCCCGTCCTTCTTTCTGAATTTTCTCATCCTTGATCAGTTTCTTCATCAACCGGTCTAGAATGCCATTGATGAAGTCCTTGCTGTTTTCAGTGGAGTAGGATTTGGAGATTTCCACGTATTCGTTCAGCGTAACCTTGGTTGGGATTGTCGGGAAATGCAAGAGCTCACACAAAGCCATTTTCAGCATGATCATATCCAACACGGCCACCCGGTCGGCATCCCAGTTTTTAAGATTGGGTGCAATGACCTCAAATAGGGCCTGATCTTCCTGGCATGTTTTCCGGAGCAGTTGCTCCCCAAATTCCTGTACCGTTTCGTCGGAAGGCTGGTATTCTTTGTAGAACTCCCCGTCCACCGGCATGGATTTCAACGTCTTTTTCATGGCGCCAACGACAAGCGACTCGTCGTCCTGCCAATTGTTGTACCGGTCTTCCGTCATTTCCACAAACAGATCGTTAGCAGTCAGGAAGCGATACAGTTCCAGTAGAACCTTGGCGTGGTCCTGGTCAGCTGGCTCTTCCAAAGCCATATATTTCTGGTAGGCTTCTGTCTCGATAAATCCCTGGTACATGCGTCTGATCTGGTCATCATCCAATTCTTCATTAGCGTGGTATTGTTGGACCGCGTTCAGGAAGTCGACATTATTGGCCAGGCTTTGAGTACAGGGATTGGCGTATAGGCGCGGCGAGAATACTTTGTCTTCGTCGCTCGGTAAAAGTTTGGCGGCCCGGATCTCTGCATCTTTTTCTGCATACTGGGCTACTTTCAGCAGCAGGTAAAGGTGGAAAATGTAAATCTCATACGTTTTCCAGATGCCATCTTCATATCCTTTCATCAAATCCGGAAAGGTGAGTTGTTCATCGCGGTTGAGCATATACAACAACTGCATCACCTTAATTCGAACACTGCGGCGACTTAACATAGTATTTCAAAAAACATTTTGCGTGTGAAGCAATGGGGAATCCGCTGCAAAGAAACGAAATACTTACTGCTTTACCAACAAGATTGTTTGGCAGCCGTGTGCCGTAGTCAGTGCACAGGCATATGCTCCGGCGGTCAGGTGCCCAACCATCAGTGCCTGGGCGCCAGAACCATAGCTGTCGACAGGCTGGGTCAGTACCACTCTTCCCAGCTGGTCTGTCAGTGTGAGTTGTCCCTGCAGGCGCGTTGGAAACTCCCAGCTGATCCATACGGTTTCCCGGCAGGGATTCGGGCCTGCCTTCAGGTGTGCATCCAGATCTACCAGCCTGCGGGTCGCGCTGGTCTCACCCTGCAGAACCGCTATGTCGTCGATTTCCAATAAAAAATCGTTCGTGGAGTCATGCAGGAACGCAATGTAGATACGCTGACTGGCATATTCCGCCAAACTGACGGTGTGCGGCTCCAGGCGACCGGTATAAAATGGTGCATTTGGCGGATCCCGGAAAAAATAGTCGGTATCCGTGTATTGGTCGGCATGAATATAACCGGGAGAAAAGACATAGTCGTTCAAATTCAGACCTCCCAGGTTCGGTCCCGATAACATTTCCGCAGCGACAAACAGGGTGTCGGTAAAAGCTCCGGTAAACGGCTCATTGGAAGCGGTTGAGACCAGGACTTTATAGCCATCCATAAACCAGGGGCCCTGTACGGGCATAGAGCGCCAATGCAGTACAGCGGTGGTGTCGGTTATGAATACCGGTGGGGTGATCAACCAATTCTCATTTGGTTGGGTTGGGTCCACCAGCCAGGAACAACTAATGAAGGCCGAGTTTTGAGGAAATGCGCTGGTGTCGCCCAGATCGGAATCCCAAAACCAGCTCCCTGGAACCGTGACCCCGTCTCCGCATTCAGTTGGCAGGTTATCGGCATCCCAGTTCACCCATTGATTGTCGTTTCCTCCCGGAAAGATCAGAAAGGTATCGGAAGGATCAACCGAGAAGGTCTGGATCAGCAGGGTGTCAGGAGCAGAAATGGCCTGGCCCCAAACCTGGAGTGCGGCAAATACGAATACGAGCAGGAGGGTCAGATGTTTCATAGCAGAACGGTTATGTATTTAGCCAACGGCTCAATTCGACTTCCAGTATGGAGCGTTGCACCGGCACTACACCCGGATATTCACAAACCTGTCCACCAGCCAGATTGGAGAGTGTGGCGATCGTCTGGTTGTCCATCCCGGCTGCCATTGCCAGCGCTGCAATACTGATCACAGTATCGCCGGCACCGCTTACATCTGAGACGTTGCGCGTTTCAGTGGGGTACAGCGCGCCGGAAACACCATCATCCAAAAATAAGCCTTTTTCCGAAAGGGTGATCATGGTCATTCTGTTTTGGATGGTTTCGTGCAAAAAGGCCGCTGCTTTCCGGAGCGACTCCAGGGTTGTGTCCACCTGAAAAGGTGCGCTATCACGTATTTCCTTCAGGTTGGGCTTAAACAGGTCAACCTGGTGGAAAGCAAAAAAATTCTCCTTTTTCGGGTCAACCGCTGTTTGGATCCCGCGCTTACGGGCGCCGGCAGTCACTTCCGCGATCACCTCGGGCGTCAGGATACCCTTGTTATAATCCTGAAAGATCACCACGTCGACCGGGTGGCGGTCCAGTATGTCCAATACCTTGCTACTCAACCGGCTGGCTTCTTCAGTGCTCAGGTCATGGGCATCTTCCTGGTCAATGCGCAGCATCTGGTGATTATTGCCCAGCACCCGGGTCTTTACGGTTGTCTGCCGGGTGGTTGAAGAGACCAGGCCTCCCGGATCCATTTTGCGTTTTGTCAGCAGGTCCCTGAAAGACGTTCCAACAGGATCATCTCCGATAACACTGCACAACAGTGGGGTGGAGCCAAGGGCCTGTATGTTCAGGGCCACATTCGCGGCACCACCGAGCCGGTCGTCAGTACGTTCATATAAAACGACCGGTACCGGGGCTTCCGGGGAGATCCGGCTGACCTTGCCCATCAGGTAACGGTCGACCATTACATCCCCGACGATCAGGACCTGACGGTTTTCCAGTTTGTTCAGTATTTCCGTTGCTGTCATTTTTCCAGTTTTTTACGCCAATACCGTAGCAGTCCGGCAACGGACATATAGGCCGGGTTGGCTGCCTCATATTGTTCCAGCCCCTTGCCTTCTATTCCGGCTTCTTCCAGTTCCTGTCGTACAAATGCTTCAAATTCGGGGACGATTTCAGCCGGGGGCACCTGTTTTTCCGCATATGGTCGCATCCAGTCTGCCCAGCGCAATAAGCGGGCCTCCAGCTGGTCCAGGTGGTCTGCCTTGGCGTTAACTTTGCCAAAGTGGGTCAGGTACAACGAAGGTACGGGCAGGTCCCGAAGGAGTTGAATGGATTGCTGCCAGTTTTCAATATGTATATCCGGTGGCGGGCAGGGCGGAACTACAATTTGTTCATCAATGCGTACGCCTGCCACATCGCCAGTGAATACCACCCGGTCTTCAGGTTTGCTTCCTGCCGTACCAGCCTGCCAGGCAATGTGGTGTACAGCATGCCCGGGGGTGTGCCAGGCCGTCAATTCCAGTCCTGCTGCCCGGATCGTTTCGCCGTGTTCCGGTGTATAGATCTGCACATCCGGGATCGGTTCCATGGCCCCCCACAAACTATCCATGGCATCGCCGTAGATCATGCGGGCAGAGTTATACAGTTTTTCCGGACTGGCAAGGTGCCGGGCGCCAAGTGGATGTACGTAGATGCGGGCGCCGTGATGGGCCAGTGCCCAGGCTGCGCCGGCATGGTCGAAATGTATGTGTGAGAGAAAAACCTCTTTAAGGTCGGAAGGCTTCCAGCCTTTTGCGGCCAGGGCTGCTTCCAGATGCGGGTAGGTGGAATAAGGCCCGGTTTCTACAAGGGCCAGGCCTTCAGGGCCTTCCAGTACAAACGAAGCAATTGTGTGCTCCAGATCCTGAAAGTCCAGATCAAGTACATGAATTTGCATAAGTATTCTGTTATTACCCCTGTTAATGCAAATTTGGCTGCTAACCGGTCAACAGGGACCGCAAAAGTAGGGAATCCGGTGGTCTAATGGTTCTGCAGGGCCGGTTTTCCCATTGCGGGGATATATACCGCAGTAAAAATAAAGACGCCGGGAAGCGTTGTACTTGAAGTGCTTCCCGGCGTCTTTGTGTTACTGGTGTATGAACGGGCTCCAGGATCGATCAGTCTCGCAGGGCTTCCCGGGCAATGACGATCTTTTGGATCTCCGAAGTGCCTTCGCCGATCGTACACAACTTGGAGTCGCGGTAAAACTTTTCCACCGGAAAATCTTTCGTATAGCCATACCCGCCGTGGATCTGGACCGCATCCGTGCTGACCGCCACCGAAACCTCAGAGGCATAGTACTTGGCCATGGCCGCCTCTTTGGTACATTTAAGGCCGGCGCCTTTCAGTTCACCCGCCTGCCGGGTCAGGAGTTCGGCAGCGCTGATGCGGGTAGCCATATCGGCCAGTTTGAAGCTGATGCCCTGGAAGTTGGCGATCGGCTGACCAAACTGTTCGCGTTCCTTGGCATATTTTACCGATGCTTCGTACGCTCCCTTGGCAATGCCCAGGGACAGTGCAGCAATGGAGATGCGGCCACCATCCAGAATTTTCATTGCCTGGACAAAACCATCTCCTTCTGCACCGAGCATCTGGCTTTTATGAACGCGGCAGTTGTCAAAGATCAGTTCGGCCGTTTCACTGGCCCGCATGCCCAGTTTGTTCTCCTTTTTACCTCCGCTAAAGCCTGGCATATCCCGTTCGATGATAAAGGCTGTCATGCCCCGGCTGTCCAGCAATTCACCGGTGCGGACGATAACCACTGCTACCTGTCCGGATATTCCGTGGGTGATCCAGGATTTGGTGCCGTTAATAACGTAATAGTCGCCATCTTTTTCAGCGACGCACTTCATGCGTCCGGCGTCACTGCCGGTATTAGGTTCGGTAAGGCCCCAGGCGCCGATCCATTCACCGGTAGCCAGTTTGGGCAGGTATTTTTGTTTTTGTTCTTCGGTGCCAAAGGTAAGTATGTGATTGGTGCACAGTGAATTATGTGCAGCTACGCTCAGGCCGATCGAGCCGCAAACCTTGGCGATCTCCTCAATTATAGTAATGTATTCCCGGTACCCAAGGCCGGCGCCATGGTATTCATGCGGGACCAGTACGCCAAGGAAGCCGTGTTGTCCCATCCGATGGAACAGGTCAATGGGGAAGTGCTGGGATTCGTCCCATTCCATTACACGAGGGCGGATATGTGTTTCGGCAAAATCGCGGGCGCTTTGGCGGATAAGTTGCAGGTTGTCGGTCAGGGCATCTGCCGTGTGCATCATAATTTGTTTTGGGTTGGGCTGGTGAATGTTGTTCTGTTCATAAGCTGGAGAAACAGGAGCCCCCCTGCTTTTGTAGTGGTGAAAACAGAAACTCAAAAGTACGGTGAATGTTCAAAATCCAGGCAAGGATTCTATGGCAGGGGCCTACTTTGCTTTTATTCGTCTTTTCCTTTTGGGTGTGCCTGCTCGTAAACCTTGATGAGGCGGTCGATGGAATTGTGGGTATACACCTGGGTAGCGGCCAGGTTGGCGTGGCCCAGTAACTCCTTGATGGCATTCAGGTCAGCTCCGCGGTTGGACAAGTGGGTTGCAAACGAGTGCCGGAGCACGTGTGGGCTGCGCTGTTCTGCCGTGGTCACGAGGGACAAGTATTTCCGCACGATACGGTAAACGGCGTCGGGTTTCAGCTGCCCGCCTTTTTTATGGAGTAGCAGCCAGGGGGCGTCCGTACCCGGAAACTCAGCGGCCCGCAACTGCTGAAACTGTTCCAGTAGGTCGGCCAAATACCGGGCGAAGGGGACGATCCGCTCCTTGTTCCCTTTGCCCAATACACGGAAAGCCATCCTGCCGGTGTCGACATCCTCCAACCTGAGATACGCCAGCTCGCTGCGCCGCAAACCAGTGGCGTATAACACTTCCAGGACCAACCGTTCGAGTTGCCCTTTGTAGTCTGGAGCAAATTCCACCTGGGAAAACAAGGCGGCCATCTGGGATTCCTGGACAAAAACCGGGAGCCGCTTACCGGTTTTAGGCGCCAGAACTTTTTGCATGGGGTCTTTGTCTACCCAGCCCCGTTTTTTCAGGAACCGGAAGTAGGTGTGCAGACAGGAGAGACGCCGGTTGACACTACGGGCACTGATGCCTTCCCGGATTTGCCCGGCTGCCCAGGCCCGTATATGCAAATGCCTCACTTCGGATACCGAAGTAAGGCACTGGTTTTCAGTTGTATACGTTATGAAGTTTCGCAGATCGTTCCTGTATGCCGAAAGGGTGTGCGGCGAAAAGCGGCGCTCCAGCGCCAGGTACTTGAAAAACGAATCTTCGTAAAACATTCGTACGTCAATTGTTGTGCCAGGCAATATTAATTAAAATTGCGGGCATCAACACCACATACGCCTGTTAATCAGTCGTTCTTGTTGCCGTACATCTCCTCTTTGTACACCGCTTTCAATACTTCAGCGCGGCGTTCAACGGACGGCTTGGTAAACGCTTTACGGCGGCGCAGCTCCTTCAGGATGCCAGCGCGTTCGAATTTCTTTTTGTACTTCTTGAGTACCTTGTCAATGGCTTCGCCGTCTTTTACCTCAACGATGAGCATGTAATTTTCCTTTTTTGATAAATGTTAATTTTGAAAATTCGGGCTGCAAAGGTACGACGATTACGGGCAATCCTGCAAGGAAAAAATATTTTTTAATGTAGTGATGCGGTAAAATAAAACATCACCTGTGCCATCAGACTAAAAAAACGTTTCCTGTGCGGTGCGAAAGGTGTTGGCGTGCGCTTCCACAATGTCGGAAAGCCGGGTGGAGTAACCGCCGCCCATGCTGGCAACCACAGGTATATGGTGTTTTTTACACAGATCGAATACGATCCGGTCGCGTTCCTGGCAACCGGCTCTGCTGATCTTCAGTCTGCCGAGCTTGTCGGTGCTCAGAATATCCACCCCGCTTTGGTAAAAAATAAAATCGGGCTGGACCTGATCCAGCAGCCGGTGCAGGGTTTCACGCAATAACTGCAAATAAGGGGAGTCCTCCATGCCATCCGGGAGCGGGAGGTCCAGGTCCGAGCGTTCCTTCCGGAGCGGATAGTTCCGGGCGCCGTGCATGGAAAAAGTAAATACGCGCGGTTCGTTGCGAAAGATATGAGCCGTGCCATTCCCCTGGTGGACATCCAGATCGACGATCAGGATCTGCCGGGCAAGCCCCCGGTGCAGGAGGTAATTAGCCGCTACAGCCTGGTCGTTAAAACAGCAAAAGCCTTCACCATGATCGGCATAGGCGTGGTGGGTTCCACCCGCAATGTTCATGGCCACACCATGCTCCAGTGCAAACAACGCGCACTGGATCGTGCCCTGGGTAATGTGCCGGCTCCGGACCATGAATTTTTCATTGATCGGAAAACCGATCGCCCGGATCTCCTTTTCGGAAAGCGTCACATTGGTCAGCTTGTCCCAATAGTCCCGGGTGTGCGTGAGCATGCCTGTTTCGGGGGCCAGCATATCCGGATGAAAGAAATTGGCGTCCGTTACCGTTCCCTCATATAACAACTGCTCCGGAATCAACTCATACTTGGCCATCGGAAACCGGTGCCCTTCCGGAAGGGTATACTTGTATACCGGCGAATAGGCGATCTTCAACATAAACGGAGCATAGTTTTGGTGGGCAATGTGGTGAACAAACCTACACCTGCCAAGGCGCCTCGTTCACCACACTGCCCACGCTTCTCACTACTGTACAACTACACTAAACGCCAGCACCCCGCTTTCGGTTTGAACCTTTAGCTGGTACATGCCTTTGTCCAGGTGCAGCCCGGCAAAGGGCACGGTTGTAACTCCGGGTATTGTCGTTGCCTTCACATTCCGGATCAGCCGTCCTTGTGCATCCAGCAGTTGAAGCCGGATATTAGTGGTCAGCAGACTGTTCATTTCCACCCGGAAATCCGCTGCTGTCGGGTTTGGCAGGATGCGGATGTTGCTGATCTCGGCCAATTCCTGTGTGCCCACGAAGGTCAGGTTAAACGTCTGGGACTTGCTGGTAGTCGTACAGACATTCGTGACCGTAAGCGTCACCGTATAATCTCCCGGGGCAGCATAGGTATGCTCCGGACTGACTTCAGTACTGGTGTTACCGTCTCCAAAGTCCCAGAGATACGACTGTCCGTTCACAGTGGTGTTGGTAAAGGTCACAGTAGGTCCGTTGGCCGACCAGGTAAAGTTAGTTGCAGGCGGACCCAGTACGGCTTGCGAGACAAAGCTTGTATCGATCCCGGCCGGATTGCTGACGATGAGTCGTACATTTTTATTCCCCGGCGACAGATAGCGTATGGCATGCGGCCCCGGGCCGGAGGCATAGGAGGGTAAAGCCCCGGCTCCGAAAACCCAGCTGTATTCACTCAGGATACCAACGTTTACGGCATTGTAGATGATGGTATCAAGCCGGCAGATCGTATCTGCAGAGGCTACTACTTCAGCAACCGGCGGATTTACGTTGTACTCTATGAGTCCGATATTATCCAGGTAAATATTATTCCCGAAATCATTGACGGATGCAAAACGGATGATCACAGTCTGCCCGGCAAAGGCATTGAGCGATACGCCTTCTGTGCGCCAGTCCTGGTCGTCATTCGGTGCAAAGGCGGAAGTTGTGGCTAATGTGGTGGCCAGGTCTTCGCCGGCTTTACCCCAGATCGTGACCGGATTGGCATTCAGATCACAATTGGCAAATACATCCACCCGGAGGCTGTCTCTGTATTGCGGATCGTCGTAATTGGCATGTGCGACGTCAAAACGAAGTCCAGGGTTGGGCAATCCGCTGAGATTTATAGGTATCAGGTAGATATAGTCTTCAGCGCCTCGTTCCGGGTAGTTAAAACAATTGAGCAGGGAGGTCCTGGTATTCTGACCGTTCACACCTGTTACCGTACCGGAACGCGCCCAGGTTACCTGATCATCCGGGTTTTCAACCGACCAACCCAGCGGTGGGAAATCCGGCGCCTGGAAACCTTCCTGGAAAAACTGGTTTTCCGGGCTTACAACCGCTACAAATGAACTAACGATCGTATCGTTGAAAAGTACATCTTCATCACCATACGTCGACCAGATCCGAACACTGTTAAAGCCGTTCTGGAAGATCGTTACCGGTTGTTGGAAGGTATAGTCCAGCGTTTCACCGGCTGCGATATCCGGCAGGTTTTCCGTGACTACAGGCGCACTGTTCAACTGGTAGTTGATAACGGCGCCACTGATCGGATTGAGACCTTCATTGGCAACACGCACCTTTACGTCAGTGGTCAAAGCCGTACAGGACACCGTTGTAGATACATCCTGGTCAGTGGGCGACAGAACCTGATTCAGCGCAACATCATCTGGTTGCGGGCATTCTTTCAGGCCGCCTTCCCAGTTGATCGCAACTGCCCGGCGTCCGGCAAGCCCGTCGGCATGACTGGCCCGGACCGAGATCCAGAACGGCTGACCCTGGTTTTGGATCGGAAAAGTAAGATTCGAGGTGTCGGACTGCCCGACGATCTCCATATATTTTTGTCCTAACGCATATACGTCATAGGACAGGGTGTCATTAACTCCAGCCCAGGAAACTGTCATTGAATCCGGACAAACCCGGTCTATTGTCAGGTTTTTGGGCACACCCACAATGCTGATCGGGTAGTCTGTGGTGTCGCGTTTGTTGCTTCTGATGAGCAGCAGACGCAGTTTACTGGTAACGGTATTGGGTGTAGCCCATTCAAACATGCGCTTTTCACCGGTCAGGGTAGTCAGTGGCAGGAAGCTGGCACCGTCATCCAACGAGTACCGCAGGGTAAAGTTGGTGTTGTCGCCATAAGCATCCCATTGGATCCGGGTTATTTCGCCGGGCACCAGTCCTTCGCCACCGGCCGGATACGTGATCTTGACATCGTCGTTGTAAAACTCCCAGGCTATGTAATAATCCTGCGGGCCGAACGGCACTTCAAATCCGTTTACGTTTATAGTATAGGTTCCCGGTGTCGGGTTATCCAGTACAACCTGTTCGGTGTTGTTGAGCGAATCGCGGCCCTTGCCGGCGGGGGTGTTCAGAATGATGGGGTCAGGTGTCGGGTCGAGTTTCCAGGGAAGGTGGATGGTCGAGCCGTCCAGATCCGTTATGGTCAGGTCAAGGTCGTTCAGCAGGGCCCTGGATGCGTTCGTGTTGGCCGGCCGTTCTACCCAATACAGCATGATCTTTGCCCGGCGTGTGCCCGGCGGGATCTGGATGCTGTGGGTGGATGTGGCGCCCTGTTCGACCGAGCCTTCCAGCCATTGGTCTTTTTCCAGCAACTGATAAGCGCGCCAGGCATTGACATGACCCCAGCCAAACTTGAAATCCGGGCCTTCATTTCCCAGATCGTTAGCGGTATTCAGGAGCGCTGTTTTGAGCAGGGCGGCAGCCGGTTCTGTGCCGCCGTGCATTTCTTTGTAGGCCTGTGTCAGCTGTGCCAGACAACCGGCAATGCCAGGCGCAGCAGCAGATGTACCCCCAAAGACCTGATAGTCATTGTCATGGGTGGTAGAGTTCTGGTTCTGCCCGTGGGCAGCAATATCCGGCTTCATGCGCCCGTCGTGGAGGGGGCCACGACTGGAGGAGTTCACCAGCGTGCCGTCTACAAACAAGTTGGCTGTGGCAATGGCGTTTTTAGCTGCCTTGTGCCCGCCGGTAATATTTCCCCATTGATTGCCGGCGCCGTAATCACATTCCAGGCCGTTGGAGTTACCTGCAGAGAACACGTGCATCAGGGTCGGGTTTTCCTGGAGTTGTTGTTCTACCGTTTGGGTAATGGTGGTATAGCCGGCATTACAGCCGTTAGAGTAGGAGGAGTTGGTGATCGTTACATTTTCATTGTAATGCAGGTCCATGGTATTGTCCTGGAAATCAGCCTGATACCGGATCGTAAAGATCTTGGCTCCGGTAGCCATGCCCCGCATGACCGGGTTGAGGTTGCCGGCGCCGGCCATTACGCCGCCAACGCCGTCGCCATGGGTGCCGTTGGCGTTGTCACCCGGGTTGAACAGGTCGGTATTCCGGCCCTGAAAGTCGATATGCGGCCCGAGAGGACCATCATCCCGCACCATGACAGTGACGCCGGTACCGTCATATTTATTTCCGCCCGGAAAGTCCACGTCGAGCATATTTGAGCGGTGGAGGGAGCGGCCGCCATCATCTTCCGGTTCGCCCGGCTGCGGAATCAGTTCCATGTACTGCACAAATGGCAGTGCCGCTATGGCTTCCAGGTGATCTTTCAGCAGGCGGACCTGCAGGATCCCGTTTTGGGTTCCCTGTTTTACCACTGTTAACCCGTATTGTGCAGCCAGTGCTGCGCCTTCTTCTATCCGGATCTGCGGGTATATCTGCAGGTAGATATCGACCAGGTCTCCCTGGACTGCCCAGGCGCCAAACGGTCGTTCTTGCAGGTTGCGGGCCATTTTCCAGACCGGCTTTACCGGAACGACACTCCGGGTGTTAATTGTGGCAAGTTGATCCAGGTCGAATTGTTCCGGTATTGCTACCAGGTAGGCGCCGAATTGAATATAGCTGATAAACTGCAGGCCGGCCTTTTCCAGCACAGTCCGCTGGCGGCCGGTCGGGATCTCCGTACATTGAATGAACCGGAAATAGTACCCGTTGACCAGTTCTTCCGGGTTGACATCCGGTTGTTGGCGAATGGCCTGATAATTGTCGGGGAAGAACTCCGTCCCATGAGCAAAACGGACGGGATAGGTTTGCTGGGCTGCTGCAGGCTGGCATAAGGCAAGACCGGTCAGCAGAAACAGAGCAGTAAGAAGACGCATAAACACAGAAGATTTAATCGAAGGATATGGATGATTGATCGAGAAAAGGTACTACGCCCAAAAAAAAATCAAACGAAAAGGATGACGAAATGTTCCATTTGGAGTCTAATCGTTAATTAGGCATGTAAATATCTACATTTGACCGGTAGCCCCCGTGTCAAATTGTATCAAAAATTAAAAAATGGCTTATCCCGGCTGAATTTCCGGATACCTAAACAATATGATCGAACCGTATGTATGGGCGGGTTTTATTGCCCTGGTGTTGTTGTTGATGTTGCTTGATCTCGGTATTTTTAACCGGAAGGCGCATATACCCACAGCCAAGGAGGCGGGTTTCAGTACCTTTATCTGGATCAGCCTGGCCATGCTGTTTAATATTTTTATTTATTACGCATACGAATACAAGTGGCTGGGGCTGGGTTTGTACGAATATGAGCCTATGGGCGGCCGGGAGGCGGCACTCAAGTATCTGACGGGGTATCTGCTGGAAGAAGCACTCAGTATCGACAACCTGTTTGTCATGGCATTGGTGTTCGCCCGGTTTAGGGTGCCCAAGAAATACCAGCACAAGGTGTTGTTCTGGGGAATATTGGGCGTATTGATCTTCCGGGGATTGCTGATCGGGGCCGGAATAGCACTCGTCCATTACTTCACCTGGTTCTTTTACATTTTTGGGGCCCTGCTGCTTTGGTCGGCCTACAAAATGTGGAAGCATGACGATCAGGGCGAGGACCTGAATGACCATGGAGTCGCCCGGTTTTTCCGTAAATTTTATCCCGTAAGTACAACCAGTGCAGGCGGGCGCTTTTTTGTGGTGGAAAACAGGCGTTGGGCTATCACCCCGATCTTTATTGCTTTGTTGGTGATCGAAACCACTGATGTAATGTTCGCCTTTGACTCGGTACCGGCTGTATTTTCCATCACCACTGACCCGTTCCTGGTTTTCTCTTCCAATATCTTCGCGATCCTGGGGTTACGTTCCTTGTATTTCCTGCTGGCCAATATGCTGGATCGATTTGTCTACCTGAAGTATAGCATGATCGGTATCCTGGTTTTTATCGGGGTAAAGATGCTGCTCCTGCCCGGGGAAATACACATCCCGGAGTTGGTGTCCCTGCTCATCCTTGGCGGCTTGTTATTGACAGGGGTAGTGGCTTCCCTGGTTCGTGAGCGGAATCTCACAAACACTGCGGATGCTGGCCAGTCCACTGTTGAGCAGCAGGAAGAGTCCTTGCAAAAATTTTAACAAGGTTATCTGTTGCATAAATGGCGGATGCCGTTATTTTTGTAGTGCTAAAGCCTGCTGTCTAATCTTCTGCGTGGCTATAGCGTTCTTATTCCAAATTATATTTGACAAAAAGCGGTTTTGCCATGAAACATTGGGAAAAAAGCAAGAAAGAACAACGGTATTCCGACGATCGCGAAAA
>SBHD01000048.1 GCA_006226345.1 Bacteroidota bacterium | reverse complement strand
ACACGGACCGGTGTGTTTGCCAGTTCAGCGCGTAAACTGTCAAAATAGCCGTGCAGGGCATGCTTGGAGCCGGCATAGGCCGACCGTTTGGGCGAACCAAATTTGCCGGTGAGGCTGGTTACCGTAACTATGTGTCCCAATTGATGGGTCAGCATATTGGGCAAAACGGCAGTAGTAAGGGCTACCGTGCCCAGATAGTTGATGTCCATCAGTCGTTTGACTACTGTCAAAGGCGTGTCCATGGCCATGCCGCGTTGGGATAAACCACCGCAATTAATCAGGATATCCACTTTGCCAACCTGTTGTAACACAGTTTCAGCAATTCCAGGAATAGTCTCGTATTGTTCGAGGTCAATTTTTTGTACGAAGACGTGGCCGGCGCCGAGTTCTGCCGCTGTTGAGGCCACCTGTTGCAAAGCATCCTCATTGCGGGCGGAGAGGATCAACTGCGCGCCACGGGCTGCGCAGGCATAGGCGAGCGCCTCTCCGATGCCGGATGACGCGCCGGTGATCCAGATGCGCTTTTGGTAGTAGTATGGATTTGCCATAATGTAAAGTTTCCGGGCCTTTAGGTTAGCTGTTTGGTCGCCGGCGTTCGCAAAGGTAAAAATGCCAGAGCATTCGGGTGCCCACACTTCTCCAGGGGCGCCAATGCCGGGTAAGTTCTGTAAAAGTTTCGTGTTTGGGACGCTCCGGCAGATCTTTTAGCACGCGAAAGGCCTCCTGCATGGCAATATCCCCCTGTGGCAGAATATCGGGTCGGAGCAGGCATTCCGACAGGTAAATATCGACCGTCCAGTTGCCGATACCTTTTAATTGCAGCAGTGTGGCCCGGACTTCATCATCCGTCTGATCCTCCAGACTTTCCAGGTCGAGCCTGCCATCGAGTAAGGTAGTGGCCAAGGTTCTGGTGTACAGCATTTTTTGCCGGCTGAAGCCAATTTGGCGGAGGGTGTCGTCTTCCAGTTGGATAAATACCTCCGGGGTGACCGTGCCCAGGTGTTCCTGCAACCGTTGGAAAGCGGCATTTGCTGATGCCAATGAAACTTGTTGCTCCAGAATGATGTGGACCAGGGTGGAAAAGCCGGGTTCGCGGGCCCAGAGCGGGGGGTATCCATACTGCTGGAACACGAGATTGAGCGCGATGTCCCGTTCCGCCAGCCAATGGGTCGCTTCCCGCAGGATCTTGTCATTTAGCTTTTGTATCATTGCCGCAATGAATGCCGGGTGCCGGCGTTTTGGATGTACCCCGTTTACAGGGAAACAGTTGAACAAATAAACAGAACAACAGGTTGAAAACAGTTACCCTTACCCTGAATCCGGCGCTGGATAAAAGTACAGCGGTTGACCGGATCACACCGGAGCAAAAACTGCGTTGCTCGAGCCTGCAGCTTGATGCAGGCGGTGGCGGTATTAATGTTTCCAAAGGCATTCGAAAACTGGGTGGTGCGAGTACGGCGGTTTTTCCGGCAGGTGGCCACAATGGCAGGCGCTTGCAGGAACTTCTTACCAATGCAGGTATTTCGACCAGTACCTTTGAATTGGCCGGGGAAACACGAGAAAACTTTTCCGTAACCGAGTCGGCAACCAACCTGCAATACCGGTTTACGCTTCCCGGTGTTGAAATGCGCACAGAGGAGGCGGAGCACTGTTTGCAACTGATTCGAGAGCTGCAACCGGATCTGCTGGTGGCCAGCGGCAGCCTGCCGCCGGGTTTACCGGTTACCTATTACGAGCAGGTGGCTGCTTTTGCCAAACAGATAGGCGCCCGGTTTGTCCTGGACACCTCCGGCCCGGCCCTGCAGGCGGCCGCAGATGAAGGCTTGTATCTCCTGAAGCCCAACCTGGCGGAGCTTAGCGCATTGGCTGGTGTGGACAAACTGGAGATGAACCAGGTAGACGATGCTGCGCTCGATATTATCCATCAGGGGAAATGCGAGCTGGTGGTGGTGTCGCTTGGGCCGCAGGGTGCTCTGCTCGTGACCCGTGACGGGTTCGAACACATACCGGCTCCGACTGTTCGCAAAAAAAGCACGGTGGGTGCTGGTGACAGTATGGTGGCGGGGATGATCTGGGCACTGGCACAGGGTAAATCCCCCCGTGAAATGGCCCAGATCGGTGTAGCCTGTGGCACGGCAGCAACTATGAATCCGGGTACTGAATTATTTGATCCTGAGGATGTATGGCGGCTTAAAACCTGGATCGACACCTACGGCGAGCGGTACCGGATCACTGATTTTGATTAATACAACGGGCAGTCCGGAATGTTGTGCCGCCGAAGTGCATGCATTATAGTGTAGTGTCCTGTTTCGTGCAAACTTTATATGGAAAACGGCCTGTATTCCACGGATTATACGGTATTTTAAATTGGAAGCTGAAAATTTCAGGGTCTTGCGTTTGATGCCTAATTTTGCAGGCTTCATTTATAGCACGTATTATGATAAACTTGATCCTTTTTGGCCCTCCTGGTTCCGGTAAGGGGACACAGGCTGCGTATTTGGTTGAAAAATATAACCTGGTACATATCAGTACGGGTGATCTGTTCCGGTACGAAATGGGCAATGATACACCACTTGGGCAGCAGGCGAAAGCCTATATTTCCAAGGGCGAACTGGTACCGGACGAAGTGACGATCGGTATGCTGCACAACAAGGTGCTGGCACATCCGGATGCTGGCGGCTTTATTTTCGATGGTTTCCCCAGAACTATTCTGCAGGCAGAAGCATTGGACCGTTTGCTGGAAGAAGAAGGTTCCGTTGTCCATGTGCTGATCGCCCTGAATGTAGACGATGAGGAGATTGTAAAACGCATCAAACTGCGCGGCGCGACTTCCGGCAGGGCAGATGATCTGGATGAAAATATTATCCGCAACCGGATCGAGGTCTATAAGAATGAAACCACTCCGGTGTATGACTACTACGACCAGCAAGGCAAAAGTCACATGGTAGACGGGATCGGCTCGATCGACGATATTTTCAACCGCCTGTGTGCCATCATCGACACTGTTGGAGACAATGCCATGCTGACGGCACAGGAGGAGAAAAAATAACCCGAACCTTTTAGCAGTACCGGTTGCCATATGGAAACTACACCGCCGATCCGGCGTGCAAATCGGCCATAGCCCTTTTTCTTTCGCTAAAACCGGCTATTTTTGCATGGCAACCACCGGCATACGCGTATGGCATTACCATCCAATCCCTGGCAAGCACTCTGGCAACGGTTACCGCTGCCACTCCAGAACCGATATTACATTACGCTGCTTATTTTCTTTTTTATCCTGATCTTCCTGGATAAGCACAGTCTGTGGACACAGTGGCGGTTGCATAGTGCGCAACAACGGCTGGACGCAGACCGCGAATACTACAAGGAAAAGATCGAAGAAGCCAAGGAAGAGGCGGCAGACTTCGAACTGACCAAGGAAAAGTTTGCCCGTGAGCATTATTACATGAAGCGCCCCAATGAAGATGTATACATTATAAAGGAGCAGGAATAGTGTACTTCCGGCAATTTTGCCGCCAGTTCAGGGTTATTTCTGCCTTCCCGGAATAAAAGTTCTGATAAGCTTTAGAGGGGTTGAAAAAAGTTGCGATTTTTGCCGCGCTTTTTCAACCCTTTTTCTTTGGCTGCCGGTAACTGCGCAGCCTACATCCAATACTATTTACATGTCTGTCTTAGTTAATAAACAATCCAGAATTATCGTCCAGGGCTTTACCGGTAGGGAAGGCACTTTTCACGCTGAACAAATGATCGCATATGGCACCAATGTAGTTGGTGGTGTCACCCCCGGGAAAGGCGGACAAATGCACCTGGAGCGCCCTGTATTCAATACGGTGGAGCAAGCCGTGAAAGCGGAAGGCGCCGATACCTCGATCATCTTTGTACCTCCAGCCTTTGCTGCCGATGCTATTATTGAAGCGGCACAGTCAGGTATTAAAGTCATCGTTGCGATCACCGAAGGTATTCCGGTACAGGATATGATACGGGCCAAAGCGTATATCGATACACAGGATTGCCGGCTGATCGGCCCGAACTGTCCGGGTATTATCACCCCGGACGAGGCTAAGGTCGGTATCATGCCTGGGTTTGTATTTAAACGCGGCCCGGTGGGCCTGGTCTCCAAGTCCGGCACCCTGACCTATGAAGCCGCTGATCAGGTTGCTAAAGCCGGTCTCGGCATTTCTACGGCAATTGGTATTGGAGGCGACCCGATCATCGGTACGACCACACTGGATGCAATTCAACTCTTTATGGACGATCCGGAGACTGAATTCATTATCATGATCGGTGAGATCGGCGGTTCGCTGGAGGCTGATGCGGCTAATTGGATCCGGGAAAACGGCAATAAAAAGCCGGTGATCGGATTTATTGCCGGGCAGACTGCTCCGAAGGGACGCACCATGGGACATGCCGGTGCTATTGTCGGCGGTGCTGAAGATACCGCACAAGCCAAAATGCGTATCCTGGCGGAAAACGGTATCTCGGTGGTTGCCTCGCCGGCCCAGATCGGTGCTACGGTGAAAAAAGTTTCTACAAACGGATTCGAGGCCAGCATCTGATCCACGTTGCCGATCGGATAAATATCAAAATCCCGCGCCGGGCACCCGGCGCGGGATTTTTTTATTCCGGGCGCAGACGGTTTTGCCGTATTCTGGAAAAATGGTTCGTTATTTCGTTAAATCGCTGCGTTTCCTTTAACTTTAGGCGCTGCTTTTAGATGTTTCCGTAATCCCGCTTCTGCTAATCCACTCCCCCTGCAGCACCCAGCATCTTGCTCCCTTGCATAATACGGAAGCCTATGCCTAAGCCGATTACACACTTGTTGGTCGTTTTCTTTTTCCCGTTGCTGGCTGTGCCGGGCGCAGGGCAGTCCTGTTCGATTACAGTGGATTGTCCAAACGGGAACCTGAAGATCTGTGATATTACCGGAAATGATCCCTTATTCTGGCAAGCTCCGCCCTATACCTGGGATCCGCTTATTGAGCAGGCAGACCTGTTCGAGACATCCGCTGACCTGAGCCTGACCTTTCGGGATACCTGCCCCGGTGCCCTTACCGTGAAGTTTTTGCTTTTTCTGGATCTGGACGGAGATAACCTCACCGAATCCGTGCTGACAAGTGACCATATCCTGCCTGCCGGCCGGATGTTGTCTGGAAATGCCTTTTCTCCCGGGTACGCGGGTACTGACACCCTGATCTACGACAACCGGCCGGTACCGGATTCAATGAAGTTCCGGTTTGTGGTGGAAACAGTGGCACTGGGCGGGGGGCTGATGCGGGCTTACCTGCGCTGGGAGACACCTGTGGCGCCGGGCAGCTATGTAGCGCCCAGGCTTCCGCAGGGCCGCCACCACGTCATTTGGCGCCTCGAGAAACCTGCCTTGGCACCGGTTTCCTGTGAGCTGACATTTCATGTCGAGGACTGTATGGCGCCCCAGTTGGAGTGTGCCAGTGTTGCTGATATTTCGTTGCCCAGCAAGGATACACTTTGGATCACGGCGGCAGACCTGGTCGACGTAGCCATGGACAACTCCACTCCGGCCAACCTGCTTGAATTTTCTCTGCGCCCGTTAGGCGCCGGAATGGGTTTTCCGGAGAATGCCCAGGGGCAACCAATCGCAGCACTGCCTTTTACCTGTGCAGATATTGGCCAGCATTTTATCGAAGTCTGGGTGCGCGACCTGGCCGGAAATGCAAGTATGTGCTCCTCCAACATGTTTTTGTTTGATCCGGACGATGTATGCAAACAGGTGGATCCATACGTTTGCGCAACTACGGTATCTGTAAACCACGATACTATCCAGGGAGTACACTATCACCTCGAAACGATGGTCGAGCCGGGGCTGCCGCCAATTCACCTTGCCGTCACCCCCTTGCCGAATGGCTGTGTCGAACTGCCTGATTTCAGCCCTTATCTCATTGAAGAGGCGGCTGTTACCCCGCATAAAAACAACAGATGGCTCGATGGTGTCAGTACGTTCGATCTGGTGCTGATCAATCGTCATATCCTGGGCATCCAGTTGCTGGACGAGCCCTGGAAGTATTGGGCTGCCGATGCCAATAACAGTAAAACGATCACCACGTTCGATATTGTCGAACTGCGTAAGCTGATCCTGGGAACTTACGATTCCCTGCCGCAATGTCCTGCCTGGCGGTTTTTTATTGCCGATTGTGCGCTGGACAGCCTGCAGCCGTTGCAGTCGATATGCCCGGCTACCCTGGTCTTTAACCCCAATGTTCCGCCGGAACAATTCCTGTTTTATGGTGTCAAGACCGGTGATGTCAATGGCAATGCCGTAGGGGATTCGATAAAAGGAGGTACCCTGGTGCGGGCGCCCGTCCGGTTACAGGTGGAAGATCTGGTTTTGGAGGCCGGACAGACCTTTGAACTGCCGGTATTCCCGGACGCCCCGGTCGACTGGGCTGCCTGTCAACTGGCATTGAACTGGGATGCCGAAAAGATTGAACTGACCGATGTGGACCCGGGCGGCCTGCCCGGCCTCGATGCTTCTATGTGGACCACTCCTTCTCCCGGAAACCTGAGGGTCAGCTGGAATGCAGCAACAGCCTGCTGGCTGACACCGCGGACGCCATTGTTCACCCTGCGCGGCCGCGCCACTTCAACCGTACATTTAAAGGACGTATTACGACTTAAAACAACGCCGTTGCGGGCAGAAGGCTATGCACTGGATGGTGCTGTAAGTCCGCTCCAGCTGGAATTCAGAACGATGCCTTTTTCTGCCGGCATTGATATTTTCCCTCCCCAGCCCAATCCTACGAGCGGCGGGACGGTATTTCCGGTTGACCTGCCTGTTGCGGGTGACGTCTCGTTGGAGATCCGGGATGGAAGCGGGCGACTGATCTTTCAAAAGCAAATGGACTGCGCTGCCGGACCGGGCGCTATCGAGGTGCCGGATGCCGCATTTCTAACACCCGGGGTATATGTGTGGCGGGTTCAGGTAGCCGACCAGACAAAATCCGGGCGGCTGATCCGGTTATAAGGTCTTGTGCCTTACCGGATATCCATCCGGATGCGCCGGTCGTTGGGCAGGTAGTTGTTCCACCGGCCGGAAATGATCTTCAGCCAGCCCAGGTTGAGGCCCTGGTACCGTGCCAGCGCCCAGCCTTTAGCAGGTGCGCCCGGCGGCAGGTCGAAGGTTTCTTTTCGCAAAAACCGGAGTGCCTGGTCCTGGTCCAGATCGACATGCGGGAGGTTCGGTGCAACCAGGGTGCTCAGTGCTAGAGCATGTGCAGGTATAAAATCATGGCCTTTGAACGTGCCGCCGACCGTGCCAAACCATTTATTCCGAAGGGCTTTATCGAGGTTCCGGTACCAGGGTTCTATCGCTGCCGGAAGTGCCAGGATCTCCCCACCCGGCGTCTGAAAGAACAGCAATTCCGGGTCCGGCCTGAACCAGGGCGTCAGGGCGGCCAGTTGTTTTTTGGGTACCGGTTGCAGGCTTCTGTACCCGGAAGGGCTATGGTCCCGGGGTGGTTCGCCAGCTTCCTTTTTAAGCACGGCCACGAATAAACCTTCACCGCGCAGGCGGTGTGGGTAAAACTGATAGCCAGTGGCGGTCTCCGTAATTCCCCATTCGGCCGGGACCTTCAGGCGATGCGGTTGCATACCGAAGTTTTGCTGCAGCCATTGTACGTTGGCATCATTTTCCTGATGGTTATAGGTACAGGTAGAGTAGATCATCGTGCCGCCGGGTTTCAGAGCACTGTAGACACTGCCCAGGATACGCTTTTGACGCGCGGCACATAAGGCAACATTTTCGGGCGACCATTCCTGTATGGCATCCGGGTCTTTCCGGAACAAACCTTCCCCGCTGCAGGGGGCATCGGTAACGACCAGGTCAAACCAGCCCTCCAACGGGCCAAATGCTTCCGCTTCCGCGCTGGTGACGGCGGTATTGGGATGCCCCCAGCGTTCCAGGTTTTCCCGCAAAGGCCCAACGCGTGACCGGATCACTTCGTTTGAAACCACCAGGCTGTTGGGAAGCCCTGCAAGGAGGAGGGTACTTTTTCCACCGGGAGCAGCACAGAGGTCCAGTACCTTCAGGGTATGATCCACTGGCACCAGTTGCCGCAGGATCTCCTGTAGGAACATTGAAGAGGCTTCCTGCACATAATAAGCTCCGGCATGCAGGAGCGGATCGAGGGTAAAAACCGGACGTTCTGGCAGGTAAAAACCGGCAGGGTGCCAGGGGACCGGTGAACGATCCGGGTAAAAGGCAGCGGTACCCGTAGGCATCTTCAGCGGATTGACCCGGATACTCACCGGTGGCGGCGTCTCCAGGGCAGCAGTGAAGGCAGAATAGGCTTCTTCGCCCAACAAGACGCGCATTTGATCTTCAAACGGCGGAGGCAGTTGCATACTACATCATTTTCAAGGATAACGCTAGGGGTGTCTCCCCCCAGACAATGCTTTTGCAAAAATCCAATTAATCCGTAAAATGCTGAAAATCGTATCTATTTTTGCCATAAAGCAAACGTGCCCCGCTTTACTGACAGACAGGTATCGTCAACCATGGGTCAATAACAGTTATGAATGCAAACATCGCTTTAGCAGAAATTGTACAACAGATCAAACGGGTCATAGTGCAGATGCCCCCGGAATCTTATCAAAAACCACTCACTGAATTTGATGGCAATACCCTGGGGCAACACTTCCGGCACATCCTGGAGTTTTATCAATGTCTGGAAGCATCGGTGAACTCCGGCATAGTGGACTATGCGGCGCGGGAGCGAAACCCGGTTTTTGAGACCAACCCGGTAATCGCAGCTGCTGCATTTGAAGCGATCGCACACCGCCTGCCGAAATTTGACCTGAACCTGCCGGTACAGGTACGCGCCGAGTTCGGAAGTGACGACCGGCCCTGTTACGATAGCACCCTCGGGCGTGAACTGCTTTTTGTATATGATCATGCCATCCATCATCTGGCGATCATTAAGATTGGTTTGTCTTGCCAGTTCCCGGAAATCCAGGTGGAAAAAGACCTGGGCGTTTCGCCTTCAACGATTAAATCTCGTTCTAAGATAGATAACTGAGACTGTCATTTTGCAGGAAAATGTGGCTGGCGCTTTTCCACACAGACGGTCCAGACAAATGCGCCGCCATCGTCCGGCAGCGCTGTTTTCTCGAAATACATCTGGTAAGACTGTAGAAAATCATCTTTCCGGATCCAACCTGTAGCCTCGGCAGTACTTTCGGACCACTGAAACGGGTCCAGCCGGATATGCCCGCGAAAGTCCAGTTCCTTCAATCCATAGGCCTTGTACAAGCTTTCCTTGGCTGTCCAGAACACATGCATCAGTTCGAACTGCTCGGTTTTACTGTAGTTTTGAAGAAACCGGGCTTCTTCCACATGGAGGAACTTGGAGGCCAGGCGCGGCATTTTTTCCACTAATACCTGCAGGTCGCACCCACAGATAGAGTCCGACAACATTGCCCCCACAATGCCGTGCGAATGGCTGAGCGAACAGTGGAGCTCCGGGCGATGCAAGAAAAACGGTTTGGCAAAGGCATTCTTGACCAGGGGAAGCCGGATATTGGCGCCGGTCAGGATATGTAAGAGCCACCGACTGGCCAGCCACTCCAGCCGGCGTATGCCCTTAAAACGGGCCAGGTCGGCCTCCTCTTCCGGTGTAAGCGGTAGGTCTTCCCGGAAATAGGTCTCATCTTCTGTGATCTGCCAGGTGCCAAAGCGCAGGGTTTGCTGGGCTGCAGAATGGAGGTTGAGCCGGATATGTTTGGAGAAAAGCAGTGGCATGGTCTCCCTGCAAATATCCGGTAAAATAGCATAGGGTTATACGGCAAGTCCCTCTTTTAGGAAATGTTTGAACATGATGGCCCGGAAAATGCCAGGCGATTGTAAAAAAACAAACTGGAAACTTCACAGGGGCGAGGCTGCCAACAGGATAGAAGGTTCAGTGCATAAACAAACTAATCACTAACCCTGACCAGTTTCCGGAAGGTATGCTTCCCATTCGCCCACCGTTCAACTGTATAAAGCCTGTTGGGGAACAGGCACTTGTTCAGCAGGCAAAAGGGTTACCGGATATTATCGTTCCCGTACCATTTTTACCCGTTCCCGCCAGAAGCTGTCCAGGTCGTAGCGGGGTTGCTGGCACAGGTACACGGTCGTGCCGTACTCCCGGGCAAACGTATCCTGTATTGCGCCGACTGCCCGGATATCGGCAAACAGCGCCTCCACATCCGATCCGAGTTCATCATTGATATAGATCAGTGCCTGTGCATCGGTACTGTCCGGTAGCCAAAACTGATACGTGTCCGCGAAGCTGACCACTGGCGGCAGACCTGCCTGGCGACCATAAAAATCGGCAGCACCTGCCTGGCCATAGTTTTCACCATAGATCAGCACCGGCGCGCCGGGCGGCAACAGCCGGTAAGCCTGGATCGTGGCCTGGCCGATATCTTCCCAGCCCAGCATATCGGCAAAGTCCTGGGGCAGACTGTGCTGCCGGCCGTCTTCCCAGCGGGTGATCATGTCTATTTTCAGCGTTTCCCGCGCCCATTCACAGTATCCCGCCATTTGGGGCGGTGGAAAGAGCGGGACAGACAAAGGGGCCAGCGGTAGTAGCAGGCCAACCATGACTGCTGGTAACAGGATACGGAGCCAAACGGAACGCAGCACCTGCTCCCAGTACGCGGCACCTGCGGCAAACAACATAGGATAAATGCCCAGTGTGTAATAATGTTTGCCTTTGAAGAGGAGGAACAAGGCGATCACGCCGGCAAACAGGTAAAAAAGGGAGCGGTAAAAACCTTCTTTGTAGCGCCAGAGAAACCATAGGCCAGCTACCCAAACCAATATGCCGGTGAAATTCATGAAGAGTTGATCGATCAGGAAATCAGCGGGCTGCACATTGACCAGTTGGTATCGGTGCAGGGCTTCCATGTGGCGGACCACTGGGAAGTTATGGTTGATCTGCCAGAGCAGGTTCGGCAGGATCAGCAAGGCTGCTATTCCGGCTGCCAGCAGTGTGTCCCGCTGAAAGATCAGCCGACGTTGTGGTGTCAGCAGGAGGGCTGGCAGGAGCGCCAGCAAAAAGAAGGCGACCATGTATTTATTCAGGAAAAACAATCCGAACGCAGCCCCGAATGCGAGCAGGTCATTCCGGCGACGGTTATTCAGGTACCGTATCACCAGATAGCTCAGTACCGTCCAGCCCAGGATGTCCACCACTACCGGCTGGAACAGCATGCTGGCGCGCAGGTATGCCGGAGAAACGGCCACGGCGAGGGCCGCCAGCAGTTGGGCATATCGTTTGCCGCCAAACTCACGTGCCATCAACCCGGCCAGTATGACCAGCCCGCAGCCTGCCAGCGTAGGGATCAGCCGGATCACCCAGAGCGATCCGCCACTTATGGTCTGCGCTACCCAGCCCAGCCAACCGATCAGCGGTGGGTTGGACCAGTATCCCCAGTCCGGATGACGGCCTATAGCCAGGTACAACAAACCATCACGGTGAATACCATAGGTCGTATTTACCAACAGGTGTACCAGAAGTTTCAGACCTGCAACAGCCAGGACAGGCTTCCAGAAAATGGGAGTACGCATCGGAAAGGCAAAATGTAAGATGTAAAATTATAAAAGGGTCTATCGGGGAAACGGAACTTTTATCCGTTAACGCTGCAAAATTTCAATCCCCCCGAAAGGCCCTTTTACAATTTTACATTTTACATCTTACATTTTGCCTTTCTCAGTTTTGTACAAAGTACATATCGATCTCCCCTTTGTTCTTGGCCGGGATCTTGCCCCGGTACTCACAGGAGAAATCGTTTTCGATGATCTTGAATACCTCACCGGAGATATTGATCTTGCCGCCTTCCCCGGCCGATTCGATCCGGGAGGCGATATTGACCGTGTCGCCCCAGATATCGAAGGCGAACTTCCGGGAGCCTACCACACCAGCCACCACTGGACCGCGGTGGATACCTATACGGGCATCGAAAATGGGTAATTTTTGTTTCCGGCGTTCGATATTCCATTTGGCGAGCCAGTTTTGCATCTCCAGTGCAGCCCGCACCATATCGCGGATCTGGCTGCCGCCGCCGTGTGGAATGCCGCCGGCCACCATGTAGGCGTCACCGATCGTTTTGATCTTTTCCAGGTTGTATTTGGTCACGATCTCATCGAAGGCCTTGAAACAGGTGTCAAGTTCGTTGACGAGCTCCTGCGGCGTCAGTTTTTCAGCAATCCGGCTGAATCCGACAAAATCGGCGAACAGTACGCTCACATCCTCGAAATAGCGGGCGCTGGTGCTGCCTTGCTTTTTCAATTCCTCTGCTACCAGGGAGGGCAGAATATTCAGCAGCAGGTTTTCCGAGCGTTCCTTTTCCTTGCGGATGATCTTGTTCTTTTCCGACAACAGGCGGGCATTCTGCCGGGCCCGTAGAAAACTGAAGGTGACTCCTCCTGCCAGTAAAATGACAGCGATCAGGCCGGCCAGGTAAAAATTGCGGGTACTTTCGGATTCCTGCAGGGCAAGTTTGGCAGCGACCACGTTCAGGGAGTCGATCCGGTTCTGGAACTGCAGGGAGTCCAGTTTTTTGGCCCGTTCATTCAGGAGGAAGGCCGCCTTGAGCTGGTTCATGGACATGCGGTCGATCTCTTCCCGCTGGGCTTCGAGCTCAGCCTGGAGCCGCTGCCGCTCCTTTTCGTAGTTCAACCGTTGGGAAGAAACACTTTCCTGCTTGTTCTGGGTTTCGATCAGTCGTGTAATGATATTGTCCTGCACTTCCTCCAAGGTCAGCGGTGATTGCTCGGGGGGCGGCAGTTTATCCACCAGGTCACGCGCGCGGGCGATCTCTTTTTCCACTTCCGCCAGTTCATCTGCACGGCCGTTGCGCTTGGCCAGGATGCGCAGATGCTCCAGGTTATCGATCAGCAGGGCCCGGTTGGGCTTTTTTTGCAAAAGGTTAATGCTTTCCCGGAAACGTGCAGATGCAAGGTCTTTGCCAAACAAACCCCGTTTGCCGGAAATGGTCAGTACCTTACCTTCGCGGTTGAGGGCGATGGCCTGGTAGTCGACGCGTTGCATTCGTTCGGCCAGGTCGAGCGCCTCCTGCGTATATTTACGGGCCTCATCGTAATCACTGGACTGGAGATAAGCGTCACTCAGATCCAGGAAGGTCTCAATACGGTCTACCCCCGAACGGGAGCGCAGTTGCGTCTTTAGTTCTTGAATATCATCGGTCTGGCTGAAGGCCAACACCGGAAGAAGCAGGCCCAGGAGGACCATACAGGTAGCAGCGATTGTTTTCATTTCTTCCGCTTCGGTCTTTTTAGTTGGGACCTACAAATATAAAACCAATATTTTCAAACTAGGGTATGCTATCCAAAACAGAGCGCCAGTTTGTCCGGGATCATCTGAATAGTGACCTGCATCGGTTGTTATTATCAGCCGGGCAGCATCCCGATGTCCGGATGCCGCTGGTAGTTTCGCAGATCCAGGCGCTGCACAAACTGCGCGACAAGGCGCCTGCCTGGTTCCGGTTCGATCTCGATCTGCCGCCCGCCGTTTCGGTAGAGCAGGCCTCCTCTGAAGCAACGGCCCTTTATAAGGCAGGTTTGTACTCCGGTGCCTGCATGGCCGATCTTAATGGTGGCATGGGGGTAGACACCTGGGCGTTTTCCAGATCCTTTCGCCAGGTGTACTACGTCGAACGCAACCCGGAACTGGTAGCCCGCGCCCGGCACAATTTTGACGTACTCGGCTGTAAAAATATCATCACAGAAGCGGCAGATGCGATACAGTTTTTGGAAAATACTGACCGACGTTTTGACCTCCTTTATCTCGATCCTGCCCGCCGCGACGCGCACAGCCGCCGGGTGATGCGACTGGAAGACTGCCAGCCCGATGTGCTCGGAATGCTGGAGATGTTACGGAAAAAAGCAGATCGCATACTGCTGAAAACCGCTCCTATGCTGGATATCCGTCAGGCTGTGCAGCAACTGGGCACCGTGTGCCGGATCCGGGTCGTTTCCGTGCAGAACGAATGCAAGGAAGTGTTGTACGAACTGGCCGAACCGGGGTTGCCGGTGGACGCGATACCGGTGGAAGCAGTGGCGCTTGGGCCGGCGCCAAATTCCTTCGCCTTTACCTACGGGGAAGAGCAAGCGGCTCAGCCGGAGTATTCCGAACCACTGGAATACCTGTACGAACCTGATGCAGCCGTGTTGAAGGCAGGTGCATTCAAATCCCTGGCCACCCGGTTTGGTCTGCACAAAATTCACCCGCATACCCATTTGTATACCAGTGTGGACTACCGGCCCGATGTACCGGCCCGGACCTTCAGGATCGAGCACGTGGTGAAATACGACCGCAAGGCTGTTCAGGAAGTCCTGCAGGAGGGTCGGGCCAATATTGCCACACGGAATTTTCCGCATTCCGCCCCGGAAATGCGGAAAAAGCTGGGGTTGAAGGATGGGGGAGGCTGGTACGTATTTGGAGCTACCGGGCCCGCTGATCGAAAAATCGTCCTGGCTTGTCGCAGCGTACTTGACAAGCCTGCCGCCTGACCTGCATCTTTATTGCTATACCTTTTACTGAAACGTTAAAGTAGAAATGCCTGAAAATAAGGGCCGTACACTTGCCGTCTTTTGATGGCTGCTCCTGTTTGCCACAAAACCACCTACTATGCAATCGAGCCTGTTCTTAGGCTACTTTTTATCCTGCCTCCTGCTCCTGACCGGCCCGCCGGCCCTTCAGGCTCAAACCGTGGACTTGCGGAAGGATATCGCGTTTTTCCAGGCCAAACTCCCCGAATTTCAGACCTGGCTGCGACAAAACCACCTGGATGGCGTCATTTATGCCGACAGCCTGTCGGTAGCACCCACCAAGGTGACCCTGTTCCTGAAGGCGGCATACAAGGGAGCCCGTGTATGCGATTCCCTGCAATGTGCCTGGGACCGGCTGGAAAAGTCCAATTACCGTCATAACGGTCAATTTTTCCGCGAGCGTCTGCTGCACAAATGGGCTTTTATGGCCGAAGTGCATGAAGAACAGGCGGAAGTAGTGGTCCGCTGCCACGATCCGGCACACTTTATAGCCCGGATCAACAGTGTCGACGGGAGGATACCGGTAGACGGTCGCAGTATCCGCTCGGGCGCCGTGGCTGAAGTGCGCCTGCCACAATCGATGCAGGGCGTCAATATTGGCGATAATAAGGCGGTACTTCCGGGCAAACGGGTCAAGGAGGTATGTACCAAGGCCAAGCAATACCTGGTCCGGTATTACAAGACCAAAGGGACGCCCATTCTCTGGCAGGCCCGTATCGACGACTCGTACTCCACGGTGGATGAATTTGTGCTGGAAGTAACCCATATGAGTTACGAGATCTGTCCGGACGGTTATTTTGAGTACCACCGGATCTACGTAAATGGGGCCCAAAATGGCGATGATGTGATCCTTTCGTGGGAATTTCAGGGGAAATATGGCAGCGGGATCATATTTCCTCCCCGGAAGAACGACTATAAGGACATGGATTTGCGTTATAAGAACAACCTGGAAGACTACCAGAAGAAACTATTTAAACTTTTATTGGATTATCTTCGCCGATGACGACCACAACATCACACGCTATGGCAGCAACACAAGCCACGACGACAGACTCAAAAGTTGAATCGGGTACGTCCACGTCAAAAGCCCCCGTTTTGACGCCGCGCGCCCGTATTGCCCGGCTGATCCTCATATATCACTTTATCCTGATCGGCATCTCCTGTGTTTACTACCTGTTGCGCGGGTTTGACTTCGAGGAGTTCACCTCCCTGATGGGTATCCTGGCGCCGGTCACTGCCATGTACGGGGGCGCTGTATTCCGCTATATCGGCCGCAGCATCACCGAGCCCAACCTCAATGGCAAGAACGGCGTACCCATGAACAGTATGGTGAAATGGCTCGTGAACGGGCACTTTTTCACCGTCATGCTGCTCATTTCCCTGAAGGCGCTGGCGCCCAACATCCTGAATTTCCAGGATATGATAATGTTCCTCACCCTGGTGGAATCCGCTCTGGGTGTGTACATGGGAAATATCATCCTGGCGCTGTTCGAGCCGGGAAAGTCGACGGAAAAAGAGTAGAACAAGAATTACCTGAAAAACTAAAAAGCCGGGAGCGCGTGGACCGTTTGAAATCCACGCGCTCCCGGCTTTTTTTCATAGGGGCATCCCGGTATACTTCACCGAAATCCGCCGTTCCGTACTTTGAGAATGGTGTAAACTGTCCTTTTTCCTATACCACAGCAGCAGCGGCAATCAGCGACTCGAATAAACCGCGTCCGTCGGTATTGCCCAGTACATCCTCCGCTGCACGCTCCGGATGGGGCATCATGCCAAATACATTGCGGCGGGCATTACAAATACCGGCGATACTGCGTTCGGCTCCGTTGGGGTTGGCTTCTGGTGTTACCGCACCATCCGGAGTGCAATATCGGAACAGTACCTGGTCGTTGGTTTCCAGTTCGTCCAGCGTTTTGGCATCAGCAAAAAACCTGCCGTCGGCATGTGCGATCGGGATCTTCAAGGGTTGATCAAGATCGAGTCCTGAAGTGATCGGGGAGTTGCGGGTCTCGGTTTTCAGCCAGATATTTTCACAGATGAACTGCTGATTGGCATTGCGCAGCAGTACGCCCGGGAGCAGATGGTTTTCACACAGTATCTGAAATCCATTGCAGATCCCGAACACATACCCGCCGGTATCGGCAAATGTCTTGACGGCCTTCATGATCGGCGAGAACCGGGCGATGGCTCCGGCACGTACATAATCGCCATAGGAAAAGCCGCCGGGGAGAACTACACAGTCCAGATCCGGCAGGACGGTTTCTTTATGCCAGATCTTTACCACTTCCTGTCTCATGACATCGCCCAAAACGTGGATCATATCGTCATCGCAGTTAGAACCGGGAAAAACAATAACGCCAAATTTCATATAAACAAGGTTTTATATCCGCCCGGAGATGGCCAATGCCGTATCCGGAACATATGTGCTATCGAGGGAAAAACTGCATGCCAAACACGGCCACCAGCAATGCCAGATGAAAAAATTCGATCATAAAGGTATTGCGGCTGGATTGAAACCAAAAGGATAAAAAGATCCCCAGCGTTGGCATGGTCAGTAAAAAATACTCCGGCCGGGGTTCCGGTTGAAAAATACTGGCCAGTATTCCGGCAAATAAAAACCAGTACAGGATCGTAATGTATTTCTGCACCTGGATCAATTGCTTAAAATAATAAATATTGAAACCCATCAGGGCAACTGCCAGCAATGCACCCAGCACACCGATACGCAGCCACCCATAGGCATTTTGCGGCAGTTCCAGGGCTGGGAAGCCCATCCAGGCAGTGAATTGTCTCTGCAGGTATTCGGAGGCCTGGTCGTGCCAGAAAAAGCCGGTCAGTGCCAGGAAAAACGGCACAAACACACCTGTGAGGAAGACCATTTGTTCCCGCGTTGAAAAGGAGCGGAGATTAAATTGAGCAGCAAAAGCCGCAGGCAGGCACAGGACGGCCGGGGGGTAAAACAAGACGGCCACAGTTATCCAGAATGCACTGTTAAAAATAGACCCGAAAGCAACCGTCTTCTTGTAAACGCGGAAACTGTTTCGGAAGGCAACCGGTAGAAACGTGACGGCTACCAGTTCGGGTGATATAAAATGGAATGCCGGCACTGCGGAGGAGGCCAGGGCATACAGGGCTCCCGGGAACCAGTTGCGGTCCGGCATCATCCTGAAGGTGTCGGCCAGGCTGTTAACCAGCAATGCCTGCAGGAAGACCAAAAGGGCGGCACTGATCGCCGAGGCCTTTGGATTGACCGCTGCCCAGTCAAATAACTGGTGAAACAATAATCCGCCCGAATGTGTCAGTGGACCCACAGGTGTAACCCAGCCCAGCATGGCTGGCAGGTGCAAGACCCCTATGTACAGGGCCAGCAGAAAGACCGTCGTGGACTGGTTGTTGCGGAATAGTCCCAGCATGTTTACGGAAGATGCGCAGTTAAGACCCTGCTCCAACAGGACGGGCCCTAAAAACGGCGAAGTTCCGTAAATCCGGACAAAGAGCCAAGCTACTCCTCAAAATCAGTACATCCCGTCGTCAGGGCGTCACGATCAGCCGCAGCGTCCGGTGCTGGCCACCAGACAATTGCAGGTGTATCCAATAGAGCCCGGGCGGGTAACCGTTCAGGTCCAGCGGGATGAGGTGGTGCGCCTGTTTCTCGATACCGTCGATCCTTTGCAGGAGTTGGCCGGTGCCCGAAAAAAGCCGCAATATGCAGGCCTCCGGGCGTTCCAGCTCCAGTTCCAGCCTGCTGAAGCCTGTTGTCGGATTAGGAGCCAGTCTTACCGCCATCACGGGATCCGGGTGGGGTGCAGCGGTAAAGGTGCCAACCGGTATTTGCAAAACAAGCGTACAGTCGTTGTCGTCGGTGATCGTAACGCTGTAAGGACCCGGCTCGAGTCCGGATACTACAGGTCCGGTCTGGTTTCCGGTATTGGCGCTCCATTGTATATCATAGGGCATTACGCCACCTGAAGGATCCAATGAAATGGTCCAGCCTCCAGCCAGGGAGTCGGTTGTCCAGGTGGCCGATAGAGCAGCCATTGGTTGCTGCACTATAAACGGGAACGTTGCGGTGCAACCCGCAGCATCGGAAACCGTCAGGGTATACGTTCCTGCCGGGATATTGACCAGGGGATTGGCGGTGCCGCCATTGCTCCAGGCATACAGATACCCTGGTGTGCCACCACTGATACTTGCTGCAATTGCTCCGGTACTTCCACCCCGGCAGGGCACATCCTCGATATCCACCCCGGTCAGTTCAAGTGGCGGAGCCAGTTGGGTGACCTCGTAAACGGGGGAGACCAGCGTGCAACCGAGGTTGTCGGTGACAGTCAACTGGTAGCTGCCGGGCATGAGACCGGTCAGATCTGCAGTAGTAGCCATATTACTCCAGGAATATACACGGGGTGGCACCCCTCCCGTGATAGTAAGGTCAATAGCGCCCTGGTTGTTGCCGCATTTATCCTGTGTCAGCTGCACCAGCATGATGCCAAGTGCCGTAGCCGGCTCATGCACAACGGCCGGCGCCGAGACCAGGGAGCAGCCCCGTACATCCGTAACGGTCAGGTGATATGTTCCGGCTGGCAGTTTTGTGAGGTTGGCCTGGGTAGCGTCGTTGCTCCAGAGGTATTGGTATGGTGGTACTCCTCCGGAAACCTGTACAGAGATGGCGCCGGTGGAGTCTCCCTTGCAGATGATGTTGGTAATGTTATTGATGTTCAGTTGCAAGGGGGGGGCTTCTTCAATGTTGAATACTTCTGAAACCGCAGTACACCCGTCGGCGTCGGTAACAGTGATCCAGTAATCGCCACCGGACAGGCCATCGGCAGTATCTTTTGGTACCTGGATGTTGGGGTGTAGGCCAACTGGTGGCGACCAGGAGAACTGATATGGAGCCGTACCGTTTAGCACCTGAACGGCGATCTCGCCATCGGCAGCACCGCTGCAGGATACCGGTTTCACCACCAGTGACTCCAGGGTGAAGTCCTCCGCCCGGTCGGCTACCGCAAGGTCACTCAGCACCTGTGCACATCCTGTGGCATCCAGAATAGTCACGGAATACCGGCCAGCGGCCAGGTTGAAGACATTTTTAGTGGTGTCATTTGTATTCCATAAATATTGATAGGGTGGTATTCCGCCGGCAACCGTAAGTTGGATGTCTCCTGTAAGGACACCAAAACACGGAATGTCATGCACAGTTGCTTCCGCAACC
Organism: Bacteroidota bacterium; assembly: GCA_006226345.1. Classification (GTDB taxonomy): domain Bacteria; phylum Bacteroidota; class Bacteroidia; order Chitinophagales; family Saprospiraceae; genus M3007. Next base: position 11,823 of record SBHD01000048.1, on the reverse strand, counting down.
AAAGCCGGGGGCTCGGCTACAATGATAGGTGGAGATACAATTGTGCAGCCGTTGGCATCCGTTACGGTCAAACTATACGTACCTGCCGGAACAGCCGGCAGGTTTTGAGTAGTGGCGCCGTTGTTCCAGATGGGGGTGTACTCGGGGGTGCCACCATTGATACGTACCTGAATACTGCCGGTAGGTTCGCCGGCACACAGGGCATCCTCCACACTCAGGACGAGAATCGCCAATGCCGATTCGGGTTCAGTGACCTGAAATGTATCCCGGATCGTACATCCGCGGGTATCTTCCGCCTTCAGGATGTAGGCGCCGGCTGCAGCGCCGGTCAGGATCAGGTCGTCTGGAATACCGTTCCAGGTAGCCGTCACCGCTCCTACCGCCCCGCCAATAGAAACTGCGATCAGGCCGGTGTTGTCTCCCCGGCAACCAACTTTGTGCAGGCTGTCCAGCGTGACCGACAACAATTGGGGTGCAGTAAGGGTGATCAACGGCGTAACAAGCGTGCAGCCTCTGGAATCCGTAACACTTGCCTGGTATGCGCCGACACCAAGGTTGTCATTCAGGGCAGCCGATCCACCGTTGTTCCAGTCAAACAGGAATGGGCCTTGTCCGCCTGAAATGACCAGTTCTATACTGCCGTCTTCTGCACCGATGCACAATGGGTTCTCTTTATTGGTAAACTCGATCTGCAAGGAGCTGGGCTGGGAAATTACACCAAGCCATTCTGCAGTACAACCATTGGCATCCGTGACCGTAACGGCATAAATACCTGCCGGGATATTGGCCAGCGTGGCGGTTTTGGCACCATTATTCCAATGATACAGATAGGGTTGGGTTCCGCCGCTGGCCTTTATACGCAGAAAACCGTTGAGCTCGCCAAAGCAGCGCACATTGGCCATTGAGTCCGGTTGGACTGTCAGAAGCTGCGGTTGGGTGATCACATACGGAGATGCGGTGAAAGAACAATTGTTTGCATCTGTGATCGTGCAGGTATAGGTACCGACCGGGAGGTCTGAAAGGTCTTCCGTATTAGCTCCGTTTGACCAGTCAAAGGTATACGGGGGGGTAGCCCCAAAGATCGCCTGGTCGATCCTGCCGGTTGATTGGCCAAAACAGTTTATCAGTTCCAGGTCGTTCTGAATGATCTCGATCGGAGGAGGGGAAATGACTTCCAGGTCGGATAATACCTGGCTGCAGTTTCCATCAGTGATCGTGACACTGTAAATTCCGGCTCCCAGATCCGATGCGGTGGAGCCGGATTGCTGGTTACTCCATTCAAATACCGGATTCTGTCCATTGACATCCAGGATGATCGAACCGGTAAGTGCATCCGGACATGCGGGATGAATGATCGTGTCGAGCGCGACATCGAGCCCCGGAGCATTCAGTACGATCTGGGGCATTACCATCGAACAACCTGCATTCGTGGCATCGGTAACAGTGATCCGGTAACTGCCCTGTGCCAACCCGGTAATAGTTCCTATATCGGTAATACCTGAAACAGATCCGCCAGCCCAGGCAAAACTATACGGCGCAGTACCATTCAGGGGGCGGAGGGTTATTGTGCCATCACTGCCACCGCAGGTGCTGACGTTCTGAACTGACACGATGGCTGTCTGAGTGACGTTGTTGAGCGTGTGCACTTTTACCTGATCCGTTCCGGTACAGCCATTAGCGTCGGTGACGGTGACTGTATATATCTTGGTTACATTGGGCGTTTTCCCTGCCTGCACCGGGATATTGGCAAAATTCAGTCCCGTACTCCAGGCATAACTGATGGGAGGCATGCCTACGCCGGCTTCAACTGCAGTGAGCTGAAGTGTTTTGCCAAGGCAAACATTAATGGAATCGCCCTGTGTGATCTGTACTTCCGGGCTGGGCAGCACAGTCACTGTGACTGATTTGTTACCGGTGCAGCCAAAGGCCGTGGTACTGCGGATGTAGTATGTTTTGGTAAATCCGGGCTGTACCACCGGAGACGGCAATTGATTGGCAGGAGAAGGCGGCGTAGCGCTGTGGTAAGTCAGCACTCCTCCGGTATTGGCCGTATCGGTCACCGGCAGCGTGGCCAGGTCGATACTGCTGCCGTCACAGATGGAAGGAGCCGTGGCCAGCATAAGTACCGGATTGGGATGAACGGTGACCGTGACGGAAACCCGCTCGCTTGGACAACCTATCCCGGAGCCGGTGATGGAATCTGCCAGGTAAAACGTGGTGGTTTCAAGTAGGCTTCCGGTAAGGAACATGGCGCCGCTGCCTACGGGAGCGCCACCCTGTGCCTGCGTATACCAGTAAAACTGCCCGTTGGGCATACCGGTCGCGGTCAGGGTATCGGCAGCGCCCAGACATACAAAAGAAGCTACAGGCGCAGCAGGGGCCGGCACTGCAGAATCGTCAGCCATCCCGTTACAGTTTTCATCAACTTGGTTGCACAGGACCTCCTGGGCGCCGGGGTATACGGTCGGGTCACCATCGTCGCAATCGCTGTCCATATCCACGTATCCGGGCGGCGCGACCGGGAAACAAGAGATCACCCGGATATCCGGATCGCCGAAGTTATCCTTGTCGGCATCCCGGTAAAAAACATAATCGGGAGTACCGGCCTCCTGCGAGCCGTAAAAGGCCAGGTTATCCATAGCAATGTCTCCGTACGCGCCGAATGTACCGGTAGCGACAAACTGGAACAGGGTGATCTGACCGTCATAGGCACTGAGATCAACATATTCCGTGCGCCATAGCTTGCCGCGGTTTCCACTCCAGGACTTTACGGCTGTCCAGGTCTGACCGCCATCGGTGGATGCCTCCAGAGCCAGGCTGCCCATCTGCCCGATCCGGGTATTCATATACAGGTCAAAAGAGAAATGGCAGGGCTCGGCAGCGGGGGCTAGTACGTTGATGCACAACGTGCGCAGGATGGCTGTTTTGCCGAAGGCGCCGGTTGGCGAACAACTATTACGGAAATACAGGTAATTCCCGGTGCCGCCCGGTGCCGCCGGCGGACCGGCCACCGGGTAGGTCAGACCGGGGCCACTGAACACCTTCCACTCATAATCATCTCCCGGCACGTTTTGCCAGGTGCCGGGAAGGGGGCAGGGGTCCGGGCAGCCGGTCGGGCAAACGGGCAGGGCATCTACTGTTTCCAGCAGGGTGGGGGGGCAGTTGGTAAAGAAAGAAGCCTTGAACGAATTCGGGCTCCACAGACCCGGAGCGCAAAGCCTGCGCATATACACATCGTAGTGCTGCAGGGTTTGAAGGTTGTTCAGGGTAGCCGGCGTACCGGCAGGCTGCAGCAGCGTCAGGGTTGTGCCGCCCATTCCCGGAGAGCCGGAAATGCCGGGTATAAAACCGGCCGGCCCGTATTCGATCAGCAGGCTGTCGCCATCGGCATCCGGCTGCCAGAATATATCGGCAGAAGTTTCGGTAACGTTGACTGCTTGTACGTTGTGTACTGTACTGCAGTCTGTAATAGCGAAAACCAACTGGAACAACCGGAGTATTCCTTTATCGTTGGTTTTGTCGTCACATATCTCCAATTGCCAAACACCTGTGGGGTTTTGCCCGGTATGCAACCCGGCCAGGGCTTCTACCGGCAGGTAATAGCCGGTGATGTTATCGTGTTCGGCAGCCGCGCTCAACGGCAGGCCAACACTACCATCGTCCGTCAACTCGACAAACTGGGCACAGCCCGCGCCGGCAGGGTCCCCAATATTCCGGTCGCCGGCGTTCAGGTTGTCGATCAGCAGGATACGGGTGCTGTCCGGACTACGCAGCCAGATCTGCAGATCAGACCGCCACGGATGTTCCACCATGATCCGTACGCCCTGAAGCAACACATCCGTGCCAAGTACAGATCCCGGAGCATCGTCTACATGAATTTTAAATACCTGAATGGAATTGCAGGAGGTGTCCCGCAGGCTCAGGTTCAGCGGGCACGGTCGGTTGTTGTTCAGGTCGGTAATAAAACTCCGGGGAGAGGACCAGATACTGGCCGTAGTATCGTCACAAACCGTGCGTACCTGAAAGCGGTATCCTTGTCCCGGTGTCAGTCCCGTAACGTCAAACGGTGGATCGGCATTGATCACATGCGTAGAATTGCCGGTAAATACACCACTGCTGGGGATAAGTTCGATCTCGTATTTGTCACCGACATCCGACCAGGTCAGCCGGGCGGTGGAGTCTGTGACCAGGTCGGCCTGCAACAACTCGGGACGCGGGCAGGAACTGGCCGGTATTCCACCGGACGGAGCAGTCCTTCTGGAAGCGGGAGGGAAATGGTATTCCGGAACAGTAAATCCTGTCAATACAACTGTGAAAAGGACCAGGCTTAACTGGCAGAGCCGCCCGGTCATTCGGGACGCGAATGAATGTGTCATGGTTGTCGGATTACGGTTTTGAAGGCGAAAAGATAGGGATTAGAGCCATCGTATTTTTGGGAACAGCGGCCCAGATCGTAAAAACGACTAAGGCGAAAGTACGGGGAATTCAAGATTATGCCTGTGCTGATCTCCGGATTTGACAGGATTGGTGTAAATAGTCTGCCGTGTCCATCGTATACTTGCCCCGGGCCGGGGTATTTCAATTTTGGCAAACCTCCTATTTCCTTGTGTTTAATATAAAAATTAATCGGAAATTTGGCCTGAACAACCCTGACCCCATATCTGTTCTGAATTTAATCTTCAAAAATTGCACAGTGCCGCCACCACAGGCCCGGATCTGTGCTCAGCCTGAACCTGACCATGTCAAAAAACATCGGATACCTCACCGGCCGAAAAGGCCTGGATGATAATCTCTTTGAAGCATTGGGGCGCACCGCCGAGCAAAACGGCGGAACTGTTCCGGCGGAAGAAATGAAACGGCTTGCCGAGCAGTTCCTCATTGGAGACGCCAATGTATACGGGAGCGTCACATTCTATGATTTTCTCCGCCCGGAAAATCAGGGTAAAAAAGTTTATATCTGCAATGGCTCTGCCTGTCTGACTGCCGGCACCCAGGATCAATTACGCGAACAGCTCGGCGCCCATTTTCCTGCCGATCAGATCGGCGAAATGTGCTGCCTGGGCCGGTGCCACGAGAATAATGCCTTCCATTATGGAGGTCTGAACTATTCCGGCAAGGCCGTGGAACAGCTGCAAGCGATCCGTTCGGATAAAAAAGCCCGTCCGGATAATTACCAGGTGGCGGCCCACGGCACTCCGGTGCTCACGGCCGCGTTTCCCGGTGTCCAGGCCTATTACCAGTTGTTACAAGCCTGCCTTCGGCGTTCGCCAGATGACCTGTTGGCCGAACTGAAGGCCTCCGGTCTCCGCGGCCGGGGCGGCGCGGGCTTTCCAATGGCATTCAAACTGGAATCCTGCCGCAATACGCCGGGTGACCTGAAGTTCCTGGTCTGTAATGCCGACGAAGGCGATCCCGGCGCTTATTCGGACCGGTATATCATGGAACAGCAGCCCCACAGCCTGCTACTGGGTATGTTGCTGGCTGGATATATGATGGGGGCCAATGCCGGCGTGCTGTATATCCGGGGCGAATACCCGGAGTCTATTGAGGTGATGGAAAATGCATTGGCCGAGATCCGCAAGGCCGGTTATGTCGGAACCAATATCCTGGATTCCGGTTTTTCGTTCGAGTTCAAGATCGTCAAGGCCCAGGGGGCTTATATATGCGGTGAGGAAACGGCTTTGTTGGAATCCCTGGAGGGGCAGCGCCCGGAGGTCCGGGTCCGTCCGCCGTATCCAACCCAGCAGGGTTTGTTCAACCAGCCTACAGTGGTCAATAATGTCGAAACACTGGCTTGTGTACCTTATGTTCTGCAACATGGTGGTGCAAAATTTGCCAGCTTAGGCCGCGGTAGATCCACTGGTACCAAACTCCTGTCGCTCGACGGCCATTTTAACCGTCCGGGCTTGTATGAAGTAGAAATGGGAACACCACTTGCTGTTGTAGTGCATGAATTGGGCGGTGGGTTCAGGCGGCCGGTAAAGGCCATGCATATCGGCGGTCCGCTGGGCGGTCTGGTACCGGTGCACAAGATCGACGATCTGACAGTGGACTTTGAATCCTTTGCCGAAAACGGCTTTTTATTGGGGCATGCCTCGGTAGTATGTATCCCGGAGGATTTTCCAATGATCCAATACCTGGAACATCTCTTTGCATTTACGGCGCATGAAAGTTGTGGTAAATGTTTTCCCTGTCGGCTGGGCTCCACCCGTGGGCAGGAGTTGCTTCATAAAGCACAGGCCAATGGCTATCAGATAGACCGGACCCTGTTCGACGATCTGGTGGAAACGATGCAACTGGGTTCGCTTTGTGCACTGGGCGGCGGGCTTCCGCTTCCGGTGAAAAATGCGCTGCAGTATTTTGAGGAAGAACTGAAACCATTCTTTAAGTAAAGCGCATTAGACCTGTTCGTCCTGCGACTTTAAACTGTAGGAAGAGCAGGGAACCACTTAATCACTCAATCACTCAATTACTCCATAATATGGGTTCTGGAAAATTTGCCTACATCAACAACCAACCATACGACATCCGCGAAGGCGAAACTATCCTGGCTTTCCTACGCCGTCACATGGGTGAAAATACGGTACCGACGCTGTGCGATGCCCCTAACCTCAATCCCTATGGCGCCTGCCGGGTGTGCAGTGTAGACGTGGCCATGGCGGCCGATGGGCCGGTGAAGACGGTGGCTTCCTGCCACACCCCCATGATGCCGGATTATCATATTTTCCCGGATTCGCCACGCGTAAAAAAACTGCGCCGGAATATTATCGAACTGGTCCTGTCTGACCACCCGTTGGACTGCCTGACCTGTGAAGTGAATGGTAACTGTGAATTACAGGACGTTGCTGCGGAAGTAGGCATCCGCAAGGTCCGGTACCCGGAAGGTAAAAACCACCTGGACCGGCAAAAAGACCTGAGCCACCCGTATATGACCTCCGATCTGTCCAAATGCATCAACTGCTCCCGGTGCGTACGGGCCTGTGATGAAGTGCAGGGGCAGTTTGTGCTGAGTATGGCAGGGCGCGGTTTTGACAGCCACATCATCAAAGGCCTGAATACCAGTTTTTTTGAATCGGATTGTGTGAGTTGCGGCGCCTGTGCGCAGGCCTGCCCGACCTCAGCGATCTCCGATGTGTTTGAATCCAAATCGGTGGTGGCCGATGAGACGGTACGCACCGTGTGCACCTACTGTGGTGTTGGTTGTAACCTGGATGTGGCGATTGACAGTGGGTCGGTAAAATCTATTCAGGCGCCTTACGATGCTGCGGTCAACCAGGGCCATACCTGCCTGAAAGGCCGGTATGCCTTCTCTTTCTATAACCACACCGACCGTATCCGGACGCCGTTGATCCGTAAAAACGGTGAACTCGTGCCGGCAACCTGGGACGAGGCCTATGATTTTATTGCGGAAAAACTGACCGCGATCAAGGAGAAGTACGGACCGGATCATATTGCCGGTATCTCCTCGGCACGTTGTACCAATGAGGAGAACTACCTGATGCAGAAATTCATGCGGGCCGTAATTGGTACAAACAATATCGACAGTTGTGCTCGGGTCTGCCATTCGCCGACTGCCCTGGGCATGCAGCGTACTTTCGGCACAGGGGCAGCAACCAACTCGATTGAGGATCTGAAGTACACAAAATGTATACTGGTCGTTGGGGCCAACCCAACAGATGCCCACCCGGTAACCGGCGCCAAGATCAAACAGGCGGCCATGAAGGGAATACCGACCATTGTGATCGATCCGCGGCGGACGGAACTGGCAAAATATGCCACCTATCACCTGCAGTTGCGCCCAGGCACCAATGTGCCGCTGCTGCAAATGTTTATGTACTATATCCTGAGCGAAGGGCTGGAGGATCAGGATTTTATAAACGGCCGAACCGAAGGAATTGAGGAGTTCCGGGAGCAGATCATGCGGCTGAATGTAGACGAACTGGAGCGGGTGACGGGTGTTGATCGTAACCTGGTCCGGGATGCAGCAAAGACGTATGCACAATCCGGAGCCTCCATGTCATTTCACGGGCTGGGCGTTACCGAGCACTCACAGGGTACGCTCACGGTGATGCTGATCGCCGACCTGGCTATGATCACCGGGAATGTTGGCAGACGCGGTGTCGGGGTGAACCCCTTGCGCGGTCAGAATAATGTACAGGGCGCAGCCGATATGGGTTGCCAGCCGCACCAGGGTGCCGGGTATCTGGATGTGACCGATCCGGCGATGCATCAACGCTATGAAACATTCTATGGTGCACAGGTGCCGATGAAGATCGGGTACAAGATCCCGGAAATGTACGATGCATCCCTTCGGGATGAACTGAAGGCGTTGTGGCTGATCGGCGAAGATGTCGTTCAAACGGATCCCAACTCCCAGAAAATTGCAGCAGCCCTTGAAAAACTCGAGCTGCTGGTGGTACAGGAATTGTTCCACACCACGACTACACAATATGCTACTGTAGTATTGCCTGGTGCCTCCTTCCTGGAGAAGAGCGGCACCTTCACCAATGGCGAACGCCGTATCCAACGGGTCAACAAGGTTGTCGAGCCTTTGGAAGGCACCAAGGCTGACGGCCAGATCCTGGTTGATATCATGAATCGGATGGGCTATCGCCAACCGGATTATAACCCTGACACAATGCTGCAGGAAATATCGCAGATCGTGCCATTCTTCGCTGGTGTAAAATGGGATGAACTGGGTGAAAATGGTAAACAATGGCCGGTGAAACCCGACGGGTCGGATACCGATATATTGCATACCGAAACCTTCAAGCGCGGTCTGGGTAAACTGCAGAACGATACGTTCCGCGAAACAACCGAACTTCTGGACAACGCCAAAGACTACCCGTATATCATTACCACCAATCGCGAATTGGAACATTATAACTCCGGCACTATGACCCGCAGAACGCGAAATGTACAAATACTGACGGAAGATGTGCTGCTGATCCATCCGGAAGATGCTGGCAGGCATCAGATCCTGGATGGCGACATGGTCTGCGTAGAGTCTCCGCGGGGCAAGGTTGATATCAAAGCCCGGCTAACCGATGAGGTAAAACCGGGTATCCTGAGTACCACGTTCCATTTTCCGGAGATCATGGTGAATAATATTACCTCGGATGTGCATGATGCCGATGCATTATGTCCGGAATATAAGGTAGTAGCAGTTCGCATTCGAAAAAGCAAAGGTCTGCACAAGATGGCCGGTAGCCGGTAGTACAACTGCCTGACATGCTGTATTTTAGCGGTAGCGACCAGGAGCGCCTGTGTTGTACCTGTCTGCCCGGGCGCGGCGCGGACAACCCTAATTTAATTGAGGTTAAAGCCCTCTGCCGGAACCGCACTGATGCTGTCCTTAACGGTTTCCGGATGTATGATTTTTTAATCAGCGCATCCATCTTACCGGAAGCATCCTGTTAAAACTCTTGATTTATTGGCCGGTGTTTGTTCCATCTCTCAAATGGGCGGCCCGGTTTAGCCGGATAATTTGGGCATAATTGCAGAATGTCCTGTCCGATCCTCTGTTTTTTATCTGGAATCAAATTTTATTTCTTTTTTTGCATAGCAAACAGCGTTCTAACATTTGTGCATTTTAGCAAAGTAATTTCTGAAAATCAATCGTTTGATGTGTATGAAGCAACCTTACAAGTCTTTAGCAATCAGTTTTTTGTGTGTGTTTTTATCCGCAGGGCTTGCGCAGGCCCAAATCACCCTGAAGGGAAAGGTGGTTGACGGGAATACCGGAGAGGAACTGATTGGTGCTGCCGTAGCGCTGGTAGACAACGATGGTGGCGCCATTACCAATTTTGAGGGCATATTTTCCGTTGAGGTAAAGGCCCTGCCTATTACACTTCGGGTTTCATACACCGGGTATACAACCCAGAATGTTGTGGTAGAAAATGCGAATGATCGCCTGGACATCAGACTGGAGGCCGGGAATATTATTATTGAGGAAACGGTTGTACGCGGCCAGCGGATCAGTGATAAGCAAAAAGCTGCCCCACTGACAGTCGAAGCGCTTGACGCCATTGCGATCAAGGAAACACCTGCCATCAGTTTTTACAATGGCCTTGGAAATCTGAAAGGGGTGGACCTGACCACGGCATCCCTGGGTTTTACGATCATTAATACCCGTGGATTTAATTCCACCAGCCCGGTGCGTTCCCTGCAGATCATTGACGGGGTCGATAACCAGGCGCCGGGATTGAACTTCTCCCTTGGTAACTTCCTGGGTTCCAGTGATCTGGATGTGCAAAAGGTTGACCTTATTGTCGGCGCCAGTTCGTCCTTTTATGGCCCGAATGCCTTCAATGGTGTGATTTCCATGGAAACGAAGAATCCGTTTTACAACAAGGGGCTTTCAGTGTCGCTGAAAGCAGGTGAACGCAGTCTGCTCGAAGGCGCTATCCGGTATGCGGATGCTTATAAAAACAAAGCAGGCCACGACTGGTTTGCCTGGAAGTTTAACTTCTTTGGCCTGCAGGCCAACGACTGGGTGGCGGACAATTACGACCCGGTTACCGATGCTGTCGGCAACCAGGTATTTGAACCTGGGGAAAACCCGGGCCGCTCCAATGCCGTCAATATATACGGCGATGAGTTTTATGCCAAAAACAACTACATCTCGCTCTACGATGGCTTTGCGGGTCTGAACAGTTTTCACCGTACCGGCTACAAAGAAGTCGACCTGGTAGATTATGACACGAAGAACGCCAAAGCCGGGATTGCCTTGCATTTTCGCCTGAATCCGGCCAAGGATTTTGAATCGCCGGAATTGATCATTGCGTCCAATTACGGCACTGGCACTACGGTTTACCAGGGCGATAACCGCTTCAGCCTGCGCGGTATCAAATTTTACCAGAACAGGCTGGAACTGCGGCAGCGGGATAAGTTCTTCATTCGGGTGTATGCTACGAATGAAGATGCCGGGAAATCCTATGACCCATACTTTACCGCCCTGAAGATGCTGGAAGCCTCCAAAACAAACGACCAGTGGAATGCGGACTACACCGAGTGGTGGCGGAAAAACAACCTGGGCAACGTATTCAACCAGATGAAGGCCATGGGCTACGGCCCGCCGGATGTGAATGCCGAGCTGATCCAGTGGCAGCGGGATCATATTGATCAGCTGATCGCCTGGCACAATGCTGCTGAGGCGTATGCCAATGCCGGGTATCCGAACGAGCAAACGGTCGATTACTTCCAGCCGGGTACTGCCCGATTTGACTCCCTGTTCAACAGTATCGTTTCCAGGAAGAACAATGCTACCGAAAACGGCACGCTGTTCTACGACAAATCGGCGCTCTACCATGCCCATGGGGAGTACCGCTTCCGGCCGTCTTTCCTGGATGAAGTGGTAGTAGGCGCAAACGGCAGGTTCTACCGTCCGAATTCAGATGGTACGATCTTCAGTGACTCTGTGTCGGCGATCAAAAACTACGAATGGGGCGCATATCTGGGTGCTGAAAAACAATTGGGCAAGTTCAGGTTGTCAGCTACACTTCGGGTAGATAAGAACCAGAACTTTGACCTGCTGGCGACACCGGCCGCATCTGTGGTCTGGCAACCTGCCGAAAACAACTACCTGCGCCTGTCCTTCTCCTCGGCCATCCGCAATCCGACCCTGACGGACCAGTATTTGTTCCTGACTGTCGGACCGGCCACGCTGATCGGTAACCTCAACGGATTTGACAGCCTGATCACCTTGGAGTCGTTTAACAATTACCGCAATAATACGCAGGCACCACTGGAGTATATAAACGTTGACCCGATCCAGCCGGAAAAGGTTAAGACCTTTGAATTGGGTTACCGGACGACACTTTT
>SBHD01000298.1 GCA_006226345.1 Bacteroidota bacterium | reverse complement strand
AGGGCCTTGTCGCTCTCAAAGAACTTCTGGTACTCGTCGAGCGTGGTGGCACCGATCGTGCGGAGTTCGCCGCGGGCCAGTGCCGGCTTGAGGATGTTGGCGGCATCCATGGCGCCCTGGCCACCGCCGGCGCCGATCAGGGTGTGGATCTCGTCAATGAACAGGATGACCTGCTCGTCGGAGTCGATCACTTCCTTGATCACGGCTTTGAGCCGCTCCTCGAATTCGCCTTTGTACTTCGCGCCGGCGATGAGCGCAGCCATATCCAGCGAGAAGATCTTTTTGGACTGGAGGTTTTCGGGCACGTCCTGCCGGTAGATCCGCCAGGCGATCCCTTCGACGATAGCCGTCTTACCCACCCCGGGATCACCGATCAGGATGGGGTTGTTCTTTTTCCGGCGGCTGAGGATATGCAGTACGCGCCGGATCTCCTCGTCGCGGCCGATGACGGGATCGAGTTTGCCCGATTCGGCCATTTCAGTGAGGTTGACGGCGTATTTCTGCAGCGCATTATATACGTGCTCTGTGGTTTGCTCGGTCACCTTGCGGCCCTTGCGGAGTTCTTTTACCGCTACTTTGAGCGCTTCGACGGTGGCGCCCTGCTCGCGCATCAGGCGGGCGGTTTTGTCGTCGCCCTGGGCGATACCGAGCAGCAGGAGTTCGAGCGAGATATACTCGTCGCCGAAGTCCTTGAGCAGTTTTTTGGCGGCGGCAATGGATTTGTTCGCCTCGTTGGTGAGGTATTGCTTATCGGAGCCCTGTACTTTGGGTGTTTCCCAGACGATCTTGTCCAGATCTTCCTCAAAGCGGGTCATGGTGACACCGGCTTTTTTAAGCAGGAAGTCCGTCACGGAGTCGTCCACCTTGAGCATGCCCTTGAGCAAGTGGGCGGTATCCACGCTCTGCTGCTCGTAGCCGGCGGCGATCTGCTGGGCCTGTAGAATGGCTTCCTGGGCTTTTATGGTAAAATTATCGTAGGTCATTTTTAAAACGTATGGTTATTGGTTGATGGTTATTAGTGGCCAGCGGCCACTTTAGTGTGTATTTGGAAATTTCTTGCTGGGCCCAAATACACGCTTTCTATAGCAAAGATGTTTCCAGTTGGAAATTTCGGAAAAAATGGCGGAAAAAAGGGCTGTGCCTGTGTCAAAATGACAACCGTTGCCCGGGAAAGCCGATATTTTGGCAGAGATCCGGTGCTTCAACCAGGAACGGATCAGTTAAAAGGGGAAATCCATAATCGGCTGCACTCACCCTGTCATCCGGCCAGCCTGCCCTTTTGATCCGGTCATTTACATACTGACCGACATTTACCCGGTACATTCAGCTTATATTGAAGGATCAAAATCAGGGATATGCAAAAGATCCACTTTGTTTCGCTCTTTGTGCTTTCTATTGCCGGTGTATCAGGCTTCCATCCTGAGGTATGGGCACAGCCTTGTTCGCTTGTGGTGGACATCCGGACGGACCAGGGCCTCCAAAACGCTATTGTGTACCAGGATGAGTTCACGGTCATCGGAAACAAGGTGTTTTTCAGTGGGGCGGAATGTCAGCAGTCTCCGGAGGTATACGTGCTGGATGCGCAGACGATGGAGATCAGGATGGCGGGGAACATCCAGGACGAAACAGCCCCGGGTTTGAGTTGGTACTGTAGTGTGGACCCGGTATGGTACTTTTCACGACCACAATACCTGACTGCCGCAAAAAACGGGCTTTTGTTTTTTGCCGGTCCAAATGACGAAGCCGGCACAGAACTATGGGCCACAGACGGTACACCGGCCGGTACCCGGATGGTACGGGATATTATTCCAGGTAAAGAAAGTAGTTTTCCAAAATACCTGGTCCCGTTCAGGGATGGTGTATTGTTCAGCGTCGAAGATCCGGACCTGGGTATAGGATTGTGGTATTCGGATGGTACTGAAGCTGGTACAGCGCTTATAAAAACGATTGGGGCCGGCGGATCCATGTTTGGTTTGGTGGCCAATGGCGACCGGATCTATTTCGTGCAATACGGGCCGGGGCAACAATACTGGCTTTGGCGATCGGATGGAACAGCCGCCGGTACGCTTGCTTTGCAGTCATTGCCGGCTCTATTAACTGCTCCGAACGTAATGAAGATCGCTAACGGGCAGCTATATTATGTATTGTATAAAACCCAGGGGAACACATCGTCACGGGAGGTCTGGACCTATGTGGACTCCATCGAAACAGCAGTCCGGTTGCACACTGACATTTCGTATTTCAGCACTGAAATAACCGGTGAATTCACAGAGCTGGGCAGCAAAGTCCTATTTGCGGCGTACACTGCTGACCTGGGCAGTGAATTGTGGCAAACCGATGGTACTCCAACGGGCACCACCCTGCTCAAAGACCTTAATCCCGGAATGAGCGAAGGTGATCCACAGGGTTTTGTTCGCCTGGGCAATCGCATGCTCTTCCAGGCCCGCGATCAGGATCAACGATTGAAGGCCTGGACTACCGACGGGACAGCAGCCGGCACTCAGCCCTTGAGTGTATTTGAAGCCGATAGCCGGATCATTAGGCAGGGGAAAAAGGCCTACTTTTTGGCCCGAGGACCGGACTATCCGCTTTGGAACCTGTGGGAGACCGACGGAACGGCTGCCGGTACAGCCCGACTGGGAGGAAAGTTTAAAAGCGTCCGAAATTGGGTTGCAATAGAACAGGACTGGATCTTCCTGTTTGCCCAGGGCAATGATGCCGACACCTACCGGTGGTGGCGCGCCCACCCGGCATCCGGACTGATGGAGGCGTTTAAACCCGGTTATGCCGATAACGGCTCCGGAGTGACGCCCAGCCTGCACCGCAGGCTGGCAACCCTGGATGACCGGTTGATCTTTGCAGCGCACGACGGGCGGGCGGTTCAGTTATTCCGAAGTCAAAAAGATCAACCCGGGGCAACGGCACTGACCGATTTCGATCATCCATATTACTATTCCGAAGCGAAGTCCCTGACAGCGGCAGACGGCCGGGTGTATTTTCATGTGCAAGTGGACCAACAGCAATACGAGATCTGGTCCACCGATGGCACAGAAGCCTATACCGGTCCGGTTACTGCTTTTCAAAATTCAGGATTGGATCCCCGTTGGGTAACGCTGGAGGATACTTTACAGCAGAATATTCTTTTTAAATATCGTGAAGGCAGTAACACACATCTGTACCGGTTTCGCCCTGTAGCGGATCAAATTGAATACATCTCGCCCATCGTTTTATCCATTTATTACACCCCATTTGCCCGGTTACAGGATCGCATGTATTTCACTTCCTACCATCCGGACACCGGTGACGGGCTTTGGACAACCGACGGCACTTCGACAGGTACTTATCTGGTAAAAAACATACAGCAGGGCACCTCGCCTGGCACGATATCCGGCATTGATACGGCCGGAAACCTGTTATTCATCCGGGCTAATGACGGCCTGCACGGTTTTGAGCCCTGGCGATCGGACGGATCAGAGGCCGGAACATATTTACTGGCAGATATTAATCCGAACGGTAATTCGAACTCCGGCGGGTTTACTGCTGTAGGGGATCGCATTTATTTTATTGCAACGGACAGCACCGGAAATAAAAACCTTTGGACCACTGACGGCACACCATCCGGGACAAGTCTACTGCAGAATTTGCCAACAACTTCGGCCGGCGCTGGCAGCAGCTATGCTTTTGCGTCCTTTTTGGATCGCCTGTTTTTCGCAAGTGGAGATAATCTGCACGGCTGGGAGTTATGGGTTTCCGATGGCACCTCAGGAGGCACCGGGCTTTTTCTGGATATCTATCCGGGCCGCTTTTCCTCCAGGCCTGACAATTTTATCCTATTTGACAGCCTGCTCTTTTTTACAGCCTTCACCCCGGAGTATGGGCGTGAACTCTGGCAAACGGACGGCACGGTTGCAGGTACGAAAATCGTGCAGGATATAATTCCGGGCCCGGGGAGTAGTACTCCCGGCGGTTTCCAGATACAGGATGGCCGGCTGTATTTCTCTGTGTTTGCACCGGATTCCGGGCGGGAACTATGGGTATTTAGACCAAAATATGCACAGACATCCACCAGTCAACCACCGGATCAATTAAATACCGGATTCCGGCTGCTGCCCAATCCGGTAACTGCCGGCCAGCATTTACAGATAGAGTCACCAGATACAAACCTATACCCTGTCCGGGCCAGACTGATCGACCTCACCGGCCGGGAACTACGGCAATGGTTGCTTTCCGGACAACAAGCCCCCTACAACCTTGATCTGAACGGCACTGCAACTCCTTATGGCCTATACATCATACAACTAACCGGTCAAAACGGCAATCCGCTGGCCATGCTTAAATGTGTGATCATTGATTGACCGGAATAACTTTTTTCCATTATTTTTGGAAAAATAACCACACCATGAAATCTCCCTTCCCCGGTATGGATCCCTATCTTGAGGGCTATCTGTGGCCTGATGTACACAACCGGCTGGCAGCAGTCATTTCTGAATTGCTCACACCCCGGATCGCCCCCAAGTACGTCGCCCGGATCGAACTGTACACCGTTACAGATAATGCACCGGAATCCGAGATCGGGATCATGTACCCGGATGTGGAAGTGCTCATGCGAAAAGTCGAAACTAAAGAGCCCGAAGTAACCTATCCCAAAAACGCTGCGGTCACAGCACCTACGGTCGTAATTCCCGGGGAACTGAGCATCCCCGTGCGCATCCCTGTGGTAGAGATCCGCGATGCCGCAAAAAACAAACTGATCACAGCGATTGAGATTCTCTCACCGGTGAACAAAAAACCACCCGGCCTGGAACGTTACCGGGAAAAACGCCTCGAACTGCATCGCGCCGGCGTACATCTGCTGGAAATCGACCTGTTGCGCCGTGGTACCCGACCGTTCAAGCACCCCCAACTCCCGCAGGCTCATTATATCATGACCCTGCTACGGGCCGCCACAGCGCAAACAGAAGTATGGGCAGTAAACCTAAAAGAGCCCCTGCCGGTATTACCCGTACCGCTACTATCCCCCGACCCCGACGTACCGCTCGACCTCCGGCAAGCACTCGACCTAATCTACGAGCGGAGCAAATACGAGCTATCCATTGATTATAAAAAAGAGCCCCCGCCGCCGGCGTTCAGTGCGGAGGAACGGGCGTGGATGCAGGGGTTAAAAAACGGGTGACACCACTACCGGTGCCACCCGAAAATCCTATCTATATGATTACCCGTGATATTTATCGTACAATGGTCACGTCCCCTTCAAAGAGGATCTCCTGACCATCGATAAACTCGATCACCGCATAGTACACAAATACTGCCGGGTTCAGGTCCTGACCCCGGTGCCTGCCGTCCCAGCCGTAGCCCGGACTGTTCGGATCGAAATTGTAATATTCATACACCATTTCGCCCCAGCGGGAATAGATCTGGAAGGACTTCACCTGTTTGACGCTCTTCGGATCGGCATAGATCCGGAACTCGTCGTTGTCGCCGTCGCCGTTCGGGGAGAATACGTTCGGGATGTACACATCCGGACGCCGGTCTACGGCCAGCAGCACAACGGCATTGTCTTCACACCCTTTGTTGCTGATCACCCTGATGCGGTACTGGGTGGTTTTCAACGGCGTTGCGATCGGGCTGAGACAGGTGTCGCAATCCAGGCCTTCCGAAGGTGTCCACTGGATCAGGCTCAGTTGGCTCAAGGGCACTGTTACCTCTGTTTGGATCTGGACACTTTCACCCAGTTTGAGGTACACCTGCGGATCCAGCACCGTGATCTCAAACAACTCCGGTTCGGCGATGCTGACATCTACACTGGTCTCACAACCGTTAGCATCCTGCACCTGGATGGTGTAATCGCCCGGCTGCAGGTTGGTAAAGAGCGGTTGTGTGGTAAAGGTCTGTCCGCCGTTGATCGAGTAGTTGATCGGCGGGTATCCACCGATGACCGTATCGATCACGACCCGGCCCCGGTCGCCCGCACACGGCGGGTCGATAGCGGTGGCGATCGCGATCGGATCATCCGGATCGATCACCACCAGGTCCGTATCCGTACAGCCGTTGCCAGGATTGGTCACGACCAGGGTATAGGTACCCGGCAGGTTGATCTCCGGTGTCGCCGTATTCAGGCCGCTGGCCAGATTGCCATCTGCGGTTGTCCACTGGAACTGCAGGTTTGCCGCGCCGCTGGATGCACTACCATCGAGATAGGCGGTTTCACCAAAACAATCGATGCTGAACGGTGCGCCGGCATCGGCCACCGGATCGGTCAGGTCGGCAACCACCTGTGTACCGATCGAGTTGGTACAACTGCTGGCCGGATCCAGGCCGATCAGAATATAACTGCCGGGGGCATTAACATTAACATTGATGCCGGAGCCCAAAATCGTGGTGTCCGGACCGTTCACACTGGCCCAGGTAAACTGCACGCCAGGGAAGGAAGAGCCGCCAGACAGATTGATCACACTGTTGTAGCAATTGAGCATTCCGGGCGGATTGATGAAGAGCGGCGGGAAGGCCAGGTTTTCGTTGATCTCGATCACCGCCGTATCAGCACAGAAAGTCACAGTATCCACAATGATAAACTCATAAGTACCTGGAGCATCGATGGTGAGCACGGTGCCGATGGCGTAGTTGGTGCCGTTGTACTGCCAAACAGAGTTGGCATCGTTGGTGCCTTTGATATCGCCGGACAGGACGATCTCACTGATGGCACAATCGAGAATAGCATCCGGACTGGCCACAATCTCCGCTTCCGGCTGGTTGGTAATATCCTGCACAGTCACCGCCGTCGTATCCGCACAACC